>DAORUY010000105.1:0-9689 GCA_035433445.1 Paracoccaceae bacterium
TACTACGCAGATGCCACCTTCACCGTGAAGGACGGGATCGCCATCCCCGACGACAGCACGGCCCTCATCTCCTCCGAAGGGCTTCTGGGCGGCACTTTCGTCGAGATCCAGCCCGGCGGCAGCCCCGAGATGCTGGCGGCAGGCGGCGAGATCATCGACACGCAGGGGGCAGTCGGCCTGATCCAGCTTCTGATGAAATTCGTCAGCGGATCGTCCGATAAAAGCGGAACGGAACCCTGATGCGGCCCGCGCTGGTCCTTGCGTTTGGTGCAGCCCTTGTGGCAGGCGGGCTTCGCGCGCAAACGGTCAGCGATGCTCCAGGCGCCATCCTGCGCGGGCTGGACAAACAATCCGGCCAGACTACGGACCTGACGGTGAAGATCGGCGAAAGCACCGCCTTCGGACCGCTGACGGTCAGCCTTAGCGCCTGCCGCTTCCCCGCCGACAATGCCGCCGCCGACGCGTTCGCCCATGTCACTGTTACCGATGGTGCAGGTGCCACGGTCTTCACCGGCTGGATGATCGCCAGCAGCCCGGCGCTGTCGGCGATGGATCATCCGCGTTATGACATCTGGGTGGAAAGCTGCATCAATCCTGAGGGCTGAGGCACTGCGGGTCCGGTGAAATCCGCCTCGCCCGTCAGCGCGGACTTCAGTTGCGCCAGATAGTCGGCCTGCGGAATTTCGACAGCCCCAAGGCTTGCCAGATGTGGCGTCAGGAATTGCGTGTCGAAGAGCACGAACCCGCCGCGCCTCAGCCGGTCCACCAGATAGGCCAGAGCGATCTTCGATCCATCCGTGCGAAGCGAAAACATGCTTTCGCCCATGAAAGCCCGCCCGATCGTCAGCCCGAACACCCCGCCCGCCAGCGCCCCGTCGATCCACACCTCGACCGAATGAGCATGACCGTCCCGGTGAAGCGCCTGATAAAGCTCCAGAAGGTCCTGGTTGATCCAGGTCTGCGGTCGCGCCGCACAGGCCCGCACGACGTCCATGAAAGCGCGGTCGCACGTCACCTCATACCCGCCCGCCCGAATCCGACGCCTGAGCGAACGCGAGATGGCAAACCCTTGAAGCGGAAAAATCCCGCGCAACTGCGGCTCGACCCAATGCAGAACCGCACTGTCCGCCGACTCGGACATCGGGAAGACCCCGCGCCGATAGGCTTGCAGCATGTTTTCGGGGGTCAGAGCGGCCTGCTCTTTCATCTTGGTTCAAATACCTCGGGGGTCCGGGGGCAAAGCCCCCGGCACTGACCCAAAACCTTCAGCCGTAGGTCCGCGCCAGCCATTTTTCCAGCCAGTGAATGGAATAGTTGCCCGCCTGGATGTCGGGATCTTCCAAAAGCGCATGGAACAGCGGCACAGTGGTTTCCACCCCTTGCCCGTCCACGATCAGTTCCGACAGCGCGCGTTTCAGCCGCGCCAATGCTTCGGGCCGGTCGCGGCCCTGCACGATCAGCTTGCCGATCAGACTGTCGTAGTAGGGCGGGATCGTGTAGCCGTCGTAAAGCGCACTGTCCATCCGCACGCCAAGGCCGCCCGGCGCATGGAACTGGGTGATCCGTCCGGGGCGCGGCGCAAAGTCCGGCACCTTTTCGGCGTTGATCCTGACCTCGATCGCGTGGCCCTTGACCTTGAGGTCTTCCTGGCGGAACTCCATCGGCAGACCCGCCGCCACGCGGATCTGTTCACGCACGAGGTCGACGCCGAAGACGCCTTCTGTCACCGGATGCTCAACCTGAAGCCGGGTGTTCATCTCGATGAAATAGAACTCGCCGTCCTCATAGAGGAATTCGATCGTGCCCGCCCCGATATAGTTGATCGCGGCCACTGCATCGGCGCAGACCTTGCCGATCTTGGCGCGGGTTTCGGCGTCGATCACCGGGCCAGGGGCTTCCTCGAACACCTTCTGGTGACGGCGCTGCAAGGAACAATCGCGCTCGCCCAGATGCACGGCGTTGCCCTTGCCGTCGCCAAATACCTGAATCTCGATATGGCGGGGCTTTTGCAGGTACTTCTCGATATAGACTTCATCATTGCCGAAGGCGGCCTTCGCTTCGCTGCGCGCCGTGCGGAAGGCCACTTCCAGCTCGTCCTCGTCGCGCGCGACCTTCATGCCACGTCCGCCGCCACCGGCGGTGGCCTTGATGATCACCGGATAGCCGATTTCCAGCGCCACGCGCTTGGCATCCACCACTTCGGCCACGCCGCCGTCCGATCCCGGAACAACCGGAATGCCCAGACGCTTGGCGGTGTCCTTGGCGGTGATCTTGTCGCCCATGATGCGGATATGTTCCGCCGACGGGCCGATGAAGGTGATGTTGTGATCTTCCAGAACCTGCACGAAGGCCGCGTTTTCAGACAGGAACCCGTAACCCGGATGGATCGCTTCGGCCCCGGTGATCTCGCAGGCCGAGACGATGGCTGGGATCGACAGGTAAGACTGCGACGACGGCGCAGGCCCGATGCAGACGCTTTCATCCGCCATCCGCACATGCATCGCATCGGTGTCCGCCGTCGAATGGACGGCGACCGACTGGATGCCCATTTCCTTGCAGGCGCGGATCACCCGAAGCGCAATCTCGCCCCGGTTCGCGATCAGGATTTTCTTGAACATCGCGCCCTCACTCGATGATGAGAAGCGGCGCGCCGAATTCGACGGGGGTGCCATCCTCGACCAGAATGCGCTTGACGGTGCCCGCGCGGGGCGAGGGGATGTGGTTCATGGTCTTCATCGCCTCGATGATCAAGAGCGTTTGGCCTTCCTTGACCTGATCGCCGACCGAGATGAAGGCCGACGCGCCCGGTTCGGGCGACAGATAACAGGTGCCAACCATGGGCGAGGCGACAGCGCCCGGATGGCTTGAGGGATCGCTTGAGGCCGCTGCGGCAGGCGCGGCGGCGGCAGGGGCCGCTGCGGGGGCCGGGGCCGCCATCGGGGCGGCGGCATAGGCCACCGGCGCCGGGGGGCTGTATTTCGACACGCGGACGTTCAGGCTGTCATTCTCGCCATATTCGCGCTTCACGCTCAATTCGGCCAGATCGTTCTGGTTCAGAAGTTCGGCAAGCGCCTGGATGAAAGCAACGTCACTCTCGTGGGGGGTTTTGGTCATGAAGTCCTCTGCGGGTCCTGTGTCCTGCCCGTCTTGCGATCCAGTGCGGGCTTGCATGCTGTGACTTATATAGCGGCAAGGCCCAGTGGTGAAAAGCCGCGATATTGATGGCGCTAACGCATCGTCGTTTGGCGGAAGGACGGAAAATATTTACCATTTGATAAAAAAACCGACTCATGCCAGACTTCCTGCAACGAACAAGCCAGGGAGGCAGATGTGTCCAACAGCCAGTTCACGCCCGGAGTGGCGTCGGGTCGGCTTTCCGCCGAAGATTATGCAAAGAACTTCAATGACATAGCCCCGCGCTTTGACCGGCACGAGGCGCGCGTCGCGGCGGATCGCTGTTATTTTTGTCATGACGCGCCCTGCATGACCGCTTGCCCGACGACGATCGACATTCCGCTGTTCATTCGCCAGATCGCTACTGATACGCCAGAGGCGGCGGCGAAGACCATCTTTTCGCAAAACATCCTTGGCGGCATGTGCGCCCGCGTCTGCCCGACCGAACAGTTGTGTGAGGAAGCCTGCGTGCGCGAAACCGCCGAAGGCAAACCCGTCGAGATCGGCCGCCTGCAGCGCTACGCCACCGACACGCTCATGGAGGCAGGCGTCCATCCCTTCGCCCGCGGAAAGGCGACCGGCAAGACAATCGCGGTCGTGGGCGCGGGGCCTGCGGGGCTGTCGGCGGCGCACCGTCTGGCGATGAAGGGTCATGAGGTCGTGATCTATGATACGCGGGCGAAGACGGGCGGGCTGAACGAATATGGAATCGCCAGCTACAAGGCGCCGGGCACATTTGCGGCCGAGGAGGTCGCTTGGCTTCTGAAGATCGGCGGCATCCGGGTCGAACATGGCAAGAGCCTTGGAAAAGGGCTGACCCTTGATGGGCTGCGCAAAGAGCATGACGCGGTTGTGCTGGCCATCGGCCTTGCCGGGGTGAATGCGCTGCGCTCGGACGGCGAGGCCTTGGCAAATGTGGTCAACGCGGTCGATTTCATCGCCGACCTGCGCCAGCAGCCGGACAAGGGCAAGCTGAAGATCGGCCGCGACGTGGTGGTGATCGGCGGCGGCATGACGGCGGTCGATGCCGCAGTGCAGTCAAAGCTTCTCGGCGCGCAGAATGTCACCATCGCCTACCGGCGCGGGCGCGAAAAGATGTCGGCGTCGGACTATGAGCAGGATCATGCCACGGCTTCGGGTGTGCGCATCTTGCACAATGTCGCCCCGGTGCGGGTCCATGGCAACGGCGCGGCGCAGGAAGTCGAGTTTGCCTATACGACCGACGGTCCGGGCGGGCTGGTACTTTCGGCGGAGACCTTCCGTGTCCGTGCCGATCAGGTGATGAAGGCCATCGGCCAGACGCTGAGCGGCGCGCCGGACGGGCTGGCGATTGCTGGCGGCAAGATCACCGTGACCGGGGCAGGGCGCACCAGCCTGTCAGGTGTCTGGGCGGCAGGCGACTGTGCTTCGGGCGGCGAGGATCTGACGGTGACGGCGGTCGCGGAGGGACGCGATGCGGCCGAAGACATTCATGCAAGCCTGATGGGGGTGGCGGGCTGAAGCCCGCCCTACGGAGGATCACGCAATGGCAAATCTGACATCGAATTTCATCGGCATCAAAAGCCCAAACCCGTTCTGGCTGGCTTCGGCACCGCCGACGGACAAGAAATACAACGTCGAACGCGCGTATGAGGCGGGCTGGGGCGGGGTGGTGTGGAAGACGCTCGGGTCCGAAGGCCCGCCGGTGGTGAACGTGAACGGCCCGCGTTATGGCGCGATCTGGGGGGCGGACCGCCGCCTTCTGGGGCTGAACAATATCGAACTGATCACCGACCGCCCGCTTGAGGTGAACCTTCAGGAAATCAAGGAGGTCAAGCGCAAGTGGCGTGACCGGGCGCTGATCATCTCGCTGATGGTGCCCTGCGACGAGGAAAGCTGGAAGGACATCCTGAAGCGGATCGAGGATACCGAAGCCGACGGGGTGGAGTTGAATTTCGGCTGTCCGCACGGCATGGCCGAACGCGGCATGGGGTCTGCCGTGGGCCAGGTGCCGGAATATATCGAAATGGTCACGCGCTGGGTCAAGCAATATAGCCGCATGCCCTGCATCGTGAAGCTGACCCCGAACATCACTGATGTCCGTAAACCCGCCGAGGCCGCCAAACGCGGCGGGGCGGATGCGGTCAGCCTGATCAACACGATCAATTCGATCACCTCGGTCGATCTGGACCTCTTTGCCCCCGAACCCACGATCGATGGCAAGGGAACCCATGGCGGATATTGCGGCCCCGCGGTCAAGCCGATTGCGCTGAACATGGTGGCCGAGATTGCCCGGGCCGAGGCGACGCGCGGCCTGCCGATCAGCGGTATCGGTGGCGTGACCACCTGGCGCGATGCGGCGGAATTCATGGCGCTTGGCGCGGGCAATGTGCAGGTCTGCACGGCGGCGATGACCTATGGTTTCAAGGTCGTGCAGGAAATGATTTCCGGCCTGTCGCAATATATGGACGAAAAGGGCTTTGCCTCGACTGCCGATCTGGTGGGCCGCGCGGTGCCGAACGTGACCGACTGGCAGTATCTGAACCTGAACTATGTCACAAAGGCCGTGATCGACCAGGATGCCTGCATCAAATGCGGTCGCTGCTATGCGGCCTGCGAAGATACGAGCCATCAGGCCATCGACATGTCCGCCGACCGCACCTTCACCGTGAAAGAGGAAGAATGCGTGGCCTGCAACCTGTGCATCGACGTCTGCCCTGTGACGAACTGCATCACCATGCGCGAACTGCCGTTGGGCGAGATCGACAAGCGCACCGGCCGCAAGGTTGGCACTTATGCCAACTGGACGACGCACCCCAACAACCCGGCTGCGAAGGCCGCCGAATAGATCAGGCGTGATAGTCGATCAGGGCGGGGTCCGGCATGTCCGGGCCTTGCCATTTCTGCCGTGCCGGAGACTGCGGACCTCCGCTTTGCCGGGCGTCGGCGTGGGCTTCGCCGTCGTCGTCTGACAGGCGCGGATTCTCTCGGCGTGCCTTCGCCTCCACTTCCAGCAGATTGGCCTCGAACGCCGGTGGCGGCCCGGTTGGCCGATCGTGCGGCTCAATCAGCGGAGGGGGTGGGGTCCGGCCGTGCGGCGGCGCATGGGCATCATTGCGGCTTTCGCCGCCGCCCGACGCCGCGGGCACCTGTTGGCTGGTCGTCGGTTTGGGCGCGCGGCCCAGCACTGCAAGCGCGGTCTGCGGCTGCAATCCGTTCAGATAGTCCACCATGGCTTCCTCCATCGAGGAACCCCCACCGGCCCCAGTGTGAGGCTAGGCGGTTAACCGGAGCTTTACGGAGGCTCTGCTTAAGGTGTGATGGTTAACGTCGCGGGGCGCTGGGGATCGCCCCGACCTTGCGGCCAGCCCACCGGCCAACTTCAGGCGGGCGTCAGCAGGCGGGTGAAAAGCCGATCCAGGAAATCCTGCGCCTCGGCGTAGGGATCGTGGCCTTCGCCCAGCACGGCCCGTACCTGCACGTCGAAATCGGCATAATGCTGTGTCAGTGCCCAGATCGAAAAGATCAGATGGTGCGGGGGCAGGGCGGCGAGGTGCCCTTCCTCCTGCCAGCGCGCGATGACAGCGGCTTTTTCATCGACCAGCGCTTTCAGCTCGCCGGTCAGCGCTTCCATGATTCGCGGCGCGCCTTGCAAGATCTCATTGGCGAAGAGCCGGCTTTCGCGTGGATAGTCGCGGCTCAGGTCCAGCTTGCGCCGCACATATCCCAGAAGTTCGGCCATCGGCACGCCCGCCGGATCGAGCGCCCTCAGGGGATCCAGCCAATTGTCCAGAAGCCGTGCCAGAAGTTCGGCATGGACCGCTTCTTTCGAAGGGTAATAATAGAGCAGGTTGGGCTTGGACAGGCCTGCCACCTCGGCGATCTGATCCAGCGTCGCGCCGCGAAAGCCCGAGGCCGAAAAAACCTCAAGCGCCGCATCCAGAATCGCCTGACGGTTCTTCGCCTGAATCCGGGTTGGCGCACGGCCCCCGCTGTTTCTTTGTCGCGTCTGGCTCACAAGAGTCCGCCCGATTGCCCGTGTTCCTTCCTTACCTAACCGCGCAACGGTCCGGTCGCCAACCTTTCCGTGAGGTGCAAAATTTATTTAGCAAATCGCTCAAAATCGCTACGTTTTGCTTTATTGTCATTTGGCCCTCTGATAGTTTGGCCGCAGACCGGCAGGTCCAGCATAATCATTGCGGCACAAGCCAGCGCCGCACCGACATTTGGGAGAGTCTGACATGGCGCTTGACCGCAAGCCCGCACCGAACGATCTGAACGCATTCTGGATGCCCTTCACCTCGAACCGGCAGTTCAAGAAGAACCCGCGTATGTTCGTCGCGGCCAAGGACATGCATTACACCACCGCCGAAGGCCGTCAGGTTCTGGACGGGACCGCGGGTCTTTGGTGCTGCAACGCCGGTCACTGCCGTCCGCTGATCACCGAGGCGATCCAGAAACAGGCGGCCGAGCTTGATTACGCGCCCGCCTTCCAGATGGGCCATCCAATCGCCTTCGAACTCGCCAACCGCATCATCGACATTTCGCCCAAGGGCATGGAGCATGTGTTCTACACCAACTCCGGTTCCGAATCCGTTGAAACCGCGCTGAAAATCGCCATCGCCTATCACCGGGCGCGTGGCGAAGGCACCCGCACCCGGCTGATCGGCCGCGAACGCGGCTACCATGGCGTGAATTTCGGCGGCATCTCCGTCGGCGGTATCGTCAACAACCGCAAGTTTTTCGGCACGCTGCTGGCCGGTGTCGATCACCTGCCGCATACCCATCTTCCGGCGCAGAACGCCTTTACCAAGGGCCAGCCCGAACATGGCGCGAACCTGGCGGACGATCTGGAGCGGATCGTGGCGCTGCATGGGGCCGAAACCATCGCGGCGGTGATCGTTGAGCCGATGGCAGGGTCCACCGGCGTCTTGCTGCCGCCGAAGGGCTATCTGGAAAAGCTGCGCGCCATCACCAAGAAGCACGGCATCTTGCTGATTTTTGATGAAGTCATCACCGGCTTCGGTCGTCTTGGCAGCGCCTTCGCCGCCCAGCATTTCAACGTCCTGCCAGACATGATGACGACGGCCAAGGGCCTGACCAACGGTGTCATCCCGATGGGCGCGGTCATCACCACGGGCGAAGTGCATGATGCCTTCATGAATGGCCCCGAGCATGTGATCGAGCTCTTCCACGGCTACACCTATTCCGGCAACCCGATAGCCGCCGCCGCCGGGATCGCGACGCTTGAGACCTACAAGCAGGAAGGCCTTTTTGAGCGCGCCGCCGAACTGGCGCCCTATTGGGAAAATGCGCTCCATGGGCTTAAGGGCACGCGCCATGTGATCGACATCCGCAACATGGGCCTGATCGGCGCGGTGGAACTGGAACCGATCGCGGGCGAGCCGACGAAGCGCGCCTTCTCCGCCTTCCTGAAGGCTTACGAGAAGGGCATCTTGATCCGCACCACCGGCGACATCATCGCCATGTCGCCGCCGCTGATCATCTCCAAGGCCGAGATTGACCGGCTGATCGGCACTCTGAAAGAAGTGCTCGACACGCTGGAATGACAAATCGGGCCGGGCGCAACCCCGGCCCTTTCCACTTCTCTTCACGACGGAGTTTGCCGTGCGCCCCGCCTGCACCGCCACCCAGATGATCGACGATGCCCGCGTCCGCGTCACCCGGTTCGATTTCGTGCCGGGGGCTGAAACCGGCTGGCACCGGCATGGGTTCGACTATGTGATCACCACGATCACCGATTGCCACATGCTGCTGGAAGAACCCGGCGGCGGATCGCGTCAGGTGACGGTTCCTGCGGGCACCGCCTACCGGCGCACCGAAGGGGTGGAGCATAATGTCGTCAATGCTGGCGACAGTGTGATGAGTTTCATCGAGGTGGAGCTGAAATAGTCGCCTTCCCCCCGGTCGCGCGCACGCTAACCGTCGATCTTCGCGCCCATGATTGCCAGAGCCTGCTGATAGACGCTGGCCGCGTTCCATTCCTTCAGGACGGCGAAGTTCGGTTGCCCCTCCTGATAGCCCGCGCCACGCCGCCAGCCTTTCGCGCTGAGGAAGTTCGCAGTCGACGCCAGCGCATCAGCAGTATCGTTCAGATCGACCCGTCCGTCGCCGTTGCCATCGACCCCGTAGCGCAGCGCATTGCCGGGCAGGAACTGGGTATGGCCGATCTCGCCATGTTTGGCCCCAACCGATTTTGGTGTGATCGTGCCCTGATCGACCAGCATCAGCGCCCCGATCAGATGGTCGGTAAAAAAGTCCGACCGGCGGCAATCATAGGCCAAAGTGGCGATAGCCGAGACGACATTGGTATCGCCCTTGAAGCTGCCAAACCCCGTCTCCATCCCGTGAATAGCCAAGATGATCCCGGCCGGCACGCCGTATTGCCGCTCAAGGGAGGCGTAGAAGTCGGCATTCTTCGCCTTGCGCTTGCGGCCTTGCGCGATGATCGCATCCGCGCCACGCACCTTCATGAACTTTGCCAGCGTGTATTTGAAGCCCTTCTGCCCCCGGTC
>DAORUY010000106.1:0-9621 GCA_035433445.1 Paracoccaceae bacterium
TCATCCTGGAAACCGCACTTCGCCGTGCGAAGATCCGCGACCGGGTGCCGATGACGTTTGTCACCTCTGAACCCTACGTCGGGCATCTGGGGCTGGACGGGGTGGGCGACACGAAGGGTCTGCTGGAATCGGCGCTGCGCGAAAAACATGTGAAATGGATCACCAACGCCCGCGTGAAATCGGTCGAAGCCGGCACGATGCATGTCGAGGAAGTTGGCGAGGATGGCGCGGTCAAAAAGACCCACGACTTACCCTTTGCCTATTCGATGATGTTGCCTGCTTTCCGGGGTGTGGCAGCGGTGCGCGGGATCGAAGGGTTGACCAATCCGCGTGGCTTCATCCTGGTCGACAAATACCAGCGTAATCCTGCCTTCAAGAACATCTTCGCGGTCGGCGTGGGCGTGGCCATCCCACCAATGGGGCCGACGCCCGTGCCGGTTGGCGTGCCGAAGACCGGCTTCATGATCGAAAGCATGGTGACGGCGACCGCCCACAATATCGCGGCTCTTCTGAAGGGCGAGGAGCCGCGCGAGGTGGGCAGCTGGAATGCCGTCTGCCTTGCCGATTTCGGTGATTCAGGCATTGCCTTCGTGGCCCAGCCACAGATTCCGCCGCGCAATGTTAACTGGTCATCCTCGGGCAAGTGGGTTCATTACGCCAAGGTCGGGTTCGAGAAATATTTCCTGCGCAAGATCCGCATGGGCCGGGCCGAACCCTATTACGAACGCCTCGCGCTTCAGGCGCTGGGTATCGACAAGCTGAAAGCCACACATGTTGAAGGAGAAATGAAATGACTGTTCACCGCGCCATCACCGCTTTTGCGGGGTTCATGGTTCTTCTGTCGGTCGCGCTCACATGGTGGGTTTCGCCGCACTTCGTGTGGCTGACCGTTTTTGTCGGTGCTAACCTTCTGCAATCGTCCTTTACTGGCATCTGCCCCGCCGCCTCTGTCTTCCGCGCCATGGGGCTGAAAGAAGGAACGGCCTGATGCGTATGTCTGCCTTGCTTCTGCTGTCTCTGGGGTTCGCCTTACCGGGCTGGGCGGCGGACCTGACGCTTGCACCGATCGAGGTGGTAGAAAGCAAGGCGCTCTTCGGGCGGGTGGAAAGCCGCTATGTGATGCCGGCGCGCAGTCGGATCGGCGGCACGCTGGTCACGCTCGATGTCAGCGAAGGCAGCGAGGTCAAGGCAGGCGACGTCATCGGGCGGATCGTCGATCCCAAGCTGGAATCGCAGCTTTCGGCGGCACAGGCGCGCATCGACGCTGCCCGCTCGCAACTGCAAAACGCCGAAGCCGAACTGAAACGGCACGATGAACTGCTGGCGCGCGGTGCCACCACCGTTCAGCGTGTCGATCAGGTGCGCACCACCGTCGAGGTGGCACGCAATGCCCTGACCGAGGCAGAGGCCGCCCGCGCCGTGACCTCCCAGCAGATTGCCGAAGGCGACGTGATCACCCCGGCCACCGGCAGGATCTTGACCGTGCCGCAACGGCTGGGCGCGGTGGTGATGCCGGGCGAGCCGGTGGCGACCGTCGCCGGGGGCGGGGTGTTCCTGCGCCTCGCCATCCCCGAACGCCATGCCGCCGAACTGACGGTTGGCACGAAGGTGGCCGTGGAGGACGGCACAGGTATCGTCGAGAAAGTCTATCCTCAGATAGAAAATGGCCGGGTCATCGCCGATGTCGCGGTGGAGGGCTTGACCGACATGTTCATCGGTCAGCGCGTGCTCGTCCACGTGCCCGTTGAGCGGCGCGCGGTGCTGGCTGTGCCAGAGGCCGCAATCGAAACCCGGTCGGGGATAGATTATGTGCGCGTTGCAACCGATGCAGGCGATTTGCCGGTGGCGGTCGTGCCCGGCGCTCTTGTCGAAAGTGAACAGGGACCGATGCGCGAAATACTCAGCGGCCTGCGGTCCGGCGACAGGGTGGTTACGCCATGATTGAGCCATCCCGACCCATCAGCCCCGGCATCGCCGGGGCCCTGACCCGCGCCTTCATCACGTCGCCCCTGACGCCGCTGGCGCTTCTGGCCGCGCTGATCCTGGGGGTCGTCGCCCTGATGACGCTTCCGCGCGAGGAAGAGCCGCAGATCTCTGTCCCGATGGTCGACATCCATGTACGTGCCGACGGGCTGCGCGCCGATGATGCGGTAAAATTGGTGACTGAACCGCTGGAAACCATCGTCAAGTCGATCCCTGAGGTCGAGCATGTCTATTCCCAGACCCAGGACGATGGCGCGGTGGTGACGGCGCGGTTCGAGGTCGGCACATCGGCAGACGCCGCCATCTTGCGTATCCATGAAAAGGTGATGGCAAACATCGACCGACTGCCCAAGGGCATTCCCGAGCCGCTGATCGTGGGGCGCGGGATCGACGATGTGGCGATCATGAGCGTGACGCTGGCCCCCGACCCGGCGGTAGCCGAGCGCTGGACCGCGGCTGATCTGACCCGCATCGCACGCGAGATGCAGGTCGCGATTGCGGCGCTGCCCGACATTGGCCTGACCTATCTGGTCGGCGATCAGCCCGAAGAAATCCGCATCACGCCGGACCCCGAACGTCTGGCCCGCGCCGGGCTGACACTTCAGGCGCTCGCGGGCAAAATCGAGGGCGCAAACACCACCTTTGCCGTCGGTACGATCCGCGATGGCGGCGCCCAGATCGGCCTTTCCGCCGGAGAGACGCTGACCAACCTGCCTGACATCGCCAATCTTCTGGTGACGACCCGCGACGGTCGGCCCGTCTATGTCCGCGACGTGGCCGATGTTTCGCTGGCGACCGACCCAAAGGAGACACGGCTTTTCCATCTGGAACGGCTTGGCGAAACCTTCGCCCGCGTCCCCGCCGTAACCCTGGCCATCGCGAAGCGTCCGGGCGCCAATGCCGTCGCCATTGCCGAAGAAATCCGGGCCGAAGTCGCGCGCTTGCAAGGCACGGTCATCCCCGAGGGGATCAGCACGCATATCACCCGCGACTATGGCGAGACAGCCAACGAAAAGGCTAACGAACTTCTGTTCCATCTGGGGTTGGCGACGCTTTCCATCGTGCTGCTCGTCTGGCTGGCGATCGGCTGGCGTGAGGCGGTCGTGGTGTTGATCGTCATTCCGGTCACGATCTTGCTGACGCTCTTTGCCGCGCGGGTCATGGGCTACACGCTGAATCGGGTGTCTTTGTTCGCGCTGATCTTCTCCATCGGCATTCTGGTTGATGACGCGATCGTGGTGATCGAGAATATCGCCCGGCATTGGGGGATGAACGACGGCCGTTCCCGCAAGGCGGCGGCCGTAGATGCCGTGGGCGAGGTCGGCAATCCGACCATCGTCGCGACATTGACGGTCGTAGCCGCCCTTTTGCCAATGCTCTTCGTATCGGGCCTGATGGGGCCTTACATGTCGCCGATCCCGTCAAACGCATCGGCGGCAATGGTCTTCTCCTTCTTCGTGGCGGTCATCGTGACGCCCTGGCTGATGATGAAGATCGGGAAAGATCATGGCGGACAGCACGGGCACGGCGGGCACGGAGCGTCGGACGGCGGTACACTGGGGCGGCTTTACCGGCGGGTGGCCGCGCCGATCCTGATGTCCCGGCGGCGGTCGGGGCAGTTCCTTCTGACGGTGGCCGCGATCACCATCGCTTCGATGGGGCTCTTCTATACGAAACATGTCACGGTCAAACTTCTGCCTTTCGACAACAAGTCCGAACTTGCCGTCGTGGTCGACATGCCGAGGGGCAGCTCCGTCGAGGATACGGACCGCACCCTTCAGGCCATCGCGGCGGCCCTGTCCCCGGTCGAGGAAATCCATACGATCCAAAGCCACGCGGGAACGGCGGCCCCCTTTAACTTCAACGGCCTCGTGCGGCACTATTATCTGCGCGCCGAGCCGCGCTTTGGCGATCTTCAGGTCAATCTGACCGAAAAAGGCGAACGGACACGCGAAAGCCACGACATTGCGCTTGATCTGCGCAGCCGTATCGCCGCCTTGGGCCTGCCTTCGGGCATATCGGTCAAGGTCGTCGAACCGCCCCCCGGCCCGCCGGTGCTTGCGACCCTTCTGGCCGAGGTCTATGGGCCGGACGCCGAAACCCGACGGGCCGTTGCCGCCAAGCTGCGCGAAATATTTGCCACCGTCCCCTTCATCGTCGATGTGGACGACAGTTTCGGCACACAGGCCGAACGCCTGCGGATCACGCTCGACGATGCGGCGCTCGACTTCCACAAGGTCGAGCAGGCGGATGTGTTCCAGACCATCGGGATGCTGTATGGCGGCACAACCGTCGGCTATTCGCATCGTTCGGATGGCCGTCAGCCCCTGCCGATCCGGCTGGCGCCCGGCAAGGCCAATCGCGTGCTGGACGAGCGGGCACTGGCAACGCCGATCCCGGCCAACCTTCTGCCGGGCGACCGTTCGGTCGTCGAACTTGGCGACGTGATCACCATCAGCCGCGAACTGCAATCCTTCCCGGTGTTCCGCCACAACGGCAAAGCCGCGGAAATGGTGACGGCCGAACTTGCGGGCGCGTTCGAGGCCCCGCTCTACGGCATCATCGAAGTGAACCGCGCGATTGACGCCGCCGACTGGGGGGACCTGCCGAAACCGGAAATCGCGCTGCACGGCCAGCCCGAAGACACTAGACATCCGACGATCCTTTGGGACGGCGAATGGGAAGTCACTTGGGTGACGTTCCGCGACATGGGTGCGGCCTTCATGGTGGCGCTTTTAGGCATCTATATCCTGGTGGTCGCACAGTTCGGGTCGTTCAAGCTGCCGCTCGTGATCCTGACGCCTGTGCCCTTGACCTTCATCGGCATCCTCGTTGGCCATTGGCTGTTCGGCGCGCCGTTCTCGGCCACCTCCATGATCGGCTTCATCGCGCTTGCCGGGATCATCGTCAGGAACTCGATCCTGCTGGTGGATTTCATCCGCAGTGCCGCCGATACCGGGCGCCCTCTGCGTGAGGTTTTGCTGGATGCCGGCGCGATCCGCTTCAAGCCGATCCTGCTGACTGCGCTTGCAGCGATGATCGGGGCGGTGACAATCCTGACCGATCCGATCTTTCAGGGGCTGGCGATCTCGCTTCTGTTCGGGCTGGCGTCTTCGACGATGCTGACCGTGCTGGTCATCCCGGCGATCTATATCGTCTTCCGGCAAAAGACCCATGATGCGGCAATCTAGATGAACAAGCGGCCGGGCCATTCCGAACAGGGTGAAGGCGGCTTTGACCCCCAGGGCGCGCTTGGATCTTCTGCGCGGGCGGCGGTTTTCCTCAAGGCGCTGGCGCATGAGGGGCGGCTCGACATCCTGTGCCAGCTGATCGACAGCGAACGGTCCGTAACCGAGATCGAGGCCCGGCTTGGCATGCCCCAGCCGAAAGTTTCGCAACTTCTGATGCGGCTGCGGTCCGAACGGATCGTCGAGGCCCGCCGGGACGGGCGCAACGTCCTATACCACATAGAACGCCCCGAGATCATCCAGGTAATCGCCGTCCTGCGCCAAGCCTTCTGTCGCCCCTGACCCCCCAAAAGGGACAGAATTTCAGCGGTCCGGGCGGTTTGGGATGACTTCAAACCCGTTCGATCACCATCGCGGTGCCTTCGCCGCCGCCGATGCAGATGGCGGCAAGGCCCCGGCGCAACCCGCGCTTTTCGAGGGCATTCAGAAGCGTGACCAGAATACGCGCCCCTGACGCGCCGATCGGATGGCCCAGCGCGCACGCGCCACCGTTCACATTGACCCGCTCGTGCGACAGCCCGAGTTCCCGCATGAAAGCCATGGGCACGACCGCAAAGGCTTCGTTGACTTCCCACAGGTCGATGTCCGCGGCGGTCAGGCCAAGCCGGCCCAGCAGCTTTTGCGCGGCGGGCACCGGCGCGGTCGGAAAGTCGGCGGGCGCCTGGGCATGGCCGGCATGACCTAAAATCCGGGCGCGGATGGGCAGGGCGCCGCGCTCTGCCGTGCTCCGCGTGGCCAGAACCAGCGCCGCCGCCCCGTCGGAAATCGAGGAGGAATTGGCCGCCGTCACCGTGCCTCCCGCCCGGAAGGCTGGCTTCAGCAGCGGGATCTTTTCGGGGCGCGCCGTTCCCGGCTGTTCATCTTCGCTGATACTGGTCGTACCTGCGCGGGTGGTCACTTCAACCGGGGTGATTTCATCCGCAAACGCCCCGTTTGCCGCCGCCGCACGCGCCCGTTCCAGCGAGGCCAGCGCAAAGGCATCCTGCGCCTGGCGCGAAAAACCAAAGGCAGACGCGCAATCTTCGGCGAACGTGCCCATCAGCCGACCGCCGCCAGCGGCATCACGGGCATAGGCATCCTCCAGCCCGTCCAGAAACATGTGATCAAGCGCCTGCGCATGGCCCAACCGCGCGCCCGCGCGCATCTTCGGCAGAAGGTATGGTGCTTTGGTCATGCTCTCCATCCCGCCCGCTACCACAAGTCCGCTCGCCCCTGCCCGAAGTTGGTCGAAGGCCAGCATCACGGTCTTCATCCCCGAGCCGCACATCTTGTTGACTGTCGTTGCCGGCACGTCGCGTGGAAGACCCGCATGAAACCCGGCCTGCCGCGCCGGGGCCTGGCCCTGACCCGCGGGCAAGACGCAGCCCATCAGAAGTTCGCTCACCCGATCGCCGGGAATGCTGCCAAGGGCGGCGCGGATCGCCTGCCCGCCCAGCTCCGGCGCGCTCAGCTCGGCGAATGATCCCTGAAACCCGCCGATGGCGGTGCGTGCCGCACCACAGATGACGATCTCTTCCATCGCGACCTCTCCCGATACTGCGAAGCGACGATACGCTTTGGTAAGGAATGGTCCCTAATCTGGGCTGCAATGCAACAGGACTTGGGGTAAGGGGATGCAGCTTTCTTCGCAAGACATTGACGGCGCGCAGGTCATCCGAGTGGAGGAGGACCGAATTGACGCAGCTGTGGCCATCCAGTTCAAGGACCGGATGCGCGAAATCGCTGGCAATGGCGGGCGGATCATCCTCGATCTGGGGCAGGTCGGTTTTGTCGACAGTTCCGGGCTGGGTGCCATTGTCGCAGTGATGAAATTCCTTGCCCCGGCCGGAAGGTTGGAATTGGCGGCCCTGACCCCCAATGTCAGCAAAGTCTTTCATATGACGCGCATGGATTCGGTCTTTACCATCCATCTCCAGGCCCCCGGACAGGGACATGGGCATGCAGCCTGAACAGACCGGCTCGTGTCTGAATGCGACGATCGGCCTGCACCTTCGCGCGGATGAACGCGAAGTGCGGCGCGTCCTGAACGACATTAAGACAAGGTTTGACGGCCACCTGTCGCCAGAGGATTCGGGCTCGCTGGAACTGGCGCTAGCCGAAGTGCTGAACAATATCGTCGAACATGCCTATGCCGGGCGCGCGCCCGGGCAGGTTTCGGTTTCGCTCATGCTGGCCTCTGCCGGTGATGCGCTTCTGTGCCGGGTGGAAGATGACGGTCATCCCATGCCCGGCATGGCCCTGCCAGAGGGGCAGATGCAGCCGGTTGCGGAACGGATCGAGGATCTGGCCGAGGGGGGGTGGGGCTGGGCACTGATCCGCACCCTGACCGACGAGATCGTCTATGAACGACAGGCGGGACGAAACCGCCTGCATTTTCGCCTGCCCCTGTCGAAAGCGTCCTGACCGGGGAGCCCAGCGCGCCGTGGCCGCGTGCCGTGCCTTGGGGCGGTTGAGCAGAACTAAGCCACAATCTGCGGTCAACTGCCCGGATTATTTCCCAATCAGACCAAATTTCGCCCGTTATTGACCGCTAGTCCGGTGATGTAGCTTCTTTGGCTTCCCTCGACAGCGCCTTTTCGCCCCCCTTCAGGCGCTGTCGAGGTCTTTCCTTCCCCCCGACATCGCCCTAACTTCCGCGCATCCCAAACCGAAGGATGACGCGCGCATGAGGGACTTTCAGAAACCTGGACGGTCGGCGGTTTTCGCCACGAACGGCATGTGTGCAACCTCCCATCCGCTGGCGGCAGACGCGGCCATAGCCATGCTGCGGTCCGGCGGGAATGCCGTCGATGCCGCCATTGCAGGTGCGATGGTCCTGAATATCGCCGAACCGCAGATGTGCGGGCTGGGGGGTGACTGCTTCGTTCTTTTGAAGCCTTCGGGAACGGAGCAAGTGCTGGCTCTGAACGGATCGGGCCGTGCCCCCGCTGGTCTGTCGGCCGCCACGATGCGTGACAGGGGTTGGGCGAATGTGCCCACCGAAAGCGTGGAATCCGTCACCCTGCCCGGCGCGGTCGACGCGCTCTGCCGGCTTTCGGCAGACTGGGGCCGCGCGGGCCTTGCCGCAGCGCTGGCCCCCGCCATCCGCTATGCGACCGAGGGCATTCCGGTCGCCCCCCGCGTGGCCTTCGACTGGGTGAGCGATGCACCGCGATTGGCGGCGCGGGCGCGTGACTTCTACATGCCGGAGGGTCAGGTGCCGCAGGTCGGGCAGATCTTTCGCGCCCCAGCCCAGGCCAAGGTGCTGGAGCAGATCGCCCAGAAGGGCCGCGCGGGCTTTTATGAAGGGCCGGTCGCCGACGATGTTGTGCAAAGCCTTCGTGCCCTTGGGGGCAGCCATACGCATGATGATCTCGCGGCCACGGCCTGTGCTTATGGCGATCCGGTCGGGGGTGATTTCGACGGGCTGGAACTGCTCGAACATCCGCCGAACGGTCAGGGCGCGACCGCGATCCTGATCCTGAACATCCTGAGCCATTTTGATCTGTCCGGGCTGGATCCTTACGGAGCCGCGCGGGCGCATCTGGAAGCCGAGGCCTCCAAGCTGGCATATGACGCGCGCGACAGGTTTATCGCCGATCCAGATCATACCACCCGGCTGGCCCATATGCTTGCGCCCGAAACCGCGGCAAAACTGGCTGCCCTGATCGACCCAAATCGCGCCCTGCCCGACCCCAGACAAGCGTCGGAGGCCGCCCACCGCGACACGATCTACATTACGGTGGTCGATCGCGACCAGATGGCCGTATCGCTGATCTATTCGATCTACTGGGGCTTCGGATCGGGCCTTGCCTCTGACCGCTACGGGATCTTGTTCCAGAACCGTGGCGCGGGCTTCAGCCTGACACCCGGCCACCCGAACGAGGCTGCCGGCGGAAAACGCCCGATGCATACGATCATCCCGGCGATGCTGCGCGAAAAGGCTAAGGTCATCATGCCGTTTGGCGTGATGGGCGGCGCCTACCAGCCCGCAGGGCACGCGCGTTTCGTCACCAATCTACGGTCTTTCGGGATGGACCCGCAAAATGCCATCGACGCCCCGAGATCCTTCCCGACGCCGCAGGGGCTGGCGCTGGAGCGGGGTTACGCGCCCGAAGTGCGGGCCGACCTTGCGCAACTCGGGCACAAGATCGTGGAGCCCGACGGCCCGCTGGGCGGCGCTCAGGCCATCTTGATCGACAGGGCGAAAGGTGTGCTTCAGGGCGCGTCCGACCCGCGCAAGGACGGGATCGCGCTGGGATATTAATTCAGCTGGAAATGCAGCGGATAGCGGCCATCCTCGAAGTCGCCAAACAGGTCCGACAGATCAGGATGGCTCACCGGCTCGCCCGACTGATCTGGCACGAGATTCTGCTCCGACACATAAGCGACATAGAAATTATCGCTGTTT
>DAORUY010000107.1:0-9570 GCA_035433445.1 Paracoccaceae bacterium
GTCGGGCGCTTGCGGCCTTTTTCAATCCGTTTCAGTCTGCGCCCAATCGTTCAGGGAGGTTTCATGGATTTCGACCGTATCATCGACCGTCGCGGCACCCATTGTTCCAAATGGGATATGATGGAGGCGGCGTTTGGCGTGAAACCTGATGACGGGATCGCCATGTGGGTGGCCGACATGGATTTCCCGCCCCCGGCCTGTGTCCAACAGGCCGTCGAGAAGATGGCCGCGCACGGGGTCTATGGATATTTCGGCGATGACCGCGCCTATCTGGAGGCGGTCCAATGGTGGATGAAGGCGCGCCATGGCTGGGCTGTCGATCCCAAATGGGTCTTCACCACCCATGGTCTTGTCCATGGCACGGCGATGTGTGTCGACGCCTATACCCAACCGGGCGACGGGGTCGTGCTGATGACACCGGTCTATCATGCGTTCGCCCGTGTGATCAAAGCGGCGGGGCGGCAGGTGGTCGAATGTCGCCTGAAGAACGAAGCCGGGCGTTACGGTCTGGATATTGCGGCGTGGGACGCGCAGATGACCGGGCGGGAAAGGATGCTGATCCTCTGTTCGCCGCACAATCCCGGCGGGCGGGTCTGGAGCCTGGACGAGCTGCGCGCGGTTGCCGATTTCTGCAAGCGCCATGACCTGTTGCTGGTGTCGGACGAGATCCATCATGATCTGGTCTATCCGGGGCAGAAGCATGTCGTGATGGCCAATGCGGCGCCGGATTGTCTGGACCGGATGGTGCTGATGACGGCGACCACCAAGACCTTTAACATCGCAGGCTGCCATTCCGGCAATGTGATCATTCCGGATGAAAAGCTCAGGTCGGTCTTTGCCGGGCGCATGATGGCGATGGGCATTTCGCCCAATTCCTTTGGCATCCACATGGCGACGGCGGCCTACAGCCCCGAAGGCGCGGCCTGGGTGGATGGGCTGATGGCCTATCTGGATGGCAACCGGCAGATTTTCGATGCCGGTATCGGTGCCATTCCCGGTCTGGGTTCGATGCGGCTGGAGGCGACCTATCTGGCCTGGGTCGATTTCACTGGTACCGGGATGGAGGCGGCCGAGTTCATCCGTCGGGTGGAACAGGATGCGCGTATCGCCGCCAATCATGGGGTGACGTTCGGGGCCGGGGGCGAAACCTTCCTGCGGTTCAATCTGGCCACCCCGCGCGCCTATGTGACCGAAGCCGTAGCCCGCCTGCAGAAGGCCTTTGCCGACTTGCAATGAAGGGAACGCGCAGCCTTTTTCGGCTTCTGCTGCTGATCGTCGCTTTGGGGATCGGGGCGCTGGCGCTGATGCAGGCGCCGGTCGGCCCGCCGCCGGTCAAGGACGCCCCGCCGCTGGTCGGGCAGATTGACCGGATCCTGGTGGAAAAAGCCGCGCGGCGGCTGACGGTCTTTCAGGATGGCAAGGCGGTGCGGCACTACCGCATCGCGCTGGGCTTCGCGCCGGAGGGTGACAAGGTCCGTCAAGGCGATGGTCGCACCCCCGAAGGCACCTTCCGTATCAACCGCAGGAACGGCCAGAGCCGGTTCCATCTGTCGCTTGGGCTAGATTACCCGCAGGCCGATGATGTGAAGCGCGCGCGGACGGGGGGCTATGATCCGGGTGGCGACATCATGATCCACGGCCAGCCGAACAGTCTGGCTGGCAAGCCGACGCTCAGGCGCGACTGGACAGCGGGCTGCATTGCCCTGTCGGATGCGGAGATCGAGGAATTGTGGCGCGTGACGCCGGTGGGAACGCTGGTCGAAATCCGGCGGTGAGGGTTTCAGAACCCCGGCAGATAGCCCACCGGCGCACTATCGTCGCGCACATAGTCGAGCGGGGCCACGTCGGTATTGCGGCGCGTCCATTTCATCGTGCAGACAAGTTCGCCCCCCGCGACGTCCGACGCCATGATCAGACATTGCGCCAGATGCCGCGCGCCGTCGTAAAGATCGACCAGCCCGCGCAATTGTGCCACCTGATCGGCGTCGAGCGTGAAGCCTTCGGCCAGCATCCTGAGAACCGGATAGGTGTCATCCCCGGTGATGATCCTGAGACGCGAGCGCTTCTTCAGCGCCTGCTTGCGGGCGGCTTCCATCTCGGCCAGCATTTCACGCGACAGGAACTCCGTCATCGCCGTTCCCTTAACCCAGGGCTTCACAACCACTCTCCGCTTCAGCCTGCGCCACAGCGCGCGTTTCTCAAGATAAGTGTGAAATCTGTAAGCATTGTGAAGAAGATACGGCCAAAGAGATGGAACTGTTGCACAATTGACTCGGAATTGAGGCATGCGACGGCTGCCGTGCGGGTGCGGACTGCGTGTTCTTGGGCTTGAAGGGCGCTGAATTTTGACGCAGGGTCAGCAAAGATTTGATCATAAACCGCCCGAGGTGCCCATGACGCCGACCCTGATCCTGACCAATGCACGGATTTTGACGATGGATGCGGCCCGCCCACGGGCAGGCGCCATCGCTCTGGCGGGCGAGCGCATCCTGGCGCTGGGCGCGCCTGCGGTGATCGAGGCGCTGGCAGCATCCACGACCGAGATCGTCGACTGTGGTGGCGCGACGCTGCTGCCGGGGTTCGTGGAAAGCCATCTGCATCTGGTGCTGGGCGGGGCCGAGTTGGCCCATCTGCAACTTGGCGGGGTCGAAGGGGCGGATGGGCTTTCGCGCGCCTTCCGGTCCTATGCGGCCAGCCATCCCGACCAGCCGCTTTTGATGGCGCAGGGCGGGCATTATGCGATGCTCGACCATCCGATGAACCGCCACGACCTTGATGCAATCATCGCCGACCGGCCCATCGCCATCACCGCGCACGATCATCATACCGTCTGGGCCAACACTGCCGCACTGAAAGCGGCAGGTATCTTGCACGGGGCCGCCATGCCGCGTGGGCACGAAGTGGTGATGGGCGACGACGGGCTGGCCACGGGCGAGTTGCGCGAATTCGAAGCTTTCGCCCCGGTGATCGCCCTGGGTGGCGAGGAACGTCTGAACCTTGGCATAGCCACGGGGGGCGAGCCGTCGCCCTGGCCATCGGGGGCCGAGCAGGCCATCGACCGGGCCAAGGTGGCGAGCGGGCTGGCGCACTGCGCGCGCCATGGCGTGACCTCGATGGTGAACATGGACGGCAACCTTTACACGCTGGAACTTCTGCGCGGGCTTCAGCGCGACGGCGGCCTGACCGCGCGCGTGAAGGTGCCCTTCCATTTCAAGCCACATATGGAGCTGCACGAACTGGAACGGGCCGAGGCGATGCGGGCCGCGTTCAACGACGACTGGCTGTCTTCGGGCTTTGTGAAGATGTTCATGGACGGGGTGATGGACAGCCGCACGGCCTTCATGCTGAACGATTATGTGGGTCATGCAGGCCACCGGAGCGAGCCGCTGTTCCCGTCTGCCCGGTTCAACCAGATCGCGACCGAGGTTGACCGGCGGGGCATGCAGATTGCCGTCCATGCCATCGGCGATGGCGCGGTGCGCACCATCATCGACGGCTATGAGGCCGCGCAAAAGGCGAACGGCGTCCGCGACAGCCGCCACCGGATCGAACATATCGAACTGATCGACCCCGCCGACATTCCGCGTCTGGGGGAATTGGGGATCATTGCGTCGGTCCAGCCGGTCCATGCGCCGGGTGTGATGGATTTTGCACTGGAACCTGCGATCCATACGATCGGTGCCGCACGGCTCAAGGATGCCTATCTGGCCCGGACCTTGGCCGAGGCGGGTGCGCCGCTTGCCTACGCCTCTGACTGGCCGGTGACGGATATTTCCGTCCTGCGCGGGATTGGCGCGGCGTTGACCCGGCAGCCCTTTGCCGCACCGGGCGCAACAGATCAGCGCGTGAGCCTGATGGAAACGCTACAGGCCTACACGGCTGGGGGTGCCCATGCGGCGCATTGGGACAAGCTGACCGGCGTGCTGCGCCCCGGTCTGGCGGCCGACATCGTGGTTCTGTCCGGCGATATCGAACAGACGCCCGTCAGCGATATTGCCGGGCTGGACGTCGCGCTGACCATCGCCGGAGGGCGGATCACCTGGCGGGCCTGATGGCCCTGCCGGTTCAGTTCATATAGGGCGAGGTTCCGCCCAGGCTGTCGTTCGTATGCTGGATCAAAAGGTCGATCAGGCAGGCGTCATCGCTGCAGGCGTCGCGCGCCTCGATGAAGAGGTCATCCCAGGCGGGGGCGGCATGGTCGGCCTCGGTTCCTGTGGCGTTTTCCACGGCATAGACCCAGGCCCAGCTGTCCAGCAATCCCATCTGCCAAAGCCGGTCATCTTCGCACATCAGCTGATGGGATTTGAGTGTCGGGGCATCGCAACTGATATCCGACAGCACGTCGTGGTAGGACGAAAGCCCGGCCTGCGCGTCGGCAATCCGGCTCGGATCGGGAAAATCCGCCGCTGCGGCCAAGGTGCAGGGCAGGACGGCAAGAGCAAGACCGGCAAGAATGGATTTCATGGGGCAACTCGATTGGTGTTATGCCCGCAAGGCTAGGCGCGCGGGTCCGGCCCGGCAAGTGGCTTGCCCCCCGACCTGGGTATGGAAAACCTGACGTTTGCCCTTCGTTCAACACCTTTCTGGGCCGGATTAGGCCTGTCCTAATCAGCGATGAAGCAAACGGTCATGGCGCCGAGGACCGGGGGCGATCATATAGACGTTGAAAGACGCGCCATAAGCCGCACCTCATGCAATGATGCGACAGGATGGACGACGTTTCACGCAGGGTTGGTCCCAAGCGACAGCCGCACGAAGGAGTGACAGTGATGAACAAGACCCTCTCTCTCAGCCCCGCTGAGGCGCTTCATGCCAACGTCGCCGTCCCGTTCGAGAGCGCCTTCGCCATGCCGAAGTCGGTCTATACCTCGCCCGAGTTCGTGGCGCTTGAGCAAAAGCATGTCTTTGCCGCCGACTGGCTGTGCGCGGGCCGCGCCGAGAGCCTTCCCAATCCCGGCGACTATCTGACGATGGACATCGCCGGCGAGCCGATCGTCGTCTTGCGCGACCGCGAAGGGCAGGTCAGGGCCATGTCGAACGTCTGCCGTCACCGCATGTCCACGCTTTTGCAGGGGCGCGGCACGGTCCGCGCGATCGTCTGTCCCTATCACGCCTGGACCTACAATCTGGACGGCAGTCTGCGTGGCGCACCCGCAATGACGCTGAACGACAGCTTCTGCAAGGAAGCCCTGGGGCTGCCGTCGGTGCGGGCGGTTGTCTGGCAGGGCTGGATCATGGTGACGCTGAACCCCAACGCGCCAGAGCCCGCCGATACATTGCGCGAAGCGACGGACCTGATCGCGCCCTTCGACATGACCGGCTATCGCGAAACCTATCGCGAAAATTTCCGCTGGGCGACGAACTGGAAGGTTCTGGCCGAGAACTTCATGGAAAGCTATCACCTGCCGGTCTGCCATGCGGGCACGATCGGCGGGGCGTCGAAGCTGGAGGAGATGGTTTGCCCGACCGGTGGCGCGGCCTTCAACTATCACTGGATCCTGAAGAATGACACCGTGCCGCTGGCGCTGGCGCACCCGTCGAACACCACGCTCAAGGGCGACGACCGGCGCAAGACCTGGCTTCTGGCGATCTATCCCTCGCTCCTCATCACGCTGACGCCGGGATATTTCTGGTATCTGTCGCTGACGCCCGACGGGCCAAGCCATGTGAAGGTTCTCTTCGGCATGGGCATGTCGGAGGACTGGCTGGCCGATCCCGCGGCTGAAGGCCATCTGGCGCAGGTGAAGGCGCTTCTTGATGATGTGAACGTCGAGGACAAGGGCTGCACCGAGAAAGTCTATCGCGGGCTCTGTTCCGACCTTGGTGAGCCCGGCCCGCTCAGTCATCTCGAACGGCCGAACTACGAATTCGCCCAGTATCTGGCGCGCCGCATCCCGGCGCAGGCCGTGGCTTAAGCCCTGTCGGGACAACACCATCCAACGGACCGCCCGAAAGGAACCCGACATGTCGGTTGAAAGGATAGATACGCTTGTGGTCGGTGCCGGACAGGCCGGAATTGCCGCCAGCGAGCATTTGGGTCAGGCAGGCGTGCCGCATCTGGTGCTGGAACGCAAACGCATCGCCGAAAGATGGCGGTCGGAGCGCTGGGACAGTCTCGTGGCCAACGGACCCGCCTGGCATGACCGTTTTCCGGGACTGGGCTATGACGACCTGCATCCCGATGCCTTTCCGGGCAAGGAGCGCGTTGCGGATTATTTCGAAACCTATGTGAAAAAGATCGGCGCCCCGGTGCGCTGCGGGGTCGACGTGCTGAGCGTGGCGCGGAATGAGCATCGTCCGGGGTTCCGGATCGAGACGTCCCAGGGCGTGATCGAGGCCAACAACGTGATTGCGGCCACCGGACCTTTTCAGCGGCCCGTCATCCCGGCCATCATTCCCGCCGCGCCCGGTCTTTTGCAGATCCATTCCACCGCCTACCGCAATCCGGCGGACTTGCCCAAAGGCGCGGTGCTGGTGGTCGGCGCCGGTTCGTCCGGGGCGCAGATCGCGGGTGAACTCCTTGCGGCGGGGCGCAAGGTCTTTCTGTCCGTCGGCCCGCACGACCGTCCACCGCGCCGCTACCGGGGTCGTGACTTCGTCTGGTGGCTGGGGGTCTTGGGCAAGTGGGATATTCCCGCCCCGCGTCCGGGGACCGAACATGTCACCATCGCCGTCAGCGGCGCCCAGGGTGGCGAGACGGTCGATTTCAGGCGCTTGGCGGGGCAGGGCATGACCCTCGTGGGCCGGACGGAGACCTGCCGCGACGGCAAGCTGACCTTCGCCGCCGATCTTGCGAAGAATATCGCCGGGGGCGACGCGAACTATCTGTCGGTGCTGGACGAGGCGGATGCCTATATCGCGCGCAACGGGCTCAACCTGCCCGAGGAGCCGCAGGCCCGCCACTTCGACCCCGATCCTGACTGCGTCACCAACCCGATCCGCGCGCTTGATCTGAACGCGGCCGGGATCACCACCGTCATCTGGGCCACCGGCTTCGCGCTCGATTTCAACTGGCTGAAGGTGGATGTCTTTGACGAGACGGGCCGCCCCCGCCACCAGCGCGGCGTGTCGAGCGAGCCGGGCCTTTATTTCCTGGGCCTGCCCTGGCTGTCGCGGCGCGGGTCGAGCTTCATCTGGGGCGTCTGGCACGATGCCCGCTATGTGGCCGAACATATCGCGACGCGGCGGTCCTACATGGCCTATGATGGCCAGGCCGAAAAACGCGCGGATGGCCGTTAAGGCCCCGCCCCCCTGAGAGACACCAAACCGGAGGCCGAAGTGGCGCATTACCGTCATCGCAAGTTCAACACCCGCGATACCTATCCCGAACAGAAGCTCGACAATGACCTCTGTCAGGCGGTCGTTGCGCGCGGCGCGACCATCTTCCTGCGCGGTCAATGCCCGCAGGATCTGGACACCGCCAAGAATATCAACAGCCACGATCCGGTCGAACAGACCCACAAGGTCATGCAAAACATCCGCCAGCTGGTCGAGGAATGCGGCGGCAAGATGGAGCATGTCTGCAAGGTCGTGGTCTATCTGACCGATGTGCGCCACCGCGAGGCGGTCTATCGCACCATGGGCGAATATATCAAAGGCGTGCATCCGGTTTCGACCGGGGTTGTCGTCACCGCGCTCGCCCGCCCCGACTGGCTGGTGGAGATCGATGCCACTGCCGTCATTCCCGACTGAACCCAAGGCCGGGGGCTGTCTGCCCCCGGACCCCCGAGGATATTTCACGACAGAAAATGGCGAGCTCTCATTTTCTGTCCCCAAATATCCCACGGGGGTCCGGGGGTGTGAAACCCCCGGCGCTTGCAGAAAGACTGTGCCATGACCTTTTCGCTGATCGCACGCTGCGCCCGGACCGGGCAGTTCGGGATGGTGATCTCCTCCTCCTCGCCCGCCGTTGCCGCGCGCTGCGCCCATGTGCGGGCGGGGGTGGGTGCGGTCGCGAGCCAGAACGTGACCGATCCGGCGCTGGGGCCAATGCTCCTGGATGCGCTGGAGGCCGGGCAGGATGCGGCGGCGGCGTTGGTCCGCATCACGGCGGGCCGCGCCCATATCGGCTATCGCCAGCTTCTGGTGATCGACCGGGCAGGGCAGATGGCCATCCATTCCGGGCCCGAGGTTCTGGGCATCTGGGGGCAGGCCGAGGGGGTGGATTGCGCGGCGGGGGGCAATCTTCTGGCCAATGACAGGGTGCCGGCCGTGATGGTTGGGGCGTTCGAAGTGGCCAGCGGGCATCTGGGTGACCGGCTGATGGCGGCACTTGACGCGGGGCTTGCAGCGGGGGGCGAGGCTGGGCCGGTGCATTCGGCGGGGCTGAAGATTGCCGACCGGCTGTCCTGGCCGCTGGCCGATCTGCGTATCGACTGGTCCGATCACCCCATCGCCGACTTGCGCGCGGCTTGGCAGGTCTATCGCCCGCAGATGGCGGCTTATGTCCAGCGTGCCGAAGATCCCACTCAAGCGCCGTCCTACGGCGTGCCGGGGGACGAATAGCAACGGCTTTCGCTTCTCAGCCGATCCCGGTAGGCTTTGGCCTCGGGATGAGGGAAGGTGGTCGGGTTGCTCAGGTTCACGCTGCGCCAACTGGAATATCTGGTGGCCGTGGGCGACTGCGGATCGGTGACGATCGCGGCGGAGCGGCAGCGCGTCTCAGCGCCCTCGATCTCGGTCGCGATTTCGCAGCTTGAGGCCGAGATGGGCCTGCCCATCTTCATCCGCCGCCATGCCCAGGGCATGATTCCCACGCCGCAGGGCCGCACGCTGATCGCCCATGCCCGCCAGATCCTCGACCAGTCGCGCCAGATGGTCGAGGCGGCCAACCGCCTGTCGGGCATGATCAAGGGCAGCCTGACGGTGGGGTGCCTGTCGACCTTCGCCCAGATCCTTTTGCCGCGGCTGCGGCGGTCCTTCACCCGCACCTATCCAGAGGTGGAGTTTCACCAGATCGAATCCCATCAGATGGCGATCATCGAGGGCCTGCGCGAGGCGCGTCTTGACGTGGCGCTGACCTATGATCTGGCGATCCCCACCGATCTGGCCTTCGACGGTCTGGCCGAACTGCCGCCTTTCGCCTTTTTCGCCGAGGATCACCCCCTGGCCAATCAGGAGAGCGTGACACCGGCCGCGCTGGCCGAATTTCCGTTCATCCTGCTCGACCTGCCGCACAGCGTCGATTATTTCCTGGCGCTGTTCGACGGGGCAGGGCGCAAGCCCTTCATCTTCGAGCGGTCGCGCGACATTGCGGTGGTGCAATCCATGGTCGCCAACGGGTTTGGCTATTCCATCGCCAACCTGCGCCCCCATACCGATACCGCGCCGGACGGGCGGCGGCTGAAGTTCGTGCCGCTGGCCGGCCGGATAAAGCCGATCCGCATGGGGCTTCTTACGGCCCCCGGCGCAAGGGATCTGCCGACGGTGAGTGCGTTTGCGCGGCTGTGTCGGGAGGAGTTGGGGGGGTTGTTGTGAGGGGGAGGAGTGCGATCGAACGATGGTGCGTGACTGCCAGACCCAACTAGGAATTCGATAGCGGAGCAGCTTTAACTTCTGGAAAAAGATCAC
>DAORUY010000108.1:0-9530 GCA_035433445.1 Paracoccaceae bacterium
GGGTCAAGGCCATCGCCTTTCCGTTCGCCATACGTTTCGATGTCCAGCGCCACGACCTCAAGCGCGCGGGCGTGGGTCGCCGCGAGCCGGACTTGCGGGGCGCAGCCTTCGTGATGGGCCTGAAGGAAGCGGGCCGCACACAGGCACCAGCCATCGCCCGGTTTCAGACCGGGGAAACGGTATTCGGGGCGCGGGGTCGTCAGGTCGTTGCCCAGATATTTCGAAAAGGCCAGAAATTCCGCCGTTGCCAGGACGCAGACCGTATGGCTGCCGGTATCTTCAGCGCAGGTGTTGCAATGCCCGTCGCGGAAAAAACCGGTCATCGGCGCCAGCGAGCAAGGTTCCAGTGCCCCGCCCAGCACATTGACCGCCGCCGCTCTCGCCGGGCCGCTCGGGGGGCTGTTGCCGGTCATGTCAACTCCTTTGTTGGGTGTGCCGGTTCAGGGCACGGCGGACAAAAGCAGGAAGACGCAGAAGATCACCAGATGGACGGCGCCTTGCATGACCGTCGTGCGGCCGGTGCCAAAGGTCAATACACCCGCGAAGAGCGTCAGGACCAGCAAGACGACATGTTCGGCCGAAATGCCCAGAACCAGCGGGTCAGCAAGCAGTAGCGACGCGCCCGCCACAATCGGAATGGTCAACCCGATGCTGGCGATGGCCGATCCAAGCGCCAGATTGATGCTGCTTTGCAGTTGATTGGCCAGTGCCGCCCGCAGCGAGGCGATGCCTTCGGGCAAAAGCACCAGCGCGGCGATGACCACGCCCAGAAAGGTCTGCGGCAGACCGGCGGACAAGATGGCCCCCTCGATCGGTTTGGAAATCGCCTTGGCCAACAGGATGACCGCGGTCAGTGACAAAAGCAGCAAGACCAGCGACAGGCCCGCCAGGCGGCCGGAAGGGGCAAGATGTGTGGGGTCTTCGCCCCCTGTGGCGTTCAGGAAATAGTCACGGTGGCGGATGGTCTGCACGAAGACGAACATCACATAAAGGATCAGCGAAGCGACCCCGATGACGATCAGTTGCACAGGTGCGTAGTAGGGCCCATGCACCGCACGGGTGTAGTTCGGCAAGATCAGCGCCAGCGTCGCCAATGTGCCCAGAACCCCGAGTGCCGCCGCCGCGCCGTCGATGCGGAAGGTCTGTTCCCGGTGCCGCCAGCCACCGCAGATCAAACACAGGCCGACGACCCCGTTCAGCACGATCATCACAGTGGCATAGACCGCATCGCGGGCAACGCTGGCACTGCCCGGTGTCTCCGACACAAGGATCGACACGATCAGCGCCACTTCGATCACCGTGACGGCAACGGCAAGCAGGATGGAGCCGAACGGCTCTCCGAGTTTCAGCGCCAGCACTTCGGAATGATGGACGGCGGCAAAGACCGCTCCGCCCAGCGACAGAATGCACAGGATCAGGCCCCACGAGGTCGCGGTTTCGATCAGGCCGAAATGTTTCACGATCAGGACCGCGGCCGCGAACAGCGGAACTGCCACAGACCAGGCCGAAAGTCCCCCGGTTCCATGTCCTGTCATTATCCATCCCCTTGTCGCTCGCGCCATGCTGCCTGAGGGGGCGCCCAAGGTCAATTCGGCCGGGCCATGGTTTGACCCGTCCGGCAGTGGCTCAGGGCGCAGTCCAGTCGATCCAGCGCCCGTGAAAATCAACCCGCCCCAGGGGGATGCGCTCATGGGCGGTCCGTCCCGCCCCGGACCAAAGGTCAAGGATCAGCCCCGCCCCCGGACCCACGCCGTCGACCTCCATGCCCAGTCGGGCCAGCGGGGCCTCTGGCGTGGCTCGCGCGCCGGCCTGGGCCAGAAGGTTTTCGCCCCATGCTTGCCGGTCTGGCGGGAAATATTGCCAGGCGACGGTGTGGAAGATCAGATGCAGCGCGCCGGGCACTTGGGGGGTCAGCCGTTGGGCGAGCCAGTCCACTGCATCGCCACGCGTGACCGGCGGGGCAAGACGCGCGACTTCGTCCAGCGCGGCTTCGGTACGGGTCAGGCGGTCGGGCTGATCGGGCCAGATATAGGCCAGAAGGCGCGCGCGGTCCGCGACCGGATCGAGCGGGTTCAGATCCACCCCCGCGCGGGACAGAACCGGCGGATGGGTTGCGGTGTCAGGCAGATGCCCGCGCCAGTCGGGGGAGAGGGTAAGGGGCGGATCGGCCGGGCCAAGCACGCGCCCGCCGACCGACAGGGCATAGCTGTCCCACAAAAGGTTGATCCCGGCGCTGGCCCCGAGTTCGGACAGGACAAGTGGCAGCCCGATGCACCGATAGAGCCAATGCGCCGCAGCAATTACGGGGGCCGAGCGGCGCACCTCGTTCGTCTGGGGCGCGCTTTCGATGAAGCGCAGGACGAAGGCTTCGTTTTCGCGAAAGGCTGCCGCAAGTACGTCCGACAGGTCAGTGTCACTGGCTGCCCCGGCCTGCCGATAGATCCCTGCCAGCGCTGGGGTCTTCCCGGCCCTGACCAGCGCGTGCAGCGCACCGGCCAGGCCCAGCGGCACGGATGCACCTTCCGGTCCGAGCGCGCCTTGCCAGCCAGCCAATCGCGTGGCCAAGGCCCCTTCCGGTTGCCATCGCTGCGCCAGAAGGTCCAGAGCCCGCGCCGTCAAGGGTGAGCCGAGGGTGGCACAGGCGGCGGACTGGGTGATCAGCGCGTCCCTGAGCGCCGCGGAGAGCATCAGGAAAAACGGTCCAACAACCGTCTGAGCGCCGAAGGCGGAGCCGCTGGCGCTGTGTCGGGCACGGCGCCGGGTGTCGGCTCAGCCGCAGGTGCTGCCTTGGCCCCCGTCTGACGGGTCGTCGATGACCGTGGCGGCGCGGTGCGCAGCGCGACCGCATTCATGAACCGCGCCTCGTCGCCTTCGGCCAGTGCCGCCGCGCCCTCCGACAGCCCGCGCAGCAGGTCATCAAGCCAGTCCTGATCGGCCTTGGCGAAATCCGACAGCACGTAGGGGGCGACCTTGTCCTTGTGGCCCGGATGGCCGATCCCCAGCCGCACCCGCGCGTAACTGTCGCCCAGATGCGCATGGACCGACCGCAACCCGTTGTGGCCCGCATGACCGCCGCCCTTCTTGGTGCGGCATTTGCCGGGCGCGAGATCGAGCTCGTCGTGGAAGATCACCACATCTTCGGGCTGAAGCTTGTAGAAATCGACCGCCGCGCGCACCGACTGGCCGGAGAGGTTCATGAACGTCTCCGGCTTCAGGATCACCACGCGTTCCGTCCCCAGACGCCCCTCGCTGACCTGCCCCTGAAACTTCGCCCGATAAGGCGCAAATCCATGGTCGGCGGCGATCCGGTCCACGGCCATGAAGCCGATGTTGTGACGGTTGCCCGCATATTTCGCCCCGGGATTCCCAAGGCCGACGAAAAGGCGCATGGTCCGGCCCCTCTTGGTTTGCCCGCCAAACTAGGCAATGCCGCCCCCCGTTGCAATCGGGCGCGGGCTTTACACCACGCCCGCAGGGTGGTTTCGTGCGCCGTCAGAGCAAGAGGTATCCATGGGCAAGTCCCCCATCCTGAACGGTGCGCGTGTCACCTTGCGCCCGCCCCGGCCCGATGATGTGAAAGGCCGCGTGGCGCTGGGCCGCGACCCGGAAATCGCGCGCATGTTCGGGGCGCTCCTGCCCGGCCCCCTGCCGGTGACAGAGGACGAGGCGGCAGACTGGCTCGATCATCTGGCGCTGCAGGAACAGGGCTGGATGATCGACCATGACGGGCGGCTGATCGGGTCGGTATTCTTGCATGGGGTCGATCCCGTCGACCGTCGCGCGCGGCTGGCGCTTGGCATCCTTGCCCGCGACTGCCTCGGGCAGGGCATGGGCAGGGAGGGCGTCCGCCTGGTCCTTGGCCATGCTTTCGGGGTGATGGGGCTCCACCGCGTCGATGTGCGGGTTCTGGACTACAACGAACGCGCCCGGCGCTGCTATCTGGCCTGCGGCTTTGTCGAGGAGGGCCGAGAGCGGCAATCGGCGCGGGTGGGCAACGAATGGCATGATGACATCATCATGGGTGTGCTGGCGGATGAATTTGAGGGCGCTGCCTGAGCCAGTCGGACCGCCAAAGAAAAACGCGGGGCCAGATGACCCCGCGTTTCAATTCCGTCCGGGAAGCCCCGATCAGGCTTCTTCGGTTTCTTCCGTCACCACGAGGCCCGACGGCGCCGCGATGTTGGCAATCACGAAGTTCCGCGCGATCGTCGGCTTGACGCCGTTCGGCAGGATCACATCGTTGATGTGGATCACATCGCCGATGTCCTTGCCCGTCAGATCGACGGTGATGTGATCGGGGATGTCGCCCGCCATAACTTCCAGTTCGACTTCCGGGCGCACGATGGTCAGCGCGCCGCCACGCTTCAGGCCGGGGGCCTTTTCGTGGTTTTCGAACGTCACGTGGATGAACAGATCAATGCGGCTTTCATCATGGATGCGCATGAAGTCGACATGCGTCGGCAGGTCTTTCACCACGTCGCGCTGGACGTTGCGGCAGATGACATGCACGTCGTCATGGCCTTCAACCTTGAGGTTGAAAAGCATTTGCTTGAAGCGGCCTGCCTTGAGGTGCTTCAGGAGGTAGTAGAAATTCATGTTGATCGCGACCGGCTCTTTGCCGTCGCCATACACGATGCCAGGTACGTTCCCGTCACGACGGGATTGACGGGCGGCCCCCTTGCCTGTCCCCGTCCGTACCGTGGCGATGAGATCAGTGATCTTACCAGCCATGGGTCTTCTCCATAAAGTTAAGGGCATCCTCCAAGGGTGCATGCCCGAGGTGGGGCCTATAGACGGGAATCGCTTCGAAGGAAAGCGGAAAACGGCAGGCCATGTCGGCGGTGGCAAAGCCACCCGCGCCCCCGGCAGCCTATCACCGCCGTCTGTTGCGCAAGGTGCCGTCATGTCGATCCTGTCTCAAATTCTGGTGGCGCGCGCAACGCTTTATGCTTTTGCCGCGATGGGCATCCTGTGGGGCACCTATGCGGCGCTGATCCCGGATACGAAGGCGATGCTGGGTGCAGGCGACGCGATGTTCGGATCGCTGATCCTTGCCACGCCGATTGCCGCCACAGTGACCATGCTGTTCGCCCCCCGCCTGGCGCCGAAGTTCGGCCAGCATGTCCTGCCCATCGCCTGTCTGGCACTGGCGCTGGCCTTCGCGGTGCCGGGCTGGCTGGCAAGCCCGGTGCTTTTCGCGCTGGCGATGGTGTTCGTGGGCGCGACCAACGGCTTTCTGGACGTGACGATGAACGCGCGCGTCGCCGCGATCGAGGCCGACCGCGGCCTGCATCTGATGAACCTCAACCATGCGGCCTATTCCTTTGGCTATGCGGGTTCCGCGATCCTGACCGGGGTGGCGCGGGATGCGGGCTGGGCCCCCGGCCCGGTGATGGCCGTCTCGGCGCTGGTGATCGCGCTTGGCTCGGTGCTGGCGGTGGAGCGGGGGCAGGGCATCAACGGCTTTGCCCGCGGCGACCGGCGGCCCGGGCGGCTTGGCATGTTGCCGGTCTGGGGCGGGCTGATCGCGATGATTGCCTTCATGTCGGAAAACGCTTCGGAAAACTGGTCGGCGCTGCATATCGAGCGCACCTTGGGCGGATCGAAGCACGAGGGCAGTTTCGGCCCGGCGGTTCTGGCCCTGACCATGGGTGTCGGGCGCACCTTCGGGCAACTGCTGGTCGCCAATGTTGATGAGGGGCGGATGATGCGCTGGGGGGCGGTGATCGCCGCCATTGGCACGGCCATGGTCGGTTTGGCCCCCAGCCCGATGGTCGCTTATGCGGGGCTGATCGTGGCGGGGTTGGGCGGGTCGGTCCTGGCGCCGAACGTTTTGGCGGTGGTGGGGCGGCTGTCGCCGCCCGCGTTGCGCGCTCACATGATCGCGCGGGCCACGGCCCTTGGATATCTGGGCTATTTCTTCGGCCCACCGGCGCTGGGCTTCTTGTCGGAATTTCTTGGGCTGGCCTATGCGCTTGTGGTCATGTCGGGCGTCATCTTGCTGGTGCTTGTGCTTTATCCGCGCCTGATCACATCGGCGCCGTCGCCAAGTCACAAAACGTGATTGTTTCTTCCTGCCGCGGGTCTGTATCAGTCCCTCAAAGCGCTTTGAATATCGGGTGAACCATGTCGATCCGCACGGCTTTCCGTCTGTCGCACGCCCCCATTGCCGGTTTGATGGCGGTGGGGATCTTCTGGGGTGGATTTGCCGCCTATATCCCCGATTTCAAGGTGCGGATCGGGGCGAGTGATGCTGAACTCGGGCTGGCGCTGATCGGTTCGGCGGCGGGCGGCATGGTCGCGATGTATCTTGCGCCGCGGCTGACCCAGACGCTTGGCCGGATGATGCTGCCGGTGGCGGCGCTTCTGCTTGCCATCGCGCTGGCCTATCCGCTTCTGGCCGGATCGGTGCCCGCCTTCGCGCTTGCGCTCGCAGGGATGGGGGCCAGCGTCTCGATGCTCGACATCGGTTCGAACATGCGCCTCAGCGATCTTGAGGAACGCCACGGCCTGCATCTGATGAACCTTAATCATGCGATGTTTTCCTTTGCTTTTGCCGGGGCGGCGCTGGCCGCAAGCCTTGCGCGCCGGTCGGGCTGGCCGCCGGAATGGCTCTTTCCGTTCCTTGCGGTGGGGATCCTCCTCCTGATCCTGCCGATGATCGAGCGCGCCGGCTGGCATGTCGCCCCGCCCGCGCCCGACGGTGCCGGTCATGACGGTTTGTGGGGCGCGGTCCTGCCGGTGGCTGCGATCCTGTTTCTGGCCTTCGTGTGCGAGAATGCGACCGACAGCTGGTCTGCCCTGCATATCGAACGCACGTTGGGCGGCCCGGCGGGGGATGGCGGCTTTGGTCCGATGATGCTCGGCCTGACCATGGGGATCGGTCGCCTGTCGGGCCAGTTCGCCGCGCAACGGCTGGGCGAGGCGGGGCTGATCTTCTGGTCAGCGGTGGTGGGTGTTCTGGGCGCCATCGCCATCGCAGCCGCGCCGACCCCACTGACGGCTATCCTCGGCGTCGGGCTGATGGGCCTTGGCGTGGCGGTGGTGGTGCCGTCGGCCAACTCGATCCTGGGCAAGATGGTGCGCCCCGATCAGCGCGGCTACGCGATCAGCCGGGCCTGGATGGTCGGCTTCACCGGCTTTTTCATCGGCCCGACGCTGATGGGTCAGGTGGCCGAGTGGGCGGGCCTGCGCGCCGCCTTCGCCGGGGTGGCGGTTCTGATGGCGGTCATGCTGCCCATCGCCCGTGCGGTCGGGCGGCGCGACGCGTCTCAGCGGTAGCGGGTTTCGAACCCTTCGGGGATCAGAAGGTTGTGACGGCCCAGCCCCTTCACGCCCTTCTCGCCACAAAGCGCCATCGTTATGTCGAGTTCCTTTTGCAGGATATCGAGCGCCTTCGCGACACCCGCCTGACCCATCGCCCCCAGCCCGTAGATATAGGACCGGCCGATGAACGTGCCCTGCGCCCCCAGCGCCAGCGCCTTCAGGATGTCCTGACCCGACCGGATACCGCTATCAAGGAAGATCTCCGTCTGCCCGCCCACCGCCTTCACGATGGAGGGCAGCATGCGGATCGACGACAAGGCACCGTCCAATTGCCGCCCGCCATGGTTCGACACCAGAATCGCGTCCGCCCCGAAATCGGCGGCGCGGCGCGCGTCGTCTTCATCCAAGATGCCCTTAAGGATCAGCTTGCCGCCCCATTGGTCGCGGATTTTCGCGATCTTCGACCAGTCAAGCTGCGGGTCGAACTGTTCGTTGGTCCAGCTCATCAGCGAACTCAGGTTGCCGACACCCTTGGCGTGGCCCACGATATTGCGGAACGTATGGCGCTTGGTCATCGCCATGCCCGCCACCCAGTGCGGCTTCGTCGCGAGGTTCATGAGGTTCTTCAGCGTCAGGCGCGGCGGGGCGGTCAGGTCATTCTTGATGTCCTTGTGCCGCTGGCCCAGGATTTGCAGATCCAGTGTCAGAACCAGCGCCGAACAGCCGGCCTGTCTGGCCCGCTCGATGGCGCCCGCCACGAACTCCTCGTCCTTCATCACGTAAAGCTGGAACCAGAAGGGCTTGGTCGTATGTGCGGCGATATCCTCGATCGAACAGATCGACATGGTGGACAGGGTGAAGGGCACGCCGAAGGCCTCAGCCGCGCGAGCCGCCTTGATTTCCCCGTCCGCCGATTGCATCCCGGCCATGCCGACCGGGGCCAGCGCAACCGGCATGGTGCAGGTCTCGCCGATCATCGTCGACCCGGTCGTGCGCCCCAGCATGTCGACGGCAACTTTCTGGCGCAGGCGGATCTCGGCGAAGTCCGAGGTGTTCTCGCGGAAAGTCTGTTCGGTGTAACTGCCGCTTTCACAATAATCGAAGAACATTTTTGGCGCGCGGCGACGGTACAGCGCCTTCAGATCTTCGATGCAGGTGATCGCAGGCATGGGTATTCTCCGAATTTGGTAAGTTTATATAACCAATTTGCCGAAGTTTTGCAACGACCCTCTGGCATGAAACCATCTGGCTACCGGTCGGGCGAAAGCACGCGCCGAAGACGAAAAAGATCAGGCGGAGTGAGCACCTGCGGCAAGTCCCGCGACAAAACTCAGCACTTCCGCCACGGGCCGTCCCGCGCCGACCTCCTTGACGATGGCCGATCCGACCACACAGCCATCCGCAACCGAAGCGATGGACCGTGCCGCATCGGGCGTGTTGATGCCAAAGCCGACGATCACCGGCAGATCGGTCGATGCCTTGATCCGCGCCACTTCGGGGGCCACATCGGCCGCCTCTGCCGCTGCCGCCCCGGTGATCCCGGTGATCGACACATAATAGACAAAGCCCGACGTGTTTTGCAGCACCTTGGGCAAGCGCTTGGCGTCGGTCGTCGGTGTCGCAAGCCGGATGAAGTTCAACCCCGCCTTCTGCGCCGGAATGCACAGTTCGGCATCCTCCTCCGGCGGCAGGTCGACGACGATCAGCCCGTCAACGCCCGCGGCCTTTGCGTCCGTCAGGAACCGATCGACCCCCCGCGAATAGATCGGATTGTAGTAGCCCATCATCACGATCGGCGTCTGATCGTCGCCCTTACGGAACGCCGCCACCATGTCGAGCGTCTTTTGCAGGGTCTGACCCCCGTCGAGCGCCCGCTGACCAGCCAGCTGGATCGTCGGCCCGTCGGCCATCGGGTCGGTGAAGGGCATGCCAAGCTCGATCACATCGACACCGGCCTTCGGCAGGCCCTTCATCAGATCCAGCGAGGTTTCCAGATCAGGATCACCCGCCATGATATAAGACACGAAGGCCTTCCTGCCTTCGGCGCGAAGGGCGGCAAACTTCTTCTCGATCCGGGTCATGGGTCACTCTCCTGCACTCGCTCGCGTCATGCAGAAAAGCGGGCCGAAAAGCAATGGGCGCCAGCGCGCGCGGTCAGCCCATCGGCTTGTCCGGCCCCATGACCATCCATGCCGTGCCGAACCGGTCTTTCAGCATCCCAAAGCCGTGCGACCAGAAGGTCGGGCCAAAGGCCATTATTTCGG
>DAORUY010000109.1:0-9506 GCA_035433445.1 Paracoccaceae bacterium
TCGTTCTTGAAGTCGTCGATCTGGATGAAAGCGTCATGCCAATAGCGGCCAACCAGTTCGCGTTGCTGGCGCAGAGGGTCCAGCGCGGCCTTGTATTGGTCCTCGTTCAGTTCGTAGGGCGAGGTGATGCCCAGTTCGGGTTTGTGGGCCATCAGATATTGCGCGGCATCGGCAATATGGATCGGACCATCATAGGCCTGCACCCGGCCCTTGTTTGGCTGACCATCGGGCAGGTTCTGCGCCTCGAAAACCACGCTCCAGCTGGTCGGCGGTTCCTTGAAGACGTTGGTGTTATACATCAGGACGTTCGGGCCCCACTGGTAGGGCACGCCGTAATGCACGCCATCGACCGTATGCCAGGGCGCATTCTGAAGACGCTCGTCGATCTTCGACCAGGACGGCACAAGGTCGATATTGACCGCCTGTACCCGCCCGCCCGCGACCAGACGCAGCGACGCATCGCCCGAGGCGGTCACAAGGTCAAAGCCCCCCTCGTTCATCAGCGCGACCATTTCGTCCGACGTGTTCGCGGTCTTGACATTGACCTTACAGCCGGTGGCCTCCTCGAACTTCGTCACCCAGTCATAGGCCTTGTCGGTTTCGCCCCGCTCGATATAGCCGGGCCAGGCCACGATGTTCAGCGCGCCTTCACCATCGCCCACGGCCGTCATCTGGGCAAAGGCGACATTGGTTCCGGCCATCGCCAGAACGGTGGTGGAAATCAGCAGTTTTTTCAGCATCCCGAATCTCCCGTCGGTGAATGGCCCCTCGGGGCCGGTGCGGCGCGGGTTAAGGCGCGAAAGCCCCCCAAGCTTCTGATCAAAGGATGATCCGCCGGGCGTGCGTTCGCAATATCAAAAACAAGATATGACATTTCGGAAAAACCGATACATAGGCCATCACCAGATTCAGCGTTCCGGCACGGCCCCCTGGGCGGCGCGGATAAAATTGCGGGCGACCGGCGACAGTGGCGCCCCCTTTCGCCAGACCAACCCCACCTGAACCGACGGCAGATCGCCCGAAACATCCCGTATTTCAATGCGATCGCCTTCCAGCGACCAGGGCCGGTAGACAAGCGACGGCAACAGCGCCACCCCTGCCCCGGTTGCCACCAGTGACCGCACTGCCTCGACTGACCGGGTGCGAAAGGCGATGTCGGGCTTGACCGACAAAGCACCCATCATCCGGCGGGTCGATTCCTCGATCTCGTCGACGGTCAGGGCAATAAGTTGCTCCCCCGCCAGATCATCGAGCGATATCGCCTCGGCGGCGTTCAGCCGGTGGCCGATCGGCAGCCACAGCCGATAGGGCGAAACCAGAAGCGACTCTACCTGAAGCGCCGCCCGGTCGCGGATGGAGGAGGTCAGAAGCACCGCCACATCCAGTTCACCGCCGATCAGCAGGTGCTGAAGATAATCGGCGCTGTCTTCGACCGCCGACAGTTCCACCTTCGGAAAGGCGCGGCGGAACCGCGACAGCATGTCCGACAGCACATATCCCGCAACGAGCGAGGTGACGCCGAGCGACAGACGGCCTTTCAGGTCGCCTTCCTCTTCGCGGAAGGCCATGCGCGCGGTGGACACATCACCCAGGATCTGGCTGGCGTGACGCAGGAACAGACTGCCCTTGTGGGTCAGTTCCAGCCCGCGCGCCTTACGTTCGAAGAGGATCACGCCAAGGTCTTCCTCCAGCGACTGGATCGCCTCCGTCACCGAGGATTGCGAGATCGAAAGCGCCCGCGCCGCGCCCGACACGGCACCTTGCTCAGCGGCGGCGACGAAGAACTGCAATTGTCGTAAGGTGAATGCCATGCGCCCATGTCGGCGCGAAGGCCCGCCCGCGTCAACGGCCATTGCGTCAGTCGGGCGAACATGATTGTAAAGGTTTTATGACAGTTTTGTGACGGCGCGCCAATCCGAGGCCGCGACCAAGGACATACCCAATTGCCTAACTCTTCTCCGCTTCTCTTCGTTCTGCATATCGCCGGAGCAGCCGCGCTGTTGATCTGGGCCGTGCGGCTGGTCAGGACCGGGGTGGAGCGCGGCTGGTCGGTACAGTTGCGCAGCTGGCTGAGGCGCGGGGCGGACAACCGGCTGCTGGCCGCCCTGTCGGGCACGGCAGCGGCGATCTTGCTGCAAAGTTCGACCGCCGTGGCGATCCTGACCGCCAATTTCGTCGCCACCGGCACGCTGGCCGCCAAGGCGGGTTTCGCGGTGCTTCTGGGGGGCGATCTGGGCTCGGCCATCGTCGCGCAGATCCTTCTGACCCGCGCAGACTGGCTGATTCCCTTTCTTCTGGTTGCGGGTGTCGCGATCTTTCAGAAGTCCGTCGCGCGGGAATGGCGCATGGGCGGGCGCATCCTGATCGGTTTGGCACTGATTTTCGTGGCGCTTGGTATGATCCGCGAGGCGACCGAACCGCTTCGCGAAGCCGAGGGCATGGTTGAGGTCATGACCTATCTGGGCGGCGATCCTCTGACCGCATTCGGCATCGGGGCGCTTTTTGCCTGGGCGGTACATTCCTCTGTCGCGGCCGTCTTGCTGTTCGTCACGCTGTCGGCAAGTGGCATGCTGCCGGCGACTGCGGGGATCGCCATGGTGCTGGGGGCAAATCTTGGCGGGGCCTTCATCGCCTTCTTCCTGACACTTGGATCGGAGGTGCCCGCCCGGCGCATTGTCATGGCCAATCTTCTGGCGCGCGGGGGTGGCGCGCTTGTGTGTCTGCTGGCGCTGGTCTTGTTGCAACTGCCACTTGAATATCTCGGCGCAAGCCCGGCTCGGCAGATCATCAACCTGCATCTCTTGTTCAACCTGGCGATCTTGATCATCGCGCTACCTTTGACCGGCCTTCTGCTGCGGGCCGCAACCGGGCTGATCAGCGCGCCACAGGTCCCGCCGCTTCTGGACAGGGTCAGTGCGCTTGACCCCGCAGCGCTGGCTTCGCCAGACCGGGCGCTTGCCTGTGCGGCCCGCGAGATCTTGCAGATGGGTGAAGGGGTGGAGGCGATGCTGCGCACCGTCTTGCCGCTCTACTCCGCATGGGACGACACAACCGCCGACGCCATCCGCCGCAAGGAAGACGAGGTGGACAAGATTCACCTGGATACAAAGCTTTATCTTGCAAAGTTGCAGCGCGCCGACAGCGAAGAACATCTGACGCAGCGCGGTCTCGATCTGGCGGAAATGGCGGTCAACCTGGAAAATGCCGGCAATGCCGTTTCGCACAACATGCTGGCACTGGCTGAGCGCCTGCATGACGAAGGCTTGTCCTTCTCGGAAACCGGACGGCGGGAGGTTAGCGACTTCCACGACCGGGTCCTGTCGAACGCTCAAGCCGCATTGAACGTGCTGATGACCCTCAACCCCGACGCGGCCCGCGCCCTAGTCGAAGAAAAGGACCATGTGCGCGACATAGAACAGGCGCTGCAACGGTCGCATCTGGAACGGCTGAAGGAAGGCCGGGTGGAATCGATCGAAACCTCGAACATCCATCAAGAAACGCTCAGGGCGCTGAAGCAGGTCAACACGGCCTTCACCCAGGTCGCCTATCCGATCCTGTCGGAAACCGGCGATCTTCTGTCCAGCCGCCTGACGCGGGTTAAACGGGGCTGAAAGGTCAGCCCCGCCCCTTCCACGGCACCAGCCGCTTTTCGGCCAGTCGTACCAATATGTCGATCCCATAGCCGATCACCCCGATCAGGATGATCCCCATCACCACGATGTCGGTCAGCTGGAATTTGGAGGCCGCAATGATCATCATGCCCGCCCCCTTTTCGGCTGCGACAAGTTCCGCGGCAACCACCGTACCCCAGCAAACCCCCATCGCCACCCGCGCCCCGGTGAAGAGGTCGGGCAGAGAGTTCGGGATGATCACGTGGCGCATGATCTGCCATTTGGTCGCGCCCAACGAATAGGCGGCGTGGATCTTCGATATCCTCACGCCCGAAACCCCGGACCGCGCCGCGATGACCATGATCCAAAGCGCAGCAAGGAACAGAAGAACAATCTTGCCGGTTTCCCAGATGCCAAACCAGATGATCACCAGGGGGATCAGCGCAAGAGGCGGCACCGGGCGCATGAATTCGACGATAGGGTCGAACCAGCCGCGGAACCATCCCGACAGGCCCATCGCATAACCGAGGGGGATGCCGACCACCGAACCAAGCACAAACCCGGCAAGCACGCGCAGAAGCGACGATCCGAGATGCTCCCATAGCGGGGTATTTTGATAGCCGTGGCGCGCAATGTCGATCAGGCGTGCCACGACCTTTTCCGGTGCCGGCATCCAGATCGGTTCCATTTGCCACCCTTTGTCGGGCTGGAAATTCAGGGAACCTTTCGACGTCAGCGTGACCGTTCCGTGGTCGACCTCGACCTTGCCGCCAGCCGTGATCGGAGTGCCGTCAATAGCTGTGATGGCAAAACCGGCCTCCTTGGCACCTTCGTCATTGTCCTGCACCTTCAGCAGCACCGACCGCCAGGCCGCTACCGCGGCGCTGTCATCGCCCGCAAAGCCTTCGCCACGCTGCACATCAGGCGCTTTCTTCACGTCGTCAAAGGGATGGACCACGACACTGACAAAACCGTCATCGACAGCGCCAGCTGCGTTCGTGGCGGTATAGGCAAAGCCGGTCTCGCCGACAAAGGGGCCAGGCACGTGGAACGGCACAAGCTTCGATCCGGTGAAAGCCCCCCAGATCAAAAAGACCGCCAGGATGGAGATGACCGACGCCACCCGATCAGGGCGAACCGCACTTTCGTCCCCAAAAGTTACCGTCTTCAGGCTGGTAAGGTCATGGCTCACCCTCTGCCGTCGCAGAAGGCGGACGCCGAGGAAGGACAGGACGAAAATCGCGGTATAGACCAGAAGAACGATCACAAAACACCTTCCTTCCGGCCCATGATTTCCTCTTCCATCCCCCAGATCATGCTTAGGATTTCCTCGCGTGTTTCGGAAAAGCCATCGGACTTCTTCACTACGCGCAGATCTGCGCCCACACCGCGCTCGGCAAAGGGCAACCGATATTCGCGGAAAATGCGCCCCGGACGCGGTGCCATGACGATCAACCGTTCACCCAGCAGCAAGGCTTCCTCGACCGAATGGGTGATCAAGATCACCGTCTTGCCGGTTTCCTTCCAGAGTTTCAGCACCAACCCCTGCATCTTCTCACGCGTCAGCGCGTCCAAGGCCCCAAGTGGTTCATCCATCAAGATCACATCGGGGTCATTGGCCAGGCACCGCGCCAATGCGACACGCTGTTGCATACCCCCCGAAAGCTCGTAGACCGCCTTGTCCTTGAAGGATTGAAGCCCAACGGTTTCAAGCAGATGGTCTGTGATCTTGTCACGCTCCGCTTCGGCCATGCCCTTCATGCGGGGGCCAAAGTCGACATTGCGCCTGACCGACATCCATTCGAAAAGCGCGCCTTGCTGAAAGACCATGCCGCGCTCGGGATGGGGTCCGGTCACAGGATGATCATTGAGCGCAACCCGCCCGCTGGTCGGCATCAGAAAACCTGCCAGAATATTGAGAAGCGTGGTCTTGCCGCAACCTGACGGGCCGAGAACGGAGACAAGCTCGCCCTTGGCAATTTCAAGCGACACGTCCTGAAGTGCTTGGACGGCCGCACCGCCCGGCACTTCGAAACGCATGGAAAGGGATTGGATGGATAGGCCCATTCGGCACTCCTGAAACGGGGGTGGCGAGGGCGGCGCAGGAAATTGCGCCGCCCGGCGAAGGGTCTGTTACATGCCGCCAGCGGCCGTCAGCGGGCCGGTGTTGACCTGAGCTTCGTAGTTGTCGAGTGCGGCCGGGATCGAGCCAGCCGTAACGAACACGTCCGCGACGCCTTTCATGAACTGCTGTGCGCCACCACCCAGCCATTTGGCCGAAAGCTGCTCTTCGACGGTCGGGAAGGTGAAGGTCGCCAGCGATTCTGCCGCTGCTGCCTCATCCATACCGCTGTCCTTGGCGATAACCGGCAGCATCTCGGCACGTTTGCTTTCATCGGCCCACATCGCGTTTGCATCCGCCGTGACTCTCACAAACTTCGCAACCAGATCGCCATTTTCCGCGACAAATCCGGCGGGCGCAGACGTCACGTCTAAGACGAGAATGCCAAGTTCTTCCTTTTCTGCCCCCGTCAGAAGCACATTGCCGTGCTCCTTCATTCGCCGCAAACCGCCACCCCAGCCGCAAGCCAGATCAACTCCGCCCTGCGCAAAAGCCGCAGCCCCGTCCGGCGGCGCCATGTCGACAATCTCCATGGTCGAAATATCGACGCCGAAGTGCTCCATCTGCTTGAGGAAACCATAGTGCGCCGCCGTCCCTACGGGCAAAACGACCTTCTTGCCTTCCAGTTCCTTGGCATTGTCCTTGGTGATTTCCAGATCGGTGCGGGCCACGCAATTGTCATTGTCCGAATAGCTGACCGCCACGTCGATGATTTGGAGATCCTGCCCGGCAGAGGTGGCGACGACAAAGGGCGGCACGCCCTGGCTGACAGCGATCTGCACGTCGCCCGAAGCCATCGCCGCCGACATGGCAGTGCCGGTGTCGAACGACCGCCAGTTGATCTTGACGCCCATTTCCTGTTCATAGGTGCCCATCGCCTTGGCATATTCGAAGGGCATGGGCCATTCGAGGAAATAGGCGACGGTGATTTCATCGAGCGCGTGGGCGGCCTGGCCCCCGGCCAACAAGGCAAGGGACGCAACGGCTCCAGCCAGTCTTCCGATCTTCATGGATAGTCTCCCTGTGTTCATAAGTTTGTTAGTTTTGTCGGGGGAGTATGCGGCAGGGGGGCGGGGCGGTATAGGTCCAGTTCTCTGTAAGATGATAAGTCCAGAGAGGAGTCCCGCCACGCCGCTGGACTTAGGTCAAATACAAAACTGGCCCTATCCGTTCGCGGGCGCTCATGGTTCCATCAGCAGCAATACCCCCTTCCCCCATGCTTCGAGAGGCCCGCCATGGACACGCTGCTTTCGCCCAACGATATTTCCGCAGTGGTCGAAGCCGACCGCGCGCATATCTGGCACCATCTGTCGCAACATAAACAGTATGAAACCGTCGATCCTCGCGTGATCATCGAAGGCCGTGGCCTGCGGGTCTGGGATGCGAGGGGCCGCGAGTATATCGATGCCGTATCGGGTGGCGTCTGGACGGTAAACGTGGGCTACGGGCGTGAAAGCATCGCCAATGCCGTACGCGACCAGCTTGTGAAGATGAACTATTTCGCAGGCTCTGCCGGGTCGGTGCCGGGTTCACGTTTTGCCGAAAAACTGATCTCCAAAATGCCGGGGATGAGCCGGGTCTATTATTCGAACTCCGGGTCGGAAGCGAATGAGAAGGTCTACAAGATGGTGCGCCAGATCGCGCACAAACATCACGGCGGCAAGAAATGGAAGATTCTGTTCCGCGAGCGCGACTATCACGGCACCACGATTGCCGCCCTGGCCAGTGGCGGACAACCCGAACGGGCAATGCAATATGGCCCCTTCCCCGATGGGTTCGTGCAGGTGCCTCATTGCCTTGAATATCGCAAGCAATGGGATGTGGAAAACTACGGGATGCGCGCCGCCGACGCGATCGAGGAAGTAATCCTGCGCGAAGGCCCCGATACCGTGGGCGCCATCGTGCTTGAACCGATCACCGCAGGCGGCGGCGTGATCGTTCCCCCGCAGGGCTATTGGGAACGGGTCCAGGAAATCTGCCGCAAGTATGATATCTTGCTGCATATCGACGAGGTGGTCTGCGGCGTCGGGCGCACCGGCCAGTGGTTTGGCTACCAGCATTACGGGATCAAACCCGACTTCGTGACCATGGCGAAGGGCGTGGCATCGGGATATGCGGCGATTTCTTGCACGGTGACGACCGAAGCGGTCTTCAACCTCTTCAAGGACGACCCCAACGACTCGATGAGCTATTTCCGCGACATCTCAACCTTCGGCGGCTGTACCGCTGGCCCGGCGGCCGCCTTGGAAAACATGCGCATCATCGAGGATGAAGACCTTCTGGCCAACACGCTGAGGATGGGCGATCGGGTGCTCGCCAACCTGAATGCGCTGATGGACAAGCACAAGGTCATCGGCGAAGTACGTGGCAAGGGCCTGTTTTGCGGGGCGGAATTGGTGGCGGACCGCAAGAGCCGCGAACCTGCGGACGAAAAGAAGGTCGCCGCGGTCGTGGCCGAATGCAACGCGCAAGGCGTGATCATCGGCATGACCAACCGCAGTCTTCCGGGCCTGAACAATACACTGTGCCTTTCGCCCGCGCTGATTGCGACAGCGGATGACATCGACCAGATCACCGGCGCCATCGACCGGGCTCTCGGCAAGGTCTTTGGCTGAAGGAGCGAGGGGCCCTGCCCCTCGCGCTCCCCGGGGTATTTGGGCAAAGAAGAAACGGCATTTGACCTTTGGCCGCGATCTGTCAGGATCGCCCATATAGCCAAAGCGGGCGCGATATAGGGCCAGAATGCCGATCCCGGTTGAAAGTTTCTTCCTGACGCCTGATGCGGGCGGGACGTTGCAGCAACAGATCCGTCAGCTTGTCGCCGACGGGATCCTGTCGGGCAGGTTCCGGAGCGGGGAGAAATTGCCCTCCAGCCGCAAGCTTGCGGATCGTCTGGGGGTCAGCCGGATCACCGTGACCTTGGCCTATACCGAACTTCTGTCGGGCGATTATCTGACCGCGCGGGGCCGGTCGGGTTACTTTGTGTCCGACAATGCGCCCCGCCCGCCGGAATTTGCGCCCAGGACACAGGTCGCGCGCGAAACGGTGGACTGGGCGCGGCGCACCGGCCAGCGGTTTTCGTCAACGCCAGATCTGGGCAAACCCGGCGATTGGCGAAGCTATCCGTTTCCCTTCATCTATGGGCAGGCGGATGCAACGCTTTTCGATCACCACAACTGGCGGCAATGCGCCTTGCGCGCGCTTGGCCGCAAGGACTTCGAAGCGCTTGCCGCCGACACCTATACCCGCGACGATCCTTTGCTCATTGAATACATCGTGCGCACTATCCTGCCCAGACGCGGCATCGCCGCACGGCCCGAGGAGGTGCTGCTGACCATGGGCGCACAGCATGCGCTGTGGATGGTAGCGGAAATCCTGATTGGACCCCACAGTCTCGTGGTGCAGGAGAACCCCAGTTATCCCGGCTTGCGGGTTATGTTGGATCAACGGCCCTGTGTTCGCGTCTTTGTCGATGCGGATGGTGACGGTCTGCCGCCCGATCTGATCCCCAAAGGTGCGGATGTCGTCTTTACGACGCCCAGCCACCAGTGCCCGACCGGAGCCACCATGCCGGTTGAACGGCGGCGGGCGTTGCTGGAGCGTGCCCGACGGGAGGACTTTCTGGTCGTCGAGGACGACTACGAATTCGAGATGTCCTTCCTGAAATCGCCGTCGCCCGCGCTGAAATCGCTCGATGATGACGGGCGGGTGATCTATGTCGGCTCCTTTTCCAAATCCCTCTTTCCGGGCCTGCGGTTGGGGTATCTCGTCGG
>DAORUY010000110.1:0-9352 GCA_035433445.1 Paracoccaceae bacterium
CTGGGACGATTACCTGATCCGGGTTCAACAAATATTGGCCAAGAAAGCGGCCTGAGGAGCAAGAGATGGTCCAGAACTTTCACCTGCCGCCGACCGGCTTTGGCCCCGGATCGCAGCCTTCGTCCGACGATGGCGTTGAACTGGAATATATGCCGCTGCCATCGGGCATGCGCACGTATAGCCCGCGTCTGCCCGATCTGGGCGACCGGACGCGGGCCGCGGCGGCGCTGGCGCTGATGACGCGGATTGCCGATGCGGCGGATCGGGTCGCTGTGGGCGGGGCCGCAGAAAGTTTCGATCTGACCGCGCTCGATCCCGCCAATCTGGCGCTGATCGCTGAAACGATGGGGCAGGGCGAGGTGAGCCTCAAGATGCGTGGAAAGCCTGCGGTTGCGGCACAGGAAAGCGTGTTCGCGGGTGTTTGGGTTCTGACCGGTGTGGGCGTGAACCGCATCGAGGTCGCACCGATCCCGACACTGGCCCGCGCACGTGCATTCAACCCCGACCGTCCCGCGATCGGCGTTCTGGCGGGTCGTAAGGCAGGCGTGGTCAATGCCCCCGCGATTTTTGCCGAACTGATCGACAAGTCGCTGGTATTTGCCGACGGTGCGGAACCGCATGTGGTGAACCTGACACTTTTGCCGCACACCGAAGAAGACCTGGGTTGGCTGGATGAAGCCATGGGTCAGGGTTCGGTCACGATCCTGTCACGCGGCTATGGCAACTGCCGCATCACCGCGACCGCGCAGGCGAATGTCTGGCGGGTGCAGTTCTACAATTCCATGGATACGCTGATCCTTGATACGTTCGAAGTGACGGGCGTACCCGAGGTCGCCATCGCGGCACCCGAGGATCTGGCCGACAGCGCGCGCCGTATCCGCGAAGTGCTGGAGGCGATCCGATGAGCATGGATGGGCCGCGCTTCGAAGGGTCTTATATGGGTGCATCGGCGAAGATCTCGCCTGCGGCAATCATGGAATGCAAGATCTGCTGGTCGGTCTATGATCCGGCGATGGGGGATGATTACCGGCAGTTGCCGCCCGGCACGCCGTTTCTGAGCCTGCCCGAAGACTGGTCCTGCCCGGACTGCGGTGCGCCCAAGGAACAGTTCATGGTGCAAAGCGATCCGGGCAGTGATGCAGCCCATGTGGAAGAGGATATCGAACGGCGCACCAAGCTGCTGGTGCAGGATTTCACCGAAATCTTCCATGCCAAGATGCGCGACGTGCCGATCATCAATCATGCGCTGCATGTCGAAGCGGTGGGTTTCCGCGCCCATGAAGGGCGGCTTCTGGGCGTGCTGGTCGCGCCGTGGTTTATGAACCTTGTCCTTCTGCCTGCGCCCGGCGAAGACTGGTCCGACCTGCGCCCCGGCGCGAAGGAAGCGATTTCGTTCCCCTCGGGTGAGTATGAATTCATCCATAATATCCGTGAGATGACAGGTGGTTACAAAGCCTGCTCGCTCTTCTCGCCGATGGAGGATTTTGCGAGCCAGATGAATGCTGTCGATGTAGCGCGTGAAATCATGGCCGCGCTTTTTGACGGCGAGAACCGCGAAGAGACGGACCGCGCCGCAGAAATCCGCGCAACACGAGAGGCGGAGTTGGCCCCGCCTGTGGAAAAGGAAGAACCGGAGGTTCCGCGCTTGCGGCCTGAGGAGGCCAGCCGCCGTGCCGTGCTGACCGGCGGCCTTTCGCAGCCAGAGGCGGAGGCATAGGCCATGCGGTCGCGGTTGGTCATCACGCTGAGGGAACGGGACGGACGCTTCGCGCCCGACCTGATCTTGCCGCAGCCGCTGACCACTGAAGCCATGCTTTTGGGCCTGACACCCGATCACGCAGTCGAGATGCTGGGGCGGCTTTTCAACCTTTGCCGCCACGCACAGGAAGCGGCGGCGCGGCTGGCGCTGGGCCTGCCCGCGATGGAAGGTGCCCCCTGCCGGAATGAAATCCTGCGCGATAGCGTCTTTCGCCTGTTCATGGCGTTGCCAGCCGCGATGGGGCAGGCTGCCGTTCCGCTTCCGAAAGGGTGGCAGGCCGAACCGGCGGTTCTTGCACCCGCGATGTTCGGCCCGACCGGTCGTTTGCCGCAAACTGCCCGCGCCTTTCAGGCCTGGTTGAAAGGCGGGGCAGGTATGGCGCCCGTCGTGGCCGCGGTGGCGGATCAGTTCGCCCCCGGTGAAGCGGCCAGTCGCAGTCTGCCCTTTGCCAGCGAAAAGGCTGAGCCATGCGAAAATTCTGCCACGATGCGCCATGCCGATCATCCGGTGATGGACGCCATTGAGCGTGACACGGGCCGCAACCCCCTGTGGCGGACAGTAGCGCGGCTTCTGGATATCGAGGCCTGCCTTGACAAGCGCCTGCCTTCGCCCCAGCTGATCGCGCCCGGATTGGCCGAAGCCCATGCGACGCGCGGCCTTTACCGGATTGGCCTGCGCGTGACGGGCGGGCGTGTCAGCGCCGTCAACCGGCGGACGCCTACGGACGACATCTGTCACCCCGATGGTCCGCTTCTGTCGGCCCTTGCGGCATTGCCGGTATCCAAGCGCCATCTTGCGCCGCTCGTCGTGGAATGTTTCGATCCCTGCCTGCCCTGGCATGTGCGGGAGAAGCAGGATGCATGAAATGTCACTGGTCGAGGGGATCCGGGGTATCGTCGAAGATCAGGCTCAAAAACGTGGGTTTGGTCGCGTGACCCGTATCAGGCTGGAAATCGGCCGTTTTGCCGGTGTCGAAAAGCAGGCGCTGGCCTTCGCCTTCGATGTTGTCATGCGCGGATCACCCGCTGAAGGTGCGACATTGGAAATGATCGACCTGCCCGGTCGCGCGCTTTGTTATGATTGCACGCGGGAGGTCGAAATCGCCGACCGGCTGGACCCATGCCCGGTCTGTGGCAGCGGAAAACTACTGCCGCAGGGCGGCGATGAAATGCGGATCAAGGATATGGAGGTCATCTGATGTGCACGATGTGCGGTTGCGGGCAGTCATCGCTGGAGGGGCATGGGCACCATCATCACCATGATCATGATCACGATCATTCGCACGGCTGCGGCTGCGGCGGACATGATCACACCCACCACGATCACGACCACCATCATCATGGAACCCATGGCGACATCCATTTCGGCCATGGCCCGGCTGGGACCGAGGTTCCGGGCATGAACCAGGCCCGCCTGATCGAGATCGAAACCTCTATCCTGTCGAAGAACGATGCTTATGCGGACGCCAACCGCCGGGTGCTGAACGCGATCGGTTCGTTTGCGGTCAACCTGGTGTCTTCGCCCGGTTCGGGGAAGACCACGCTTTTGTGCGCCACAATCGGCGCGCTGGCGGGGACGCCCCTTGCGGTGATTGAAGGCGATCAGCAGACTTCGAACGATGCCGATCGTATTCGTGCCACCGGCGCGCGAGCGATTCAGGTCAACACCGGCAAGGGCTGCCATCTGGATGCCCATATGGTGGGCCATGCGATGGACCACCTGCACCCTGCAATGAACAGCCTGCTGTTCATCGAGAATGTCGGAAATCTGGTGTGCCCTGCCGCCTTCGATCTGGGCGAGGATGCCAAGGTGGCAATCTTGTCCGTGACCGAGGGCGAGGACAAGCCGCTCAAATACCCTGACATGTTTACGGCAGCGCGGCTGGCCATCCTGAACAAGGTCGATCTTGCCCCGCATTGCGATGCCGATCTGAATGCCTACGAGGCGAACCTGCGCCGCGTGAATCCCGAAATTGAAATCCTGCGGCTATCCGCCCGCACCGGCGAGGGGATGCAGGACTGGGTTTCCTGGCTGAAGGCCGGTCTTGCCGCCAAGAGCCGGAGGGAGGCCGCCGAATAATGTCACCCCGCGCCCGCCCAACCATTCTTCTGGTCGATGATGAGCCGCATTCGCTGAGCGCCATGAAAATGGCGCTGGAGGATGAGTTCGAGATCCTGACCGCTCCTGACGCCGCGATGGCAGGCAAGATGCTTGAAGAGCAATGGGTTCAGGCGATCTTCTGCGATCAAAGGATGCCAGGGCAAAGCGGCGTCGCCTTTTTGACGGATGTGCGCGAACGCTGGCCAGAATGCGTGCGCATCATCATCACCGGCTATACCGACACAGCCGATATCGTGGCGGCGATCAATGACGCGGGCATTTATCAGTTCATCACCAAGCCCTGGCATCCCGACCAGCTTCTGATCGCTGCCCGCAACGCGACAAAGCTTTTCCAGCTGATGCGCGAACACGAACGACTGAGCCTTGAGATGCGGTTTTTGGGTTCGACCGCGGAATCGAAGCTGGAAAAACGCCGTCAGATGTTGCGCGCGGGCCTTGGGTTCGAAACGATCCTGCGCGCCCCCAATTCGCCGATGAATGCGGTGATTGCCGCCGCCCGGCAATATGCCAGCTTCGATGTGCCCGCCCTTCTGACCGGCGAGCCGGGCACCGGCAAGGCGGCTTTGGCGCGCGCGATGCATTACATCTCGCTCAGGTCCGACAAACCGTTTTATGAGCTGAACTGTTCGGGCCTGACCGACGAGTTGATCGAACTGGAACTTTTCGGGGCGCGACGTGGCGCCGTTGCGGGGCTGACCGGGTCCAAGATCGGGCTGGCGCAGAAGGCAGATCGCGGCACGCTCTTTCTCAATGGGGTCGACAGCCTGTCGCCGCGCTTGCAGCTTTCGCTTCTGCGGCTGGTGAACGAAGGTGCTTTTCAGCAGATCGGCGGGATGGAGACCACCTCCACCAACTTGCGGCTGATTGCCGGGACGCACCGCGATCTGAAGGCCCTTGTGGCCGAAGGGGTATTCCGTGCCGATCTCTTCTATGCGCTTTCGCTGGGCGAGGTCACGGTACCGCCGCTTCGAGCGCGGCCGGGCGACGTGGCGCTTTTGGCGCAGCATTACCTGTTCGAAGCGGCGCGCAGCCATTCCAAGCAGGTCCATGGAATGGACGAGGCGGCTCTGGAATTTCTGGAAAACTACGATTGGCCCGGCAACCTGCGCGAGTTGGAAAACGAAGTGACGCGCATGCTGATCTTTGTGCAGGGGACGGTGGTCGGGGCCGAGGTCATCTCGCGCCATATTCTGCAAGCCGCACCGAGCGAAACAGGGGCCGATCGCAGCGCAGATGCCGCGCTGATGGCTGCCGGCAGTCTGAAGGATCGCGTGGAACTTATCGAAATGCGCATCTTGCGCGAAACTCTCACGCGCCTGCGCTGGAACAAGAGCCATGCGGCGGCGGAACTGGGCCTGAGCCGCGTGGGTCTGCGGGCAAAACTGGATCGTTACGGCATAGGTCGACCGGGCCGGGTGTCTGCCGAAGAGGATGAAGAGGAGGACTGACCATGTGTCTGGGTATTCCCGGTAAAATCGTTGCGATCACGGACGAGGCCCGCCTGATGGCGATGGCCGATGTGTCGGGCGTGAAGCGAGAAGTCAATGTGGCCTGCGTTGCCGATGGCCCCCTCGACCGGCTGGTCGGGCACTGGGCGCTGATCCATGTGGGCTTCGCCATGTCGATCATTGACGAGGAGGAGGCCGCCAAGACGTTGGAGGCACTGCGCGATCTGGGCGAGGCGCAGGAAACTTTGCAGCAGATGGCCGAAGGGGAACGGGCCTTGGAGGGTACGCTATGAAGTTCGCATCCGAATTCCGCGATCCGGTCGCGGCCAAGGGGCTTTTGTCGGCGATTGCCCGCATGGCTGACCAGATCGGCGCAACCCGCGAAAAGCCGGTTCACATTATGGAGATCTGCGGGGGCCACACCCATTCAATCTTTCGCTATGGCCTCGACAAGCTGATCCATGAGGGGATCGAATTCATCCATGGGCCGGGGTGCCCGGTCTGCGTTTTGCCGATGGCGCGGGTCGATGAGTGTGTGGAAATCGCCGAGCGGCCCGAGGTGATCTTTACCACCTTCGGCGACGCAATGCGGGTGCCGGGCCACAAGAAAAGCCTTCTTCAGGCCAAGGCTGCGGGTGCCGATGTGCGGATGGTCTATTCGCCGCTTGACGCACTGGAAATCGCCCGCCGCAACCGCGACCGCGAGGTGGTGTTCTTCGGCCTGGGGTTCGAGACAACGACGCCTTCGACGGCGCTTTCGATCCAGCAGGCGGCGCGCGAGGGGCTGACGAACTTCAGCGTCTTTTGCAACCACATCACCGTGCCCGAGCCGATCAAGGCGCTTCTGGATGACCCGCATATGATGCTGGACGGGTTCATCGGGCCGGGCCATGTGTCGATGGTGATCGGGGTCCATCCCTATGACTTCATCGCCCGTGATTACGGCAAGCCGCTGGTCGTGGCGGGGTTTGAACCGACGGACCTTCTGCAATCGGTGCTGATGGTCCTGACCCAGATTGCCGAACAGAGGGCGGAGGTTGAAAATCAATATGCCCGTGTCGTGCCGGAGCATGGCAATCCGGTTTCGCTTGCCGCCATTGCCGATGTCTACGAACGCCGACCGTCCTTCGAATGGCGCGGTCTGGGCGAAATCGACGCTTCGGGCCTGAGGATCCGCGTCGCCTATCGCGCCTTTGATGCCGAGGAGAAATTCGGCATCGGCTATGCCGCCGGGTCGCGCAATGTGCCCGAGATTGAAGGCTGTGCCTGCGGTCAGGTGATGATCGGCCGGATCAAGCCAACCGCCTGTCCCCAGTTTGGCAAAGGCTGCACGCCGGAAATGCCGCTTGGGGCGTTGATGGTGTCGTCCGAAGGGGCATGCGCGGCCTATTGGCAATATGGCGGGGCGCGGGCGGCAGCGGAGTAAGGGCGCGCGGCTCTCTCGCGCCCCGTGATCAGGTCCGGGGCTCACCCGTCAGGGATATTTCGGGACAGAAAATGAGGATAAGATGGTGTTGCGCGATGAACGGGTGACGATGGCGCATGGCGGCGGGGGCACGGCCATGCGTGATCTTATCGAAGAGGTCTTCGCCCAAGTGTTCAGGCCAGAGGGGATGGAGGATCAAGCGCGGCTAGCCGATGCCGCGTTTGCCGAACCGGGCGCGCGGTTGGCCTTCACCACCGACAGCTTCGTGGTCACGCCACTCGAATTTTCCGGCGGGGACATCGGCAAGATCGCCGTCTGCGGAACGGTCAATGACCTTGCCGTCGGCGGTGCGCGGCCGCTGTGGCTCTCGGCGGCCTTCATCATTGAAGAGGGAACCGAGATTGCGCTCCTGCGCCGGATTGCGGCATCGATGCAGGCCGAGGCAGAGAAAGCCGGCGTCCGGATTGTCACGGGTGACACCAAGGTTGTCGAGCGCGGCAAGGGTGACGGTGTCTTTGTTACCACGTCCGGGGTGGGCGTCATCCCCACTGGCCGCGATATCGGCGCGCACCGGATCCGGGCCGGTGACGTGGTGATCGTTAACGGCCCTCTTGGCAATCATGGTGCGGCAATACTCGCCGCGCGGGGCGATCTGTCCCTGTCGGTCACGGTTCCCTCGGACTGCGCCGCCTTGAACCATCTGATGGAGGCGGCACTCGCCGCTGCGCCGGGTTTTTCGGCGGCGCGCGACGCGACACGTGGCGGTGCCGCTTCGGCGCTGAACGAATTGGCGGGTGCGGCTGGCGTGGGTATCATCATAGATGAGGACGCGCTGCCTTTGCATCCTGAAGTGCGTGGCCTGTGCGAAATCCTGGGGCTTGATCCGCTCTATCTGGCCAACGAGGGCACGCTGGTGGCGTTCGCCCCTGCGGCTGAAGCCGACGCGGCGCTTGCAGCCATGCGCGCTTGCCCCGAAGGATGGGGCGCAACAATCATCGGGCGGGTCGAGCCCACGAATCCTGGGCGGGTGGCGATGCGCACCTTGCTTGGTGGCTTGCGGATCGTCGACATGTTGGTGGGCGAACAGCTGCCGCGGATTTGCTGAGTGAGCTTGAGATCGCCCTCTTCGAATACATCAACGGCTGCCATAAACCGTGCCGGAAACACTGCGCTCTCGGCTGGAAATCACCCACGTCCTTCGACTGATGGGCCGGCCAACATGACCGGTTGACCGGAACGAAATCGGTCCAAGACCATTTAGGACCGAAGGGTTCTTCGCGGACGGATGCTTGGCTGCGCCCTAAAGGCCCGCCGATAGAAGGCATCTTGGTTTCCAAAAGGGTTCAACCGGCAATGGCGGCTTCTCCTGCCATGACACTTACCGATCTGAAGATTGTGCAGCTCATCCTGACGGGTCAGATCGCTTGATCCGACTTTACCCAATTCGTTCCACTTACAAGTAAGTTGGGTAAAACGTCTAACCAGTCGAAGACTTCAGAGGTCAGAATCTTGCGCATCGGGCGTTGGATTTCAGGATAGACCCTGCACATGCAAACCAACAGCCTGACCTGCGATGGCCATTCGACCAAATAGTCGATGACGCTGTCTGAGGAATGAGTCGAAGCATCGCCCATGGTGGCGACTTCCAAACTCAGACTTGGCCGGGTGAACTTTCTCCGGCTGATCACCTTCGGACGGCTTCGGGCCATCGGTTTGAGAGTTCACAGGAGGAAGATGCAATGAAGAAACGTTTTCTGTCAGTCATGCTGGCGGGTCTACTTACCCTTTCAAGCGCGGCCGAGGCCGAGGACCTGACTTTTTATATCATGCGGCACGGCAAGACGATGCTGAACACCACCGATCGTGTACAGGGCTGGGCGGATGCAGTGCTGACCCCGCCTGGTGAAGAGGTCGTAAACAACGCCGCCCGAGGGTTGAAGGACATCGCCTTTCAAGGCGTTTACTCCAGCGACAGCGGGCGGGCGATTCAGACCACCCGAATGGTCCTGGCGGAGAACAAGGCAACTACGGCTGTCGAGCCGGTGTTCGACTGGCGTCTGCGCGAGTTCAACTTTGGTACCTATGAGGGTGAACCGAACCCGGTGATGTGGCAGGACGTCGCGACAAAGCTCGGCATCACTATGGACCAGTTCATGAATGAGCTGAGCCTGAAAGACTTTGCCAATGCCGTCGCCGAGCTTGATGCCGCCAACCCCGAAGCTGCAAAGAACTGGCCCGCCGAGAACTACGACCAGATCACCGAACGGCTTTCCGCAAGTATTAAGGACATGATCGCCGCGGAAGCCGCCAAAGGCGAGGGCAACGTTTTGGTGGTCTCGCATGGACTTTCAATCATGACGATGCTCAAGATCATGGACCCCAACTATGTCGAGCCGCCCGAAGGTCTTAAGAACGCTTCGGTGTCAATTGTGCATCTCAAGGATGGCGTCTATACGCTGGAGTCGGTCAACGACCTCAGCTTCATCGAAGCGGGCAAAGAGTAAATCGCCACATAAAGCAGGGCATGCGCTTTGATAGCTGTCGCGCCGCCATTTTGGTCAGCCGGGCCTGCTGCAGGCTATGGCAAATCGGAAAGGC
>DAORUY010000111.1:0-9294 GCA_035433445.1 Paracoccaceae bacterium
AGTCGCTGGAACTCGCGTTCCTGGTGGCGGAAGCCCTTCAGGACCGCCGCAGTCTGGCCCGGGCTGCCGCTGCCAGCCTTTGAAGCCACGCTCATCGGGCCCTGTCAGGTCCGATGAGCCGTTTTCCTACCGCTCGCTCTTGACCAGCCGCAGGTGACTGCGGTCGCCTTTGGGTGCCCCATCCGCAAAGGGGCGCGGTGGTTCGGCGAAGCCCGGCATGGTCCGCGCTTGGTGCTGCGCGCCCGGCTTGTCGAAAATCGCAGTGATGATCGTTTCCACAATCTCGAACCGACGGGGCGCGCGGCCGATATGGCCATCGGCGACCAGGCAGCCCAACGCACGGCTGATGTCGCCCAGATCGCTTTGCAAGGGCAAGATCAGCAGGCGCGCTTCCAGCGCGGGTTTGCCAAAGCCCGTTTCAGCGGCCAAAGCCAGTTCGGCAATCGCCGGGCCCGAAAAGACCTGCTCCATTGCCGCGGCGACGGTGGGGCGGGCCGCTGGCGTGAAAAAGGAGGTCATGGGCATGCCCCGCACCTCCATGCCCATCAGGTCGGTCAGATGCATGCCCGCCAGCCGGAACCGCGCAACCTGAGGGGCGACGCGTTCCAGGATGAAGGCATATTCCAGTGCCCGTTCGATACCGCGGGGGTCAATCTCGGACCGCATCGGCACCAGGCGCCCGTCGCGCAGCGCTTCCCAATAGGCCCGAACTTCTGACATGGCCGGAAATTTCATATCCTTCCGCACCCCTGTGAACGAGACGATATTGTCCCCGCGTTGATCAATCTGCATATCCAAACCCTTTACCGCCACGCCCCTGACAGTCCTTCCAGTCCAGATCGCGTTGCCGCGCGGGTCAGCCTTTGTTAACCCTAGGAGCGGAATGATTACCCAAGTGTTAATCTAACCGATTTCTCGCGGCATGGAGGCGGAAAAGTCTTAAATGGTTAAGGAACGCATCCTGTCGATGACGGGTTTTGCCACGGGCCGTGGTGCCGGGCGGGGCTATGGCTGGAGCTGGGACCTGCGGTCTGTCAACGGCAAGGGGCTGGATCTGCGCCTGCGGGTGCCGGACTGGATCGAGGGGCTGGAGGCCGGATTGCGGTCTGCCCTTGGCGCAGGCGTGGTGCGCGGTTCGGTCAGTCTGGCGCTGAAGGTGGTGGAGGATGGTGGTGCCGAGGCGCTGCGGGTCAATATGGCGGGCCTTCACGCGGCGCTTGGCGCATTGGGGCAGGCGGAGGCCGCGGCCCGCGCCGCTGGGTTCGAGATGCGCCCGATGACGGCGACGGAGCTTTTGGCGGTGCGCGGGGTGCTTGATCAGGGCGGTGGGGCGACCGACACTGGCCCGCTCCTGCACGCGCTTCTGGCCGATTTCGCGCCCATCCTTGAACAGTTTTCCGCCGCCCGCGCGGCAGAAGGCGCGGCACTTGGCCGGGTCCTTGCCGCTCAGATCGACAGGCTTGCCGAATTGGCTGGCCTTGCGCGTGCCGCCGCTGCCGCCCGCCGTCCGTTGATGGAGGCGGCGCTGAGGGACAATCTGGCGCGGGTTCTGGCCGGCGCAGCCGACGCCGACCCTGCGCGGATCGCGCAGGAACTGGCGCTTCTGACCGTAAAAGCCGACGTGACGGAGGAACTGGACCGGCTTGAGGCCCATATCGCCGCCGCCCGTGCGCTTTTGTCGACCGGGGGCGCGGTCGGCAAGAAGTTTGACTTCCTCATGCAAGAATTCATGCGCGAGGCGAATACACTGTGCTCCAAATCCGGCAATGTGGACCTGACGCGGATCGGACTTGACCTGAAGACGGTCATCGACCAGATGCGCGAACAGGTTCAGAACGTGGAATGACAATGCAATCCCAGATGTTACGGCGTGGTCTTCTCATCATCCTGTCGTCGCCCTCGGGCGCGGGGAAATCGACGCTGGCCAAGCGACTGATGGGCTGGGACCCGTCCCTGCGCTTTTCCGTCTCCGCCACCACCCGCGCCCCGCGCGAAGGCGAAGTGGATGGGCGCGACTATTATTTCCGCTCGCGTCCCGCGTTCGAGGCGATGGTGGCGGCGGGCGAGATGCTGGAACATGCGGAAGTGTTCGGCAACCTTTACGGCTCGCCCAAGGCGCCGGTCGAGGCCGCGATGGCAGAAGGGCGCGATACGCTTTTCGACATCGACTGGCAGGGCGGCCAACAGATTCGCCGGTCGGCGCTCGCCAAGGATGTGGTGTCTATCTTCATCCTTCCCCCCTCCATCGCCGATCTGGAACAGCGCCTGCGGAGCCGCGGCCAGGACAGCGCTGAGGTGATCGCCGGTCGCATGGCCAAAAGCCGCGACGAGATCAGCCATTGGGGCGAATATGATTATGTCATCATCAACCGCGACATCGACGTGGCCGAGGCGGAGTTGAAAACCATCCTGTCCGCCGAACGCGCCCGCGCCGACCGCCAGCCGGGCCTGACCGAATTCGTGCGCCGCCTGAACAAGGAGTTCGAGGGAAGATGATCTACACGCTCGACGGAATTGCGCCGGAAATCGGCGAAGGCGTCTGGGTCGCGCCCGATGCCAATATTATCGGCAAGGTCGTGCTGGAGGCGTTCGCGAATGTCTGGTTCGGCGTCACCCTGCGCGGCGATAACGAGGAGATCCGGGTAGGGACGGGTTCGAACGTGCAGGAAAACTGTGTCCTGCACACCGACATGGGGTTTCCCCTGACCATCGGCGCGAACTGCACCATCGGCCACAAGGCGATGCTGCACGGCTGCACCATCGGCGAGGGCAGCCTGATCGGCATGGGGGCCACGATTCTGAACGGCGCGAAGATCGGCAAGGGCTGCCTGATCGGGGCGGGGGCCCTGGTGACGGAAGGCAAGGAGATACCGGACGGCAGCCTGGTGATGGGCGCGCCGGGCAAGGTGGTCAGGACGCTGGACGAGGCCGCCCGCGAGCGGCTTTTGAAGTCCGCCGAGGGCTACCGGCGCAATGCGGCGCGGTTTGCCGGAGGGCTGCGCGCGGTCTGAGGCAGGCGTCCCTGCGTGGGACGCAACACGACTTGAATGAAATCAATGAATTGCGGGCGTATCGTAACGGTTTTTTAAGGAATGTGAGCCCAAGTTAGGGCATAGGGGGTTCAGAGTGAAACAGGCGGCGCAAATCCCGACATGCCTTACCGCCCTTTCGCTGCTGCCAGCGCCAGTTGGGGCAGCAGACCTTGGCCCCTGTTCTGCCTTTACCGACAGCGCCACATATGTGTCTTCGACCATCATCATGCAGCTTGAGCATCGCCGGGTCCCGCTCCGCGTGCCGATCGAATATTTTGAGGACACTTGGGACAGGGTGAATGATTCCAGTTGAGTCCCTCTATGGATTTATAGGCGTCGTCATGGGGTCCATCTTCACTTCAGCTTGATGCAGAAATGCTTGCGGACCGGCGCTTCGATTTTCCATGTGCCCTTGAAGCCCGGCTCCACCGCGAACCCGTCGCCCGGACGCATCGTGACCGGCGCGCCGCCGTCGGGGGTGATGGTGATCTGGCCTTCGATCAGATGCACGAATTCGTAGAATTTGTAGGTGGCATGCCAGGTGCCCGGCGTCGCTTCCCAGGTGCCGCTGATCACGCTGCCGTCGATCGTGGTGTGCTGGACCCAGGTTTTCATCGTCGGGTGGCCTTCGATCTTGATCCAGCCTTCCAGATCGGTCAGCAGCGGCTCGGGCCCCGGAGCGGGGAAACGGAAAACCATGTCGCTCATGTCAGTCCTTCCAGAATTGCACATCTCTCATAGCCAAGTCCTATGGCTCGCACGGCCGCGTGACAAGTACCAAGGACCGCAGCTCGGGCATAGGGCGGCGCGCGTTTTCTGCCCTTGCATCAGCGGTGCGAGTTTGTTTCATCGCGAGGGGAACGGGTCGTCATGGCGACAACGTGGGGCAGACAGGGGAGAGAACAGGCATGCTGATCCGTGAGGCGAGAGCGTCTGACGCCGGGCATCTGGTGCGCTTCATCAATATGGCGGCGGATGATCTGCCGCTGCATTTCTGGCAAAAATCGGTCGGGCTGATGGGTGACCCCTGGGCCTATGGCCGGGAGCGGGCGGCGCGGGACAGCGGGAATTTCTCCTTCCGCAATGCCTGGCTGGCCGAACGGGATGGCGAGGTCGGGGCCGGTCTTCTGGGCTATCCGGCGGAGGAGACGCCCGGCCCGATCGACCCCGACACGCCCGCCATTTTCGTTCCGCTGCTGGAGTTGGAGGCGCTGGCGCCGGGATCGTGGTATCTGAATGTTCTGGCAACCTATGACACGCACCGCGGGCGTGGGCTTGGCAGCGCGCTTTTGACCCACGCCGAAGGCGTGGCCCGTGGTCTGGGGCATAGGTCAATCAGCCTGATCGCCGAAGACACACATCAGGATGCGCTGCGCCTTTATACCGGCAAGGGCTTTCGCGAACTGGCCCGCCGCCCGGTCGTCAAGGGCGACTGGCAGGTTGCGGCGCAGGAATGGATCCTGATGATGAAGACACTGGACTGATGACCGAGGGGGGGGCGTTCCCGTCGTGGCCTTATTCCCCCACCGGCGTCAGCACCGTCACCCCGGTCGCTGCCGCCCGCGCGAGCGCCGGATCCAGCGACATCGGCACATAATCGCCCCGCCGCCACAACTCGCTCAGATCGTCATAATGGCGCGACATCGGGTTGCCCGATTGTCCGGTCGAGGTGATGAAGACCGAACTGTCAGGGTCGGCGAAATCATAGACGCCGCGATAGACCGGTCCGTTCACGTTCAGGAACGGCGCCGCCGGATCGCCGCCGGTGATGCCCCGCATCAGCGTATGGTCCCCGCCGGACGTCGACTGGCGGATGTTTATCACCCATTGCAGGAACGGCACATCGCCTAAGGTGGCGTGGTCTTGCCGCGCCTCGTGCGCGTCACCCCAGCGCCAGCTTTCGATCTTCGGCCCGTAGCGTGACGACAGATCCAGTAGCGCATCATCAAGCGCCATGCGCGCGATGTCCGAACAAGTCTCGGTCGGGGCCGATTGCAGCACATCGCACCAATGGGCCGCCCCGCCGATGTCGCGGAAGACCCGCTCGATGAACAAAGGCTCGGGCCGCGCGAAGGCCTCGGCGAGGGGGCCAAGTTCGTCGCGGATCAGCCGGGCCTGAAGGGCCCGCGCCCAGGCGGCATAGATCAGCGGCTCGGGCAGATGTTCGTTCATGTCGCCGTCCCAGGCAGCCAGAAGCTCCAGTGCGCGCTCGCGCTGACGCTCAGCCGTGCCTTCGGGTGCGGCCTCGCCGGTGAACCACAGGTCCTTGCCGATCAGCGGCAGAATGGTGCGTGCGTCGGTGGCGCTGGTGTCCAACTGCGCGGCGATGAAACTTTCGCGGCTGTGAACCTCGCGTTCCTGCATCAGGCGCGACCAGCGCTGGACGCGCTGGCTGTCGCCCCAGTCGAAGCTGACATGGCCGGGGAAGGGGGCGTCCGTCAGCTTGTTGTTGGTGCTGCCGACGATCCCGCCCACCGGGTCGAGGAAGCGCGGATTGTCGGCGGCGGGCCGGACGCCCGACCAGCGGTTTTCCGGCAGCCAGCCGGGTGCGGGCATCTTTCCCTGTGACTGGTGGCGGGCATCGCGCGCGGGCAGCGCGCCGAAAAGCGCCAGCCCGACCCGGTCCTTTTCGGCCATGGTCACACTCAGGGCCGGTGCGATCTGCCCGGCCCCCGCGATCAGCGCTTCGTCGATGGTGCGGGCCTGCATCAGCCCGATCGCGGCCGACATGCTCGTGTCTGCCGGGCTGAGGCCGGTCCAGCCGAGCGCCATCACATGACCGGGAGGGGTGACCGATTGCAGGTCGTAATGCCCGCCCGGCAGAACCGGGCCGTTCACGCTCCAGCGCAGGGTCAGCGTCTGTGGCGCTTCGCCTTTGATCGTGATGATCGACCGGCGTGTTTCAAACGCCGCCCAGCCTTCGGGGGTGCGGTAGCGCGTGGGGTCGGCGGGGTCCTGCTCCTCAAGGAACAGATCCTGGTCGTCGGCGAAGGACGCGGCAATGCCCCAGCCGAAGTCGGCATTCCGGCCCGCCAGGATCGCGGGAATGCCGGGAATGGTCGCACCGATCACGCCGCCGGACTGCAGTTCCAGCCGCGCGAGGTAGAAGGGCGTCGGCGCGCTGAACCCCATATGCGGGTCATTGGCCAAAAGCGCCGCCCCTGCCGCCGCACGCCCAGGCGCCGCCGCCCAGGCGTTTGACGCCGCAGCCATGTCGCGCGGCCGCACGGCAGAGAGCGCCAGCCGCCCCGCATCGTCGCCCGCGTAGCGCTGATAGGGATCGGCGGTCAGGCCGGGGGCCAGCGCCGCATAGGGCGGCAGCGCCGCCAGACCGGCGCCCGGGACCGCAGGCATCAGATCGCCCGCCCAGTCGGCCGACAGGATCGACAGGCGCGCCCTGAGGGTTTCATTTTGCAGTTGCGCCGTGTCCTGAAAGGCCAGGAGCTTCATCAGCGCGATGGAATCTGCCGGTTGCCAGACGGCGATTTCGGCCGGGAACAGGAAGAACTCTGGCGCGCCACGGCCCTTGGCTTCGGCATTCACGACACCGATCCAGGCATTGACGCCCTTGGCATAAGCATTCAGCGCCGCGCGCGTCTGATCGTCCTGAACCGTCAGCGAACGCACCGCCAACCCGTAAAGATCGAGCCTGCGCATCAGCTCGTCGCTTTTTACCGTGCGCGGGCCGAAAAGTTCGGAGAGCCGCCCCTGCACGGTCAGCCGCGCCACCACCATCTGCCAAAGCCGGTCCTGCGCATGGGCATAACCAAGGGCGAAGAACACATCTTCGTCCGTCTTGCCAAAAATATGCGGCACGTCGGCGGTGTCGCGCACGATCTCGACCGGGGCGCTGATCCCGGCGATCTGACGTTGGTCGTTGTAATCGGGCAGGGATCTTGAGCCGAGGTAATAGACAATCCAGGCCCCTGCCACCAGCGCCAGCAACGCCACGGCGATCAGTCGAACGAGCCAGCGGAAAAGGGTTGCCATGTCAATCCGGTTGAGATCAGGAACAAAGAACGCGCATCCCGCCGGACTTGACGGCGGGGGCAGGGCGGTCAATTACGGCTTTTGAGCGAAAACCGCAATGATCCAAAGGGGGCGACATGGCGAAGGTGGCATTTCTTGGCCTCGGGGTAATGGGGTTTCCGATGGCGGGGCATCTGGCCGCCAAGGGCCATGCGGTGACGGTCTGGAACCGCACGGGTGCACGGGCCGAAGCCTGGGCCGCCCAGCATGGCGGCAAGACCGCCCCGAGCGCGCGCGCGGCGGCGGAAGGGGCCGATTTCGTCATGGCCTGCGTCGGCAATGACAATGACCTGCGCGCGATCTGCCGGGGCGTCGACGGCGCCTTTGCCGGGATGGCGCAAGGCGCGATCTTCGTCGACCACACCACTGTCTCGGCCGCAGTGACCCGCGAACTTGCAACTGAGGCCGCAGCCTCCGGCATCGGTTTTGTCGACGCTCCGGTTTCGGGCGGGCAGGCCGGGGCGGAAAACGGTGTCCTTTCTGTCATGTGCGGTGGAGATGAGGCCCATTATGCCGCCGCCGAGCCGGTGATCGCCGCCTATGCCCGCATCTGCCGCAGGCTTGGGCCGTCGGGGGCGGGGCAACTCGCCAAGATGGTCAACCAGATCTGCATCGCGGGCCTTGTTCAGGGCCTCGCTGAGGGGCTGCATTTTGCGGAAAAGGCCGGGCTCGACATTCCCGATCTGGTCGAGGTCATCAGCCAGGGCGCCGCGGGAAGCTGGCAAATGGTCAACCGCCACAAGACAATGGCCGAAGGCAAGTTCGACTTTGGCTTTGCCGCCGACTGGATGCGCAAGGATCTGGGTATCTGCCTTGCCACCGCCAATGAAAACGGCGCAAGTCTGCCGGTCACGGCGCTCGTCGATCAATTCTACAAGGATGTGCAGAAGATGGGCGGTGGCCGGTGGGACACTTCAAGCCTCTTCGCCCGACTGCGCGCGCTCGGCTGATCCCATTTTCTGTCCCAAAATATCCCGGGAGGGTGTGGGAGGGCAGCGCCCTCCCACCGGATCGGCCCGGCGCAGCCGGGACGACATCAGGGGATGATACGGGTGTATTTCGTGCCCTTGAGCGAGGCCCCGACGATCAGCCCCGCCTGCCCGAAGACATACGCGATGACCGGCGCGGTTGTCGTGCTCGTGTCGACACCGGCATTTTCCCCCCGGTTCGGCAAGGCATATTCAAGGTCCGCCCCCGCTGTCCAACCCGGCGAGGTACGGAAGTTCGCCAAGGCGTCGGGCGTCATGAACAAAAGCGTATGGGCATATTGCTGTGCGCCGATCTGCAGCCCCCAACTGGCCTGGGCCGCAGAATAATAATCGACCGTCACATCATTGATCCTGAGCGCCCCGCGCCCGAACGATCCGCCAAACATGAAGCCCGCTTCAGTCACCAAGGGCATGTAGAGAACGCCCACGGCCTGCGCCATCTTCTGCGCGGCTGTCGGGAAATTCGCCTTCATGTAGTCGCGGGTCTTGTCGACGCGCGCGTCAATCGTATTGCCGCCATTGCTGCCCACGCCATTGCCGCAGCTGCTGACCAGCAACGCCGCACCGCCCGCCTGCAACAGGGTTCGTCTGCTCAGTAGGTCCATCTTGTGCCTCTTGCCCCTTGGCGCGGCTTCTTGTCAGTCCGCGCATCCATGCCAAGTTTAGCGTCCGCAGGGTGATCTGTCACCAGAATTGGTGAGGGCAGGCAAGGGTTCGCCCATTATCGCCCAAAGGGCCGGGCCAGCGCCGCGTCCCAGACCTCCAGCGCGGGTTTGGCGCGGCCATCGGGGTGTGCCAGCCCGGTATGAACCCAGATCTGGCCCAACTCGTAAAATTCCGCCGGGAACATTTCCAGAAGCACCGGATAGTCGTGGCTCGTCCAGTTCACCACAAACTCCCACCGGCCGTTGCGCGCCGCTGCCAGCAAGGTCTCGACCACCTGACGCTGCGCCTCGGGGCTGCCCCAAAGCGGGATGAGGCCAATCCAGACCCGGCGATCCGTCATGCCGCTTTCGCTGATGCAGACCGGCTTGCCGGTCGTCTGGCCAAAGTCGGTGATGAAATCGAAAAAATCTGGGGCCAGCGGCAGGGTGACTTCCCAGCTTGTATGCGGATAGACGGACCAGCCCACGATGTCGGCCCCGTCTGCAAGGGCCAGCATCTCTGCCCGCTGAACCGCCGGGTCAGTCCCATCCGCAAGCCCCAGATAGTGGAGCGCTGCAATCGTGAAGCCGAGCTTCTGG
>DAORUY010000112.1:0-9289 GCA_035433445.1 Paracoccaceae bacterium
TCGCTCAGGTCGGCGGAAATGTCGAATGTCGCCTCGGCTCCGCGATGCACGCCGCCGATGCCGCCGGTGGCAAAGACCGCGATTCCGGCCAGATGGGCGCAGATCATGGTGGCGGCAACCGTGGTGGCCCCGGTGCGCCCCATGGCCAGGCAGGCCGCCAGATCGGCGCGGCTGAGTTTCATCACATCGCGCGCCTGCGCCAATGTCGCAAGTTCTGCATCATCAAGGCCGATGTGGATCCGCCCGCCCATCACAGCAATCGTCGCCGGGACGGCACTATGGGCGCGCACCTCTGCCTCCACCCGGCGCGCTGTGGCCAAGTTCTCGGGATAGGGCATTCCATGGGTGATGATCGTGGATTCAAGCGCCACGATGGGGCGGCCCGCCGCGCGGGCGGCGGCAACTTCGGGCGAAAAGGTCAGGGGCGCGGCAGTCATGATCCGATATCTCCAGAAACATAAAGGGCGGCGGCTTCCAGGGCGCGGGCCAGCGCATCGCGCCGGTTGGCGCCACGGCTTTCGGCCACGATATGGGCCGCCATGAACGTATCGCCCGCGCCAGTCACGCGGGTCACTAGCACCGGGCGCGGGGCCGCGGAAATGACGCCTTCGCCCGCCTTCCCATCGGCGGTCGCGCGGCCGCCGTCTGTGACTAGAACCCGGCGGGCGCCGCGCGCGAGAAGCGCCTCGGCAGCCGTTGGGGCCGTGTCGAAACGGGTCTGGCACAAGAGGCCCGCCTCCTCGAGGTTCACATAGAAGGCGGCCTTGGGATGCGCGAGAAGCGGCAGCAATCGTTCCGCCTTGCCGGGCGAGGCGGGCGCGATTCTGAGGTCGGATCGCGCGAAGAGGGCAGAAGTGGCGATGTCGGCAAGCAGCCCCAGCGTCAGATTACCGTCTAGCGCGATCAATCCGGTCCAGGGGGAAGCTTCCGATCCCAGTCGCCCGTCGGCCAGCGGACGCAGGATCTTGTCCCCCGCTGCCTCGAGCGAATGGGCATCGGCAAGCGCGGCAATCAGACCGTTCGCCCCCTCGATTGCCATGTAACGGTCGGTGGGCAGATCTTCAGAGCGGTAGGCGTGGGTCAAGTCGACGCCCAGCCGTGCGACCTCTGCTGCAAGTTCCTCACCTTCCGCGTCTCGCCCGATGGCGGTCAGGGCTGAGGGCGACAGACCGAACCGCGCGAGCGTCATCGCGATATTGAGCGCCACACCGCCGGGAAGGCGGGTGATCCGGCCCGGCACGTCAGCGCCTGACGCCATATGGGCGGGCGTGCGACCGATGATGTCCCACAGGACCGAGCCAACGCAAAGGATGTCAGGTTTCATCTTGTCCATTTGCCCTAAATGACTCGGCCCGCCATGGGGCACAAGTGACGAAGAGCGGTCAGACTTTTTTCCCCGATTGTGCTAGCTTTATAAGAGGCAGTTGGGGGAGTGTGCCATGTCTCTACTGGCTGACTTTCTGGCGAGCAAACGTCCCTATCTGAATGATGGCGGGATCGAGACCGACCTGATCTTCAACCGCGGCTTTGAACTGCCGCTTTTTTCCTCCTTTGTGCTGCTGAAAGACCAACAGGGGCGGGTGGCACTCGAAGCTTATTTTGGCGAATATCTGGATCTCGCCGAGGCTGAAGGCAGGGGGTTCTTGCTCGATACTGCCACTTGGCGCGCGAATGCGGGCTGGGGGCCAAAGCTTGGGCTGAATTTGGCAGGGCTTCGCGACATCAACCTGCAGGCCGTTCAATTTGCGCAGGCCATAAAGGCCGGCCGCCGGGGTAATGTGCCTATCTTGATCAATGGCATCATCGGCCCCTGCGGTGACGGTTATGCACCGCACCAGCTTTTCACCCCCGATGAGGCGGAAGATCTTCATAGACCGCAAATGCAGGCGTTGGCCGAAGGTGGCGTAGATCTTGTGACTGCGATGACCATGACCCATCCAGGCGAGGCGATCGGCGTCATCCGTTCCGCGCAGGCAGCAGGCCTGCGCGTTGCCGTCTCTTTCACCCTGGAAACCGATGGTCGCCTGCCAGTTGGCACGCCACTTGGCGATGTCATTAGGGAAGTGGACGCCGCGACTGGGGGCGCCGCCGTCTATTTCGGGATTAACTGCGCCCATCCCACCCATTTCCTTGACCAGCTCGCAGGTGACTGGACCAAGCGGATCGGCGTCGTGCGCGCCAATGCCTCGCGCCAAAGCCATGCCGAGTTGGACGACGCAACCACGCTTGATGACGGTGACCCCAAGGAATTCGCCCCGCTATACGAAGGGCTTGCTGCCCGTTTGCCCAGCCTTAGGGTTGTGGGCGGGTGCTGCGGCACTGATTGTCGACATGTTCATGCCATGGCGCAGAGCCTGTAGGGGCCAGGGCTTGCACCGCCAATCAAAACCGCCTATAGGCACGGCACTTCACAGGCGAGGTGCGGGCCTTTAGGGGAGAAATCCCTATAGGTCCACCGGTTGTCCCCGATCTGATCGCGGATGAAATCACCTCGCTCAGGCGCAAACCGGAAAGGAAATAGGCATGGCGCTTCCTGAATTTTCCATGCGTCAGCTTCTTGAAGCTGGCGTTCACTATGGCCACCAGACCCAACGCTGGAACCCGAAGATGGGCGAGTTCATCTACGGCGACCGCAACGGCATCCATATCATCGACCTGACGCAGACCGTTCCGCTTCTGGACGCGGCGCTGAATGTGATCCGCGAAACCGTGGCCAAGAACGGCCGCATCCTTTTCGTCGGCACCAAGCGTCAGGCGTCGAAGGCGATTGCCGATGCTGCGGAAAAGTGCGCGCAGTATTACATGAACCACCGCTGGCTCGGTGGTACGCTGACCAACTGGAAAACCGTTTCCCAGTCGATCCAGCGCCTGAAGCAGATCGACGAAGTGATGGGCCATGGTGCCGAAGGCCTGACGAAGAAAGAACGTCTGGGCATGGAGCGTGAGCAGGCCAAACTTCAGGCCTCGCTGGGCGGTATCCGCGAAATGGGCGGCGTGCCGGACCTTCTGTTCGTCATCGACGTGAACAAGGAAAGCCTGGCCATCCAGGAAGCCAACAAGCTGGGCATCCCGGTTGTCGCCATCGTCGACACCAATTGCTCGCCCAAGGGCGTGGATTACGTGATCCCCGGCAATGACGACGCGGCACGTGCCATCGCGCTTTACTGCGATCTGGTCAGCCGTGCGGCACTTGACGGCATGACGGCCCAGATGGGTGCGGCGGGCGTTGACCTTGGCGCGCTGACCGAGGCCCCGGCCGAAATCATGGGCGAAGAAGCCCACGCCTGAGGATCGGGCAGGGGGTGCGTCGAGCGCCCCCCGTCACCCAAGTTTCATCGGGCGGGGATATGTCCCCGCCTGACCCATTCATAAGACCCAAAGGAGAGCGGTCATGACGATCACCGCGAGCATGGTGAAAGAACTGCGCGAAGCCACTGGCGCAGGGATGATGGATGCCAAGAAGGCGCTCACCGAAACCAATGGCGACATGGAAGCCGCCGTGGACTGGCTGCGCACCAAGGGTCTGGCGAAAGCCGCCAAGAAGGCCGACCGCGTTGCGGCAGAGGGCCTGATCGGTGTGGCCGTGCGCGACGGGCGTGGCGTGGCGATCGAGCTGAACTCCGAAACCGATTTCGTGGCCAAGAACGCCGACTTCCAGGCGCTGGTGCGTGAAATTTCGAACGTGGCGCTGCAAGCTGCGGATTCGGTCGAGGTGCTGCATCAGACCCACCTGAACGGTAAGCCGGTGTCCGAAGTGCTGACCGACGCCATCGCGCGCATCGGTGAAAACATGACGCTGCGCCGCATGCATGTGCTGGAAGGCGATTCGATCGTCCATTATGTCCACAATGCCGCCGCTGAAGGCATGGGCAAGATTGGCGTTCTGGTCGCGCTGAAGGGCAAGGATGCAGGGATTGGCAAGCAGATCGCGATGCACATCGCTGCCGCCAGCCCGATGGCCCTGTCGGAAGCCCAACTTGACCCGGTCGTGGTCGAGCGCGAGCGCACCGTGCAGACCCAGAAAGCGCTTGAGGAGAATGCGACCTCCGCCAAGCCGAAGCCCGAAGCGGTGATCCAGAACAACATCATCCCCGGCCGGATGAAGAAGTTCCTCGAAGAAGTCACGCTTCTGAACCAGAAGTTCGTGATGAATCCTGACATCACCGTCGAGCAGGCCGCCAAGGACGCGGGCGTCGAGATCACGGGTTTCGTGCGCGTGGTGGTGGGCGAAGGGATCGAGAAGAAGGAAGAAGACTTCGCTGCGGAAGTCGCCAAGACGCTTCAGGGCGCCTGATTTTTCGCTAGACTGTCCAGAAAAGGGCGCCGGATCGGCGCCCTTTTTCGTGTCCGGACGGTAAGGTCAGCGTATGGCCAAACAAAAACGGTGCGGCCCGCAACGGACCGCACCGTCTTTAAGTGCGCCGCACCTGTTGGGGATGAGGACAGGCGCTACTCATGACACTATGTCGGCGCGGAAAATACCCCGACATACTTTACCCGGTTTCCCGGTCAGCCGTATTCCAACGAAAATACGAAGGTCAACGGCCCGATGTCCCTGGCTTTCGCCACCACTCACGGAACACTTGCAGTATTCGCAGTTTACCTAGCGTAAAGACAGTAGGGAAATCCTTACCTCGACTCTTCGTCACATCGCTCAGGCAAGACGCAGTTCGGGCACAACGAAAATCTGGTTGCGGAAGGACGCCATCAAAACGGCCTGTGCCGTGGTTTCCACATCCAGAACTTCCCGCGCCAGCCGGAGGTGCTTTTCGATGGTTGCGGGCGTCAGGCCCATGATGATCGCGATGTCTTGCGTGGTCTTGCCATCGCCGACCCATTCAAGTGCCTCGCGCTGCCGGGCGGTCAGCGTCTTGCGCGACAGATAGGGCAGGGCAGAGATACGCAGATGGCAGACATTGTTCAAGACCGTGATTTCACGGCCATTCTCGGCCCATATGTCTTCAACTTCAGCTTGCGACAGACCCGCGCGTGCGCAAAGACCAATACCCCCCTTGGCGCGTACGGACACTTCCCGAAAGCCGATGGAATAGCCCGCGACGACACCAAACTTGCGGTTCAGTTCGATCACTCGGCGTTCGTCTGAGGTCACGCCTGCGGCACGCATGCGTTCCTGCACCAGGCACCATGACTGTGCGCCAACATGGTTTGCCGCCCAACGCACCATCGGCGCGGCGCGGTAAAGTTCGCCGTTTACATATTCTTTTACATAGTCGGCATGGTGATTGGTCAGAATAAGGGAGTCGTCGACGCTCCCCAGCGCGTTCGGCGGCTTGAACCGGGTGAACGCATACAGCAGGCGATCGAACCCATAGGAGGCCATCTTGGCCGTGTGCAGCCCCCAAATCTCTTCGATCGTGGAGGCGCGCAAAACCTGATCAAGATAGTCAATGCCGGTTTCCACCGACAGCTCAGCCCTATTGGTCATGACTGGCACCTTGGCTGTGCAAGTCCAAACAACACAAAGAATTCTTGGCCGAAATTCAATCTGGCCATTGCGGTTCCCGTATGACATCCCCGATGATCTAAGTGCCATGGATATGCGGCATTGTCGAGACGGCGCGCATTTCCTAAGGGTGCGGCAAAGGGGTCGTATCACGATCTTGTGTTGAAGGGACGATGATGTCGGACTGGGATGTGATCATTGCGGGCGGTGCGGTGACCGGATCTTCCGCAGCCTGGTGGCTATTGGGGGCGGCGCCGGGGTTGCGGGTGCTGGTGGTGGAGCCTGATCCGACCTATGCCAAGGCGGCGACAGCCTTGTCGGTCGCGTCGGTGCGCGGGCAGTTCTCAAACCCGGTGAATGTCGAGATTTCGCGTTTTGGTGTGGATTTCATCCGTCACTTTGCCGACCGTATCGGCCCGGAGGGCGGCGTGCCGTCGCTGGGGCTCAAAGAAAACGGCTATCTCTTTCTGACCGGCACCGAGAGTGGTGCCTTGGTGATGGAAGAGTTGGCCGCGATGCAGCGCGGGCTCGGGGCCTCGACCCGTGTGCTGGGTCCGGCGGAACTCAAGGCGCTTTATCCGTGGATGAACACCGAAGATGTGGTCGCGGGTAGTCTGGGGTCGTGCGACGAGGGCTGGTTTGACAATATGGGCCTTCTGAACGGGTTCAGGAACGGCGCACGGGCGCGGGAGGCCACCTATCGACGCGACAGCGTGGTGGGGCTTGAACGGCAGGGTGACCGGATCGTCGCTGTCACGCTGGCCGAGGGCGGACGGGTGACGTGTGATGCTTTCCTGAATGCGGCGGGCACGGCCTCGACGGGCCTTTGCGGGATGGCCGGGCTGGATTTCCCGATCGAGCCGCGCAAGCGCACGGTTTTTGTCGTCGACGCACCCAATGCGCGCCACCCCGAAGCGCCGCTGATCATCGACCATTCCGGCATCTATCTGCGCCCGGAACATGGCCAGTGGATCACCGCCACGGTTCCCGAAACCGATGGCCCCTGTGACCGCGACGATTGGGAGCCGGATCATGCCCAGTTCGAGGATCTGATCTGGCCGCGCCTTTACCAACGCGCCGAAGGGTTCGATGCGGTCAAGGTCTCAAGGCTGTGGGTCGGGCATTATGACTACAACCGGCTCGACCAGAATGCGGTTCTGGGGCGCTGGCCGGGCATGGCGAATTTCTACATCGCCGCCGGGTTTTCGGGGCATGGTCTGCAACAGGCCCCAGCCGTCGGGCGGGGGCTGGCAGAGGTCATCCTGACCGGCAATTGGCAGACGCTGGACCTTTCGCCGCTCGGGGCGGAACGGATCGTGGAAAACCGGCCCTTTCTGGAACGCGCTGTGGTCTGACGGGCCTGATCCAGGCAGGGCGGCTAGTCAAAGGCTATTGACTGGCACTTTCAAAAAGGTCCGCCCGTCCTCATCGGCGGGTGGCATCTGACCGGCACGCATATTGACCTGCAAGGACGGGATGATAAGTTTCGGCATGCCAAGCGTCTTGTCGCGCGCCTCGCGCATGGCGACAAACTCCGCCTCGGACCTTCCGCTGATGTGGACATTGCGGGCCTTTTCTTCGGCCACGGTGGTTTCCCAGGCGAAAACGTCGCGCCCCGGCGCCTTGTAATCGTGGCAGACGAAGATTCGCGTCTCGTCCGGTAGCGTCAGGATCTTCTGGATCGAGGCGTAGAGCATTTCCGCCGACCCGCCCGGAAAATCACACCGCGCGGTGCCGAAATCCGGCATGAAAAGCGTATCGCCCACAAAGGCCGCGTTGCCCACGACATAGGTCAGGCAAGCGGGTGTGTGGCCGGGCGTATGCAGAACACGTCCCCGAAGACCGCCCACCGTGAAGCTGTCACCTTCGCGGAAGAGCCGGTCAAACTGGCTGCCATCGCGTTGAAATTCGGTGCCTTCGTTGAAGATCTTGCCGAACGTGTCTTGCACCAACGTGATGTTGGCGCCGATCCCGATCCGGCCCCCCAGTTCTTTCTGGATGTAGGGCGCCGCCGACAGGTGGTCGGCATGGACATGGGTTTCCAAAATCCACTCGACGGTCAGGCCGGCTTTCTGGACATGCGCGATCACTGCATCGGCGGACCGTGTATCGGTCCGGCCAGAGGAATAGTCGAAATCCAGAACGGAATCGACAATGGCACAGGCCCCGCTGGCTGGGTCTTTGACCACAAACGTGACGGTATTGGTCGCCTCGTCAAAAAAACCGTCTACTTCAGGATGTTGCGCGATGTTTTCTTGCGTCGGCATGGCACTTTTCCTTGGTTCTTGAGTCGAATCTACCGGACCGGCACCTTATATTTCAAGTTGCGAATGTGTTTTCTGACTTTCCGTCGGGGCAGGGGGGCAGAGTTCGCGCCATTTGATCGAACATCCGATCGAAGCGATCTGGTCTGCGGGCCCTGCGCCGGTCTGGGCCACCTGGCGCATCGCCTCGAACAAGTCGCGCCGCGCATCCGGTGGGCCGGGCAGGCGGCCCGACGCATCGAGCCTGCCGCGGTATTGCAGGGCGAAGCCCGCATTGTAGCCAAAGAAATCCGGCGTGCAGGCCGCGCCATAAGCACGGGCTACATCTTGCGTTTCGTCAAAGAGATAGGGAAACGGAAAGGCGTGCGATTGCGCCAGGTCGCGCATCTTGTCGAAACTGTCTTCGGGATAGGCCACGGGATCGTTGGAAGAAATGGCTGCCACCCCAACACCGATGGTCTTCAGGTCGCGGGCATCTCTCACGATTCGGTCAAGCACGGCCATCACATAGGGGCAGTGGTTGCAGATGAACATGACCAGCAGGCCGCGCGGCCCGGCCACATCGGCGCGGGTCCAGATCCGGCCTTCGGTGTCGGGCAGCGCAAAGTCCGGGGCGATCTGGCCAAAGTCGCAAACAGGCGCGGTGACGGCCATGGCTGGCTCCTTCAAAGGGTGATGCGGGGGGCCGCTTCTGCCGCCTTGCGGATGGCAGCGATATTGGCACCATAGACTTCCGGCCGGTCGACGGAGCCACCGGAAAAGACGCCCGATCCCGCGACCAGCACATCGGCGCCTGCCGCCGTGACCAGCGGCGCGGTTTCGACCGTTATCCCGCCATCGATCTCGATATGTACGGGCCGGTCGCCGATCATCCGTCGCAAGGTGCGCACCTTGTCAATTTGCGAATGGATGAACTTCTGTCCGCCGAAGCCCGGGTTCACCGTCATCACGCAGATCAGGTCGACCATGTCCAGAAGATCCGCCGCAACCGAGGCAGGCGTGCCGGGATTGAGCGCCAGACCAGCCTTTTTTCCAAGTCCGCGAATAGCTTGCAAGGTGCGGTGAATGTGGGGCGTGGCTTCGTAATGCGCGGTGATCACATCGGCACCGGCCTCGGCATAGGCGGCCAATGACGCATCGACCGGCGCGATCATCAGATGGACGTCCATCACGGTCTTGATATGCGGACGGATGGCGCGGCAGAGCTGCGGCCCGAAGGTCAGGTTCGGGACGAAATGATTGTCCATCACATCGACATGCACCCAGTCCGCGCCCTGGGCTTCGATGGCACGGATCTCGGCCCCGAAGTTGGCGAAGTCCGCCGACAGGATCGACGGCGCGATCAGTATGGGGGAATGGGTCATGGGCGGGTTCACCTGAGTTGCTCATGAGACATATGGCGCAAGTGGGCCGCATGGGAAAGAGCTTACACCGGGATTGCCAGTTATGTTACATAATACTGATTATCGGATAATCAGGTTGGCCGGACGTAGGATTAAACACAGCCCCCTCAACCCAGAAACTCGGCTCTCTCCCAATCGGTCGAGATCAGCAGCACATC
>DAORUY010000113.1:0-9275 GCA_035433445.1 Paracoccaceae bacterium
CGCCCCGGGCGTGGTCGAGGTCGACGAAGGCCAGATCGGCTATCTTGGCCCGACATTCGGCGGATATGTCAGCCTGCGCGAACTGACCGAAATCCGCATGATCCGGCTTTACGGCGAAAACCACTGGCGGCTGAAACAGACCGACGGGCAGGTGCTTCTGGTGCCGGTGGCGGCGGCGGGCGCCGGCGCGCTTTTCGACGCTTTTTCCACCCTGCCCGGCATGGATACGGCCGCACTTGCCGCCGCCCCGGATGCGCCCTCCGACACGCTGACCGTCTGGCGTCATCCGGCGCGGGTGGCCTTGACTTGACCGGCGCGGAACGGCACGTCTTGCTTCCCTGACGTCCAGCCATGATCGGAGCCAAAAATGTCGATTCCACAGTCCGGCGGCGGCCCGATCGAACGATTCGAGCAGCTGGCGGAGTATATGGAAAGCGGCTGCAAGCCAAAGTCTGACTGGCGGATCGGGACCGAACACGAGAAATTCGGTTACCTGACGGATACTTTGTCACCCGTCCCCTATGATGGTGCGCGTTCGATCCGCGCGATCTTGCAAGCGCTTTGTGACCGCTTCGGCTGGTCGCCTATTTTGGAACAGGGCAATATCATCGGCGCCACCCGCAATGGCGCGAACGTGAGCCTGGAGCCGGGCGGCCAGCTGGAACTTTCCGGCGCGCCGCTTGCAACGGTGAACGAAGTGCGGGCCGAACTCGACACCCATCTGGCCGAAGTCCATGCGATCTGCGAACCCTTGGGCATTCGCCATTTCGGGGTGGGGGCCGCGCCGGTCTGGCGGCACGAGGATATGCCGATGATGCCCAAGGGGCGCTACCGGCTGATGACCGACTACATGGGCCGCGTGGGCACGCATGGCACCCAGATGATGTATCGCACCTGCACCGTGCAGGTGAACCTCGACTACGGGTCCGAGGCCGACATGGTCAAGAAAATGCGCGTGGCGTTGGCTTTGCAGCCGGTGGCGACAGCGCTTTTCGCCTCCTCACCGTTTTTCGAGGGCAAGCCGAATGGCCACAAAAGCTGGCGTTCGCGCATCTGGCGCAGTCTCGATGACAGCCGCACCGGCATGCTGCCCTTCGTCTTCGAGGACGGCATGGGCTTTCAGCGCTATATCGACTGGGTGCTCGATGTGCCGATGTATTTCGTCTATCGCGATGGGAAATATATCAACGCGCTGGGCCAGAGTTTCCGCGATTTCCTTAAAGGCGAACTGCCTGCACTGCCGGGCGAAAAGCCGACGCTTTCGGACTGGGCGGATCACATGACGACGGTTTTCCCCGAGGCGCGGGCGAAGAAATTCATCGAAATGCGGGGGGCGGATGTGGGCGATGCCGATCATATCGGCGCGCTTCCCGCCTTCTGGGTTGGGTTGATGTATGATCAGGCAGCGCTTGATGCGGCTTGGGATCTGGTGCGCGGTTTCGATGCAGCAACCCGTCAGGGACTGCGGGTGGCTGCGTCCGTGTCCGCGCTTCAGGGCGAGGCGGAAGGGGTAAAGCTTCTCGACATCGCGCGTGCGGCAGTCGGGCTTTCGCACGCGGGCCTTGTGGCGCGCGGGCAGGGCGAAGAACGCCATCTTGCACCGCTGGTCGACAGCCTGAAGACCGGCAGGGTGCAGGCAGATCGCTGGCTCGACCGCTATCAGGGCGAATGGGCGGGTGATTTGACGCGAGTTTACACCGACGCGGGGCTCTGAACCGCTTAGATCCAGTCCAGATTGACGTGATGGGGCGCATAGCGCGCCGAGAGGGCGGTGCGCAGGGCCTCATAGCGTAGGCGCAGGTCGGGGAATTTGTGCTCGTGGGTTTCTGCTACGGTGCAACGGATATGGGCAAGCAAACCTTCACGGTCTAGTGCTTCCAAGAGGTCTAGTTCTGCGCCTTCTATGTCAATCTTCAGGAATGCAACTGGCCCACGCGCTGCGATCAGGTCGCGCAGGAAAGCGACAAAGTCGATCTGTCGGACGGTGACCCGTTCGCCCGCCTCGCCGATGTTGCGTGCCCCCGTGATCACTGTGCTTTTTTGAGACGCATTGCCTTCGTTCCCGTCGAAATTTGCAGCCCGCATCAGGACCACTTCGGCCTCGGTGCAGCCCACGGCGGCATTGTGAAGCTGATAGCGCTGTTGATCGGCGAAACGCTGGCGCAATTGCTCAAAGGCCCAGGGATCCGGGTCAAAGGCGACGACATCGGCGCCCGTCGCCAGAAGCCGCGCTGAGATTTCCCCGACGTTCGCACCGCAGTCGATCGCCAGATCGCCCGGCCGTAGTTGACCGCAAACCCCGGTCAGGAAGCCATCTGCCCAGGCCTTGCGGGCGTCCTTGGCATTCTTCTGACGCAGTCGGCGCAGCTTCCGTTTCAGATCGTCAACTTCATCAGTCATATTGCCTACATTTCGGATGGGGCGTGTGTTGTCTCGCACGCGATCTGCGCTTCGATTGAAACCTCGGCTGGAACATTGGCGATTCGCACCAGCGACAGCCCCAGCGAAAGATCCACTGCACCATTGGCGCAGCGGCGGATGTTGGGTGGTGCGGGCCATTGCGACAGGTCGTAGACCTGCGTTTCATCCCAGCCGCTGATAAATGTGGCGCCGCCATAGGCGATGATAAAGCGCACCGCACCTGCTCCGGGGTCGATATGGTTTACGCCGGTTCCGACATGGATCACGTCATTGCCGCCGCCTAGACTGATCCGGTTGCGTCCCGGCCCGGTGTGGACGGTGGACGAGCCATCGCCGTCGCTGATCACGTCATTGCCGTGCCCGCCGTAGATCAGGTTTCGCCCAGCTGTGCCCTGGATCACGTCATCACCAGTGCCGCCATCCAGCGTGTCGCGCCCGCCGCCGCCCACCAGCGTATCGGCACCCGAGCCGCCATAAAAAGCGTGGTGGGAACTGGGCAGCTTGGCAATCGCCACCAGCCGGTCGTCGCCTTCGCCGCCATAAAAGGTGGCGCCCCCGTATTTCGGCCCGGTCATCACGTCATTCCCGCGTGAGCCGCGCACATTCACTGTCACCCGCTCGGAGGTTTCAAAGTCGATCGGGCTGTCGGGATGGGCGACGATGCGGATGGTGCGCTGTTCGCCCTTGGTGCGATCTTCGTTGCGGGCGACAACTGTGGCGATCCGGATATTTTCGACATTCATGGGGCAGTGCAGGACATAATCGTCCGGCCCGCCCATATACCACAGCGTATCATTGCCGCCGTCGGCCTCTTCGCGGATCTTTTCGGCGTCCGCGCCATAGGCCCAGTAGCTGTCATTGCCGCGCGACCCTTGCAGCACCACGCTGCCATCAACCGCCATCATCGCATTGACGCCGCGCGCCGGGTCTTCGAACCCGCGCAGATCAAGACCCAGTTCCAGCGCACCGCGCACGAGTTCATCGCGCAGCGCGGCAATGGGGGCGCTACCCTTCAGGTTTTCCGTCTCGCCCGGATCGGCCACGATGTCATAGACATGCTCCTCGCCATTGGGATAGCGGAAATAGCGCAGATGCCGCAGCCCTTCGACCGAGGACCGGACACTCAGCGTGCCAAAGACCGAGGTGACGGGCGATTTCGTTTCATCATAGCGCCCGAAGCTGGGGTCGATCAGCGGCAACAGGCTTTGCCCCGATACCCAGTCGGGCCGGTAGGGCAGACCGGCCAGTTGCAAGATTGTCTTTGGCAGATTGTGGAGCGAGACGGGCAGCGGTTCGACCCGACCGCCTGCCATGCGCGGGCTCCAGATACAAAGTGGCACGTGGGCGGCGCTGTCCCACTGGCTCATCTTGTGAAAACTGTCGTGATTTCCAAGGTTGAAGCCATTGTCAGACAGGAAGATGACGGTCGTGTTCGCGCCAAGGGGCGAGGCTTCGAGCGCGGTCAGGAACCGGCCGATCTCATGATCCACATGGCTGATCGCGGCGAAATAGGCGCGCACGACCTGTCGCCAGCCTTCGTCGCCTGCCTTTTCGGGCGTCCAGTTGCCGTTGGCGATATAGGCAGCCTCGTAAACCGCGAAACCGGGCTGGGGGCCGAAGTAATCCTCCGCTGCGGCAATGGTCGGCCAGCGGATCGCGGCGGCGTCATAGAGCTGGTAGAAACGGTCCGGGCATTCCAGATCATAGTGTGGATGCTTGAAGCCCAACTGGATCAGATGGCGGCGCGACGGGTCGGCCCGGCCCAGAAAGTCGATGGCATTCTGCGCCACATCGAAATCATAGAAGAGGTGATCCTGACTGCCATCGTCATCGGGGTGGTTGACGCCTTTTATGCCGGGGCCTTTGTCCAGATATGGATGGATCTTCGTTCGCCCGCTGCGGTCGACAGCGGGCGGGTCTTCGTGAAAAAGAACCCGCCGGTAGCTTTCGGGCATTGGCCTGTATGTCGCATCCACCTTGCCGGTGGTGAAGGTGTAAAAGCCTGCCCGGCGCAGATCATAAGCCCATGCCTTTTCGGGTGGCATGACCTGCCGCCAAAAACGGTTCAGGTCCACTAGCCCCGTGCGGAAGGGCGACAGGCCGGTCGCAATCTCGGCCCGGCAGGGGGCGCAAAGCGGCACCGTGGCGTAGCAGTTGGAAAAGCGCACGCCCCCGTCCATCAGACGGTCAAGGTTCGGGGTCAGGATCGGGATGCCGAACGTGTTGCGCCAGGTGAACATGTCAATCATGTCATCGACCCAGATGACGCAGATATTGTCCTGCCCGATGCTTTCGGCGGTAAAGCTCATGCCCCGGTGACTTTCAGCCGCGCGGGCAACGCCCAGCGGTACAAGGGCTGGCCGTCCGGCCCCGACCGGGACCATGCATCGCGAAGCGCCCCCCGGTTTGCGGGCCAAGGGCCGTTCCAGGCCGTCGCTCCCGCCGCATAGGCCACCACAAGGTCGGTGCCTTCGGGCCGTTTGGAACAGCTGAGGACCAGCGTGCGGGAATCATCCGGGTCGATCGCTATGCCGGTGATGCGCGCGCCGTTCGTTACCCCGTCCAGCCGGAAGCCTGCCGCCTTGCCGGCGTCGAACGGGTCGGCCTTGTCGATCACCAGCTTGTCCATCGCCTTGCAGGTCAGGCGGATGTCCTTGCCCGCGCGTTCGGCCAGTTGGATCGTCGGGCAGAACCAGCCCTGCCCGCCCTCAAGCTCGGTCAGGGCGGCAGCCCCCATCGCGGCCTTGGTGCGACGGCCCGCTTCGGTCAGGCGACCGGTATCGTCAAGCGCGAACATATAGCCGGGTGCCACATAGGTCAGCGCATGGTCGGCATGGTTCCAGGACAGTTCCCACTGACCGTCCAAGGCGGCACCGTCGGTGATTTCATGCGTGCCGCAGTCAAAGGTGGCCAGGAACCGCGGCGCGGGTTGCCCGAGCGCATTCATCTGGTCGGTCAGCCGGGCCATCAGGGCGATGATCCCGTCGCGGTAGGCGGTCGCATCGCCGGATATATCCTCAAGACAATAGTCGAGCGTCACGGCCAGAAGGCGCGCGCCCGTGCCAAGCGTCGTGCCAGCGGCAATAAGATTGGCGGCCGCCCGTTCAAGATTTTCGACGGCACGGCCATGGCCCAGATCGGCGGCGCGGGCGGCGCTGTCGGTCTCAGCTCGCACCAGATAAAGCGGCAGCGCCTGTGACGCCGCGCGACGGTTGGCCAGCAGCGCCTCGGCCAGCAAAGCCTCGTGCGTCTGTTCGCGCAGTGGTTCAAGATGCGCGGTTTCCACCGCCAGTTCCACGCCTGCGTGACCAACCGCCCCGATGTCATCGGCGGGGGCCAACACATGCCAAGGGAAGCTTCCCGCGCCGGGATTTGCCAGTGCGGCCCGCGCCCCCCCGATCCCCAGGATACCCAGAAGCGGCCCGCGCGCCTGCGCAATGACCGCTCCCCCCGCCACATGACGACGGAACCCGCGCGGCCCCTGCGCGCCGGGCAGATTTGCGTCAAAGCAAATCCATTCCCCCTCCTGCCTTATGTTCCAGGCATCAAGGTCGTCGGGTAGGGGCTGGGCAGGCGCAGCCTTGTCGCTGGCCGCCGTCACCGAAAGTCTCAGCCGCTCCGCTAGATCTGCGACCACCCGGTCTGACAGGCGCAGGATCAGGCCCGTTTCATCATAGCCGATCACATCGCCGTTCGACGCGCGCAGGATCACGCCGCGTTCGGTGCTTTCCATAGGTGGACTGGGCTGATCCGGCATTCGACCTCTCCTTACACCGGCCATCAGAACAGTTGCGAGAACCGTTCGGGCAGGCGGTAGACACCCTTGGGCCGCGCCCCGCCGGGTGCCCAGTAGACGACCTTTTTCTGCCGCCAGCCATCGACCATCTCTTGCCGGAACTCGGGAAAGTCAATCGTTTCGGCGCGTGGCGTTTCTTTTGACAGCGCCGAATAGGTGGCCCAGGCGGTATCCCAGCCCGTCGCCTCCCGCTCTGTCTGCCCCAGCGCCCCGCTTTGCACGGTGCGCTGTTCGCGGCGTTTGGCCAGCCGTGCCTCCGTCATCTCATAGTCGATGAAACGCAGATGAAAGAGGTAGAGGTGCGGGTCGAGGTGCAGCTTGGGGTAGTTGGCGAAATGCCCGCCCGGCACGATGTCGATCCGCCCGCCGGTGATGCAGGGTTTGGCGTAATTTGCATTCAGTCGGAAGATCCGCCGCACGTCGAGGATATTGCGCCCCTCACTGATCGCCTCAGGCTCCAATGCGGGGTTATGCACCATCTCGATGGCAAAGGGGGTGATGACCTGCGGGCGCGTCCGGTCATCGAAACGCGACAGATATTCCACCAGATTGTCCGACACCGCCGGATCGACGCAGACAATCTCATCCACATCGCTGACCAGAACCCAGTTGTAAAAGGCTGTAAAGCCCGTGGTCAGCCGCGACAGCATCTGCCAGCGCCGCTGGTTGAAGCAGTTGCGTGTGGGGTCATATGGCAGGTCGATGATCGTCGCCCCTTCGGCGATGCGCTTGTGCTCTGGGTCGCCACCGTGGCTGAGGATGATCAGATGTTCCCGCCCCAGATGCCGGGTGTAATAGTCGACCCAGCGCTTGAGGAAGAAATGGTCGCCCCCGACCATCGTCATCGCTGCCATAGGTGCGCGTGTCTTGTCCATTCCGCCCCTCACCCGGCCTCAAGGGCGGCCAGCGCCGCACGTTTGGACCGGCGCAGGAACACTCGGTCTTCGCTCGTTTCACCATCGCTGAGCGCCAGCAGCCGGTTGCAGGCGGCGATGAGCAGTTTCTGATGGCCCGCCTTCGCCGCATTGGCAATCAATGCGCGCTGCCATTTCGGCACGGTGCGGCGCGCGCGGTAGGCAGCCCAGAACGCGGGGCCGATGGGCGCGTCTTGCACCATCGCGTCGATCAGCGCGGGCAAAGTCCCGGATTTCAGGATGACGCGGATCGCCTCGTGCGTGGCATGGGGCACGGCGATCTGTTCGACATTCGGGCCGCGCATCCGGGCGGCATGGGCCTTGTCCTCGGGCACGAACGGGTCGAACAGCAGGACCGTGCGGGCAATATATGGGATCGCGGCGGCCGCATCGAGGAACGGCATCCCCCCCCAGTCTGACTTGCGGACGGCGAAGGGAAAGCGCTGCTCGAACGGCGTGATTGCCTTGTTCATCGTCGATTGCGGGCTGAAGGCCAGAACCCGTGCGCCGGGGATCAGGGGGGCGAAATTTAGCGCGGCAAACCCGCCCATCGACGCGCCGGTCAGCACGATCTTGCCAAAGCGCGCGAAAAAGCCCGTGTCGCGCAGGGCGGTCAGTTGCGCGGGGGTGGTCGGCTGGCGAAACCAGTCCTTTGCGTGGCTCTGCACGCCAAGGACAGCATGACCCATCGGCTGAAGCCGCCGCCAGGCCCAGGGCATGCGCGGCCAGCCTTCGTCGATCGTGGCCAGATTGTCGAAGCTGACGATCAACACATCCGATCCGTTCTGACCTTCGAACCACAGGTTGCCATGATCCCCCTGCATCAGAAACTGCTGAGCAAGCGCAGCCGACGCGGCAGGCATCGCAGGTGGCGGAACCGGCGGCGGGGTGGCGGGGTCGGTTATGGGGGCTATGTCAGTCATCGTGGCGCTAGATCGCCCAGCGTTGATAACGCGCGATCAGACCGGGCAGGTCGGAAGCGGCGGCTTCAGTCAGGATTGCCCGGTCCGGCCAGAAGAACACATCATGGATGAGCGAGCGGCCCAGCGTTTTCAACAGCCCGCGCCGGTTGCTGCGGCAGCCAACGAACAGGTCGCCCCCACGGTCGAGCCCCGGCAAGTCGGCCGTCGCCCGCGCTGTGCGGCCCGCGCCGTGCAGGGCCAGTTCCTGGCCGTCATAGCTGAAGATCACCAACCGTGGACCCGGTTCGCGCGTGGGTTGCGGAATATCAACGCCAGCGCCCGTGGCGCGATCATGCAGGGCAAGCCGGCCATCCGCATCCGACAGGAACACCAGATTATGCTCCTGCCCGGTGCTGAGCGACAAAAGCGTGCGCGGGTCGCCTTCGGGGGCGCTGTAGATAAGTCCGGCGGAAAAGCACCGGGAAATGCGGGTCGCAGCCGCCAGCCAAAGGCCGCAATGAACCCCTTCGCGCATCACCAAGCCTGGGCGCGGACCATGGGTCGAAAAAAGGCTGTTGCCGGTGTTGGGCTCGGACGGGTGAAGCGTTGCGCTGCCGTTCGTGCTGCGCCAACCGCTGAGCGCGGTGTCCGGCCCCACCCCTTCGGGCAAAAGCGCGTCTTGTCGGGCGGTGAACCACAGGCCGCCGGTCTGCGCCATGACCCCGGCCAGATGCACGGCATCGCGGTTCAGAAGCGCGCCGGGCGGCAAGGTTTGTGGCAGTTCCAGCACTGTGATCTCCGACATCGGAACGGCGTTGTGCATCCGTCCTGTTTGGCCCCTTGCGCCGGAATCAAATCCTCGCACAAGAGAGGGCTGCGGATTTTACCTTGCAGGTCTGTCCGCATTCCGCAAGCGTCGGCTGTAGCGCCCCCCGGGCAAAGCCGCCCGGGGGGCATTGAGGAGCGAAATGACAGAGACCGTCCCCCCGACCGATGGCGCGGCGCAGGCTGGCCCTTGGTTGCCCGAACTGACGATGCCAACCGCCGAGGCCGAAGCCCTGCGGCGCCATTATCGCGCGGCGCGCGCGATCCTGGAATATGGGTCGGGCGGATCGACGGTGTTTGCCGTTGCCCAGACGCAGGCGCGGATCGTGTCGATCGAAAGTGACGCGGCCTGGGCGGAGCGGCTCCGCCAGTCCCTGACCGACGCCGTTACCGAGGCCGAGGTCGTCGAGATCGTCG
>DAORUY010000114.1:0-9238 GCA_035433445.1 Paracoccaceae bacterium
AAAAAGCCAATATATGATCTTTCCTGCGCGGGGAAGTGAAGCTGCATGTGCCATGATGAACATCCTTCTGTTCGATTTCTGATGCTGAATATCGTCCAAGAGATACAGGTTCACCAATTGAAACCCCGACATGATACATAAGGTGGATTTATGTCTGACCCTCTGGTTCCCACCCTACCGCTGCCACCGCTCGCCGCGATCCGCGTGTTCGAGGCCGCGGCGCGGCACCTGAGCTTCACCAGCGCGGGAGAGGAGCTGGGCATGACCCAGGCCGCCGTCAGCTATCAGATCAAGGTGCTTGAAGATCGGGTGGGCCTGCCGCTCTTCCGCCGCCGTGCGCGTGGCGTGGCGCTGACGCCGGATGGCGCACGGCTGGCCGACCGCGCGGGCGAGGCGCTGGAAATCCTGCGCCAGTCCTTCGCGGAGGCCCGCAAGGAACGCGACGAAACCCTGGTGATCAGCGTTCTGCCAACGTTTGGCGCACACTTCCTCGCCTCGCGGCTGGGGCGTTTTCAGATTGCCAATCCTCAGGTGACGACAAGGGTCGAGGTCGATCACCGGCTGGCCGATCTGCAAGCGGGCGAGGCGACGGTGGCGATCCGCACCGGACGGGGCGTCTGGCCGGGGCTCACCACGCATTTCCTGATGCATGCCGATTATGCGCCGATGATCTCTCCGGCCTTCATCGCCCGTTATGGTCGTCCGACCGAACCCGCCGACCTGCTCGACCTGCCACTGATCGACGCGACCGACGAAGGCTGGGACGGCTGGTTCGTGGCCGCCGGGGTGCGCGCGCCGCAAGACCGGCGGGCGGGGCGCAGTTTTCTGGGCGCGCAGATCCTGACCGTGCAGGCGGCAATGGCCGGGCAGGGGGTCTGCCTGCTCAGCCCGGTGTTCTTTGCCGACATGCTCGCGCGGGGTGATCTGATCCAGCCCTTCACCACCACCTGGCGTGACGCCTCGGCGATGTATCTGGCCTACCCCGAACGTCGCCGCAATGCGCCTGCCATCCGCGCCTTCCGCGACTGGCTTCTGGCCGAGGTCGGGCAGGCCTTGGCAAGCTAGCGCCACCTTTAGCCGATCGGGGGCTCCGGTTCGCTTTCGGTCTTTGCGGCGTCGAAGCGGGCTATGACGATGCCATGATCCGTTCTGATCTTGTCGCCCTTGGCGCGGAAATGGATATGGTCGTTCAGCACCTTCAATTCGCGGAAGGTCCAGATCCGGTTCGGGGAGTGGTCATAGAATTCCTCCGACACGAAGATATGGTCTAGGGATTCCATCACATTTTCATGGACATAGGTGTAATAGACATCGCGCAGGCTGCGAAACTCCTGAAGCATCTGCGCCGAATAAAGACCGACATCGCCCGCCTTGCTGGGTTTGGCCCCGACCCGGCTTGCCGCGAACAGCTTCTGTGGCGGCTGGGCGGACAGGATTGCGGCGGTGTTCGACAGATGCCCGTCATTCATGTCGCCCGCCACCACGTAGGGCACCCGCGTGTCGCGCAGTTCCTTGTTCAGCCACACCCGCAGCGCCGCCACTTCGGCCGTGCGGCGGATCGTGGACAGGGCTGAACCGATTGCATCCCGGTGAACGCTGATCTTGGGGTCATCTGCCTCCTTGTCATCCAGGTCCATGGGCAGTTTGCTTTTCAGATGGATCACGAAGAACCGAAGCGTCAGCCCGGCTTCCATCTGAAGCGTGAGGGCCAGAATGGGGCGTGAGAATTTGGTGATTTCCACATGCATCGTGTTCAGCGGCTTGCCCCGTTTGGGCGGGCGCTTGATCAGTTGCAATTCGGGCGGGAAATCCTCGATCCAGTGACCATCTGGGTTGGCGGCAACCGGATAGGTCTTGCGCACCGCCGCCGCCACCTGAACAAGGCCGGGCGGGCCATCGCGTGCGACCAGCGTATATTTGTCCTCCAGCCCCGCCGCCACGAAACAGTCGGTCAGGGCCTTGACGCTCCAGACCTCCTGAAAGCCGATCAGGTCGGCGCGGATGTCGGTCAGCTTGTCGGCGATCCAGCGCACCTTGCGGTCATAAGTCGCCTGATCGAGCGGCTGACTACCCTGATGCGTCACCTGTCCGGGTTCAGCGAGGTTGAGAAGATTGAAAGATGCAACAGAAAGAGCTTTTGGCATGGGACTTCCTTTCAAATCCATCGACGGGGTAATTGGCGCCACTATATCACAGGTTGAAGATTCGGCCGACCTCTCTGCGAAATCGGGTGGGGGCGGGCCTCGCAGGGGCTTTGGGGCTTGACGACTCCGGTGGTTGGCCGTATCTCGCGACGCAATTCGGGGCGCCACAGGATCGGCGCCCATGTGTTTTATGGAATCAGGGGCGGATGCCGCCCCCGGAACTGAAGGAAGAACAAGATGTCGCGCGTTTGCGAACTCACGGGCAAGGGCCCGATGTCGGGCAACAATGTGAGCCATGCGAACAACAAGACCCGTCGTCGGTTCTTGCCGAACCTCAATGACGTGACGCTGATCTCGGACGTGCTGGGCCAGTCGTTCAAGCTGCGCATCTCGGCGGCCGGTCTGCGTTCGGTCGACCATCGCGGTGGTCTTGACGCCTATCTCGCCAAGGCCAAGGACGACGAACTGTCGACCCGCGCCCTGAAAATCAAGAAGGACATCGAAAAGGCGCAGGCCGCCGCCTGATCCTGAACCGATCCCGGATTTGAAACCCCGTCCGCAGAAGCTGCGGACGGGGTTTTTCATTCCGGCCGTCACGCTGCGACCAATCGCCCTTTGCCAGCATTCGCCTGCGGCGCTAGAAGGGGCCGATCGTCAACAGCGAACCGGCTTGCCCTTGCCCAAACTGCTCCGACCAACGCTGGCTTTCTGCCTTGTGGCGCTGATCGCGCTGACCGGCCTTGCCCTGGCAATGGCGCGTGGCCAGCTGGTCCTTGGCGGGCAGGTGCTGACGCTTTGTTCGGGTGGCGGTCTGGTGCAGCTCACGCTCGATGAAAACGGGCAGCCCACTGGCGAAAGCCATCTTTGCCCCGATCTGGCCGCGACCGCCTTCCTGTCGCCCGATCTGCCCGCCCCCGATCCCGCACTTGCCGAACAACCCGGCACGCGCCTCGTGTTCTCGGCCCCTGCCATCCGTGTGGCCGGGAGATGCCTGACGGGCTTTTCAGCGCGCGCGCCCCCGGTCCTGTCCGCCTGAACCCTTCTCTTCCTTTCGGCGACAGGAGATCCACATGTCCCATATTCGCGCGGCGCTGACCGCCCTTGTTCTTGCCATCGCCACGCCCTTGGCCGCACATGACGGTGTGCATATTGACGGGGCCTATGTGCGCCTCATCCCCGGCGCCAAATCGGCGGCCGCTTTCTTTACCGTTGAAAACCACGCGACCGAAGAAGACCGGCTGATCGGGGCCTCTGCCAGCATCGCCGACAAGACGGAGTTGCACACCCATGTGATGGGCACCGACGGCACCGCGATGATGCGCCCGATCGAGGGGGGCATCGCCATCCCCGCCGGCGCGATGCATGAACTCAAGCGCGGTGGCGATCATGTGATGATGATGATGCTGACCGACCGTCCGGCCGAAGGCGAGACCATCACCCTGATCCTGACTTTCGAGCGGGCGGGCGAGGTGACGGTCGAAGCGCCGGTTGACAACAGCCGCTGAAAAGCCCGGCCGGATATGTTAGCCTGCAGGGGCGGCCCGTTCCGCCCCTGCAACCGAAGGAGATCGCCATGCGCGCGCCCCTGCATTTGTGGATCATCGGTGGCCTGTCGCTCGCCTGGAATCTGATAGGTGCCGCCGACTATACGCTGACCCAGACACGCGCCGGGTTCTACATGGCGCAGTTTACCCCCGAACAGATCAGCTATTTCACCAGCTTTCCCACCTGGGTGGTCGCGGCCTGGGCGCTCGCCGTCTGGACGTCCGTCGCGGGGTCACTGCTTTTGCTTCTGCGCAGCGGCTGGGCGGTGGCGTTCTTCGCCCTGTCTTTGGCCGCGATGCTGGTCACGACGCTGCACAATTATGTTCTGGATGATGTCCGGCTCAGCGACATCGCCGGGCCTGAGGCTTTGTGGTTTTCGCTGGCCATCGCCGCGGTGGCGCTTGGCGAATGGCTTTACGCCCGCAAGATGCGCCAGACCGGTGTGATCGGCTGAGCCGGCCTCAGCCCGCAAGCGTCGCCGGATAGCCTTCGGCATCCAGCGCCTTCAGAAGTGCCGCATCCGACGCGGTGCTGCGCACCTCTACCGTGCGGGTGGCCAGGTCAACGGCAACCTGCGCGGCCGGATCGACCGACGCGATGGTCTTTTCAACCGTCGCCTTGCAGTGACCGCAGCTCATGTCAGGGATGGAGAGTTTCATCGGGAACCTCGTAGGTCATGGGTTATCCCTATGTCGGTGCAACCGGGGCCGACGTCAACCAGCCGGAAGCGTCTTCTTCGCCCCGGCACCGTCGCAAACGCGCTTGGGCGCGTGGACCAGTTGCGCTATCGCCTGTCTTGTCGCCCGCCTCTCTCTGTCACCCGCAGCCCGATGGGATCCTCATGTCCACACTCCGCCGCAGCCTGACCTCGCTTTCCGCCCTCGCCACGTTCGAGGCCGCGGCCCGTCACGGCAGCTTCACCCTTGCCGCCGAGGAGCTTGGCGTCTCGCAGGCTGCGGTCAGTCGTCAGGTCAAGGTGCTGGAAGACGATCTTGGCACCGCGCTTTTCTTGCGTCGCCACCGGCGGGTCGAACTGACTCATGCGGGGCTTTTGCTGTCGGCAAGCGTGACCACGGGTTTCGACAGGATCACGGAAACCATCGCCAGCCTGCGCCAGAACCATGGCACCGCGAGTGTCACCATCGGTGCGACGCTGGCCATGTCGCACTTCTGGCTCTTGCCGCGTCTCGCCTCGTTCCGGCGCGCCCATCCCGGCGTGCAGATGAGGGTGATTTCTCAGGACGAGGGGTTCGACCTCAAGCGGGGCGATGCGCAGATCGTCTTGCGCTATGGCCGCCCGCCCTTTGCGGGTGCCCGCGTGATCGCAAGCCTGATCGACGACATCTTTCCGGTTTGCAGCCCGGCCTTTCGCGACAGCCTCGGCGATCTTGATCCTGATGAGGTCCTCTTTGCCCTGCCGCTGATCGCAACCGACTGGCCGGACCCGCGCTGGGAAACCTGGGGCGCCTGGGCCGTCGCCGCAGGCCTCAGTCGGCCAAGCCAGCCGATTGGGCTGCGGTTCACCCACTATGCCGACACAATTTATGCGGCGATGAACGGCGAAGGCGTGGCGCTCGGCTGGGGGCGGCTTCTGGCCGGGCCGCTCAGGGATGGGCGTCTGGTGCGGCTGGGCACCAGAGCCGTTGCCGCCGGGTCGGCCTATCATGTCGTGGTCGCCGATGATTTCGAACCCGGCCCCGCTGCGGCTCTCGTGATCGACTGGATCGCGGCAGAGGTTGTGGCTGCTGATCATATCACATAACCTGATGTTATGAAAACCGACCGGTTTTCTGCACGTCACAGCAGAGGTTCCGGCAGCTAAAGTCATGTCAGCCCGGCCGCTTGGCCTAAGCTCGGGGGGAGACGACCATGACCTTTGCCGCGCCCTTGTCTGCCGCCCGGTCCCGCGTCGTGAAAGCTGTCCGTGCAATCCGGCCGGCCGACCAGAGCCGGCATTTCGTGTTCCTGTTGCTGGATCAGTTCACTCAGCTTGCCTTTTCCTGTGCGATCGAACCCCTGCGTCTGGCAAACCACGTCGCCGGCCGAACGCTCTACAGCTGGACGACCTGTTCGCTTGGCGGCATGCCGGTCCGGGCCTCGAACGGCATTGCAGTGCTGGTCGATGGCGATCTCGGCGCGCTTGGGCCGCGCGATACGCTGGTGGTCGTCGGCGGGCAGACCCCGCGCGGCGCACTTGACCCCCATCTTCTGTCCTGGCTGCGGCGCCAGATGGCCCATGGCGTGCCGCTGATCGGGATTTGTGCTGCGACCAGCGCGCTGGCGCAGGCGGGGCTTATCCGCAACCAGCGTTGTGCCGTCCATTGGGAACTTTGCGATGCCTTCGCCGAACTCCACCCGGATGTGGAGGTGGTTCAGGGCACGTTCACGCTCGACGGGGTGGCAACCACGGCGGGTGGCACCGCCTCGGCCGATCTGATGCTGCATCTGATCGGGCAGGAGCACGGGTCCGACCTGGCCAGCCGCGTGGCCGACCAGATGATCTATTCCGGTATCCGTGGCCCGCTGGCGCCGCAGACAAGCTCGCTTCAGGCCCGGTATGGCTTGCGCAATCCGCTGCTTTTCGCCGCCCTCAGGCTGATGGAGGCGAACCTTGCCGACCCTCTGACCCTGACTGAACTGGCCGAACGGGCAGGGGCCTCGGTCCGTCAGTTCGAACGGCTCTTTCAGCGCCATCTCAACACGTCGCCGCGCCAGCATTATCTGGAACTGCGCCTGAACCGGGCGCAAAAACTGCTGTCGCAGACCGACATGCCGATCACCACGATTGCGCTGGCCTGTGGCTTCGCATCGCCATCCCATTTCTCCAAGAAATACCGGGCGCATTTCGGGCATTCCGCGCAGTCGCACCGGCTGGTGAATACGGCCGAGGCCGCTTGACCGCGCCACGCCTGTCTTCCTCATCCACAGGACGTGGCCGCTGACGCGGACAGGCATGCGGGACGCCGGACAAAAGTGAAGCGGTTTGTTCCGCCAATTCCGCAGCAAAACTTGACATGCGACCGCACGGCCCGTTCCTCTGGCCCCGCCACCTGTGCGCGGTTCCGCCAAGACGGAGAGGATCAATGACCAGACAGACAGGAAAGCCCGCCCTCGACCCGCTTGATCGCACGACCGAGGCGGTATTCGGCCTTTTGATGGCTCTGACTTTCACCGGCGCCGCCTCGGTTGTATCGGTCGAAAATCCGCGGCAGATCCTTGCTGCCGCCTTGGGCTGCAACCTGGCCTGGGGGGTCACGGACGCGGTGATGTATCTGCTGTCCACCTCGATCGAGCGTCGCCGTCGCAGCGCGTTCCTTGAAAGATTGCGCGCGGCTGATCCGTCAGATGCCGCCAACCTGCTCCGCGAAGCCGTGGGCGACATCCTGCCCGATACCACCCCGGAAAACCGCGTGAGCTCGCTGGTCGATTGGGTGCGCGATGGGGGCAAGGGCGGCAGGACGGCGGGGCTTGTGGCGGACGACTATCGGGCCGCCCTGACCGTTCTTCTGACCGTCGTTGGCGCGACCTTTCCGCCCATCGTGCCGCTGTTCCTGCTCGAGGACGGTGGGACGGCCTTGCGCATCTCCAACATCGTGTCGATCCTGTTCCTCGTTCTTCTGGGGCGGATCCTTGACCGGCTGATCGACGGGCGCTGGCGCTTCGGGCTGCTCATGCCGGTGATCGGGATCGGTCTGGTCATGACCATCATCGCCCTCGGCGGATGAGAGGGCGGGCGGGCGGCCCCACAGCGGCTTGACCAGACCCGAATTCCCGCATATCGCCCGGAGCCATGACCGAGCTCGCACAAATCCGCAATTTCTCCATCGTGGCGCATATCGACCACGGCAAATCCACCCTTGCCGACCGGCTGATCCAGTCGACGGGCACGGTCGCCGACCGCGACATGAAGGCCCAGCTTCTGGACAGTATGGATATCGAGCGGGAACGTGGCATCACCATCAAGGCCAACACGGTGCGCATCGACTACAAGGCGCGCGATGGCAAGATGTATGTGCTGAACCTGATCGACACGCCCGGCCATGTCGACTTCGGCTATGAGGTCTCGCGCTCCATGCGCGCGGTCGAAGGCTCGCTTCTGGTGGTGGACGCCTCGCAAGGCGTCGAAGCCCAGACCCTTGCCAACGTCTATCAGGCCATCGACGCGGGCCACGAGATCGTGCCGGTTCTCAACAAGATCGACCTGCCCGCCGCCGAGCCTGAACAGGTCAAGGCGCAGATCGAGGATGTGATCGGCCTCGACGCCTCCGACGCGATCCCGATCTCCGCCAAATCCGGCCTTGGCATCCCCGAGGTGCTGGAAGCCATCGTTCACCGCCTGCCAGCCCCCAAGGGCGACCGCAACGCACCCCTGAAGGCGATGCTGGTCGACAGCTGGTATGACGCCTACCTCGGCGTTGTCGTGATGATCCGCGTCATGGACGGCGTGATCCGCAAGGGCGACCGCATCACCATGATGCAGACCGGCGCGCTCTACGGCGTCGACCGGCTTGCGGTCCTCCGCCCCCAGATGGTCGACTGGCCCGAACTGGGGCCGGGAGAGATCGGCGTCTTCACCGCCTCGATCAAGCAGGTCCGCGACACCCGCGTCGGCGACACGATCACCCACGAACGCCGCCAGTGTGACGCGGCCCTTCCCGGCTTCAAACCCGCGCAGCCCGTGGTCTTCTGCGGCCTCTTCCCGGTCGACGCCAACGATTTCGAACCCCTGCGCGACGCGATCGAGAAGCTTTCGCTCAACGACGCCTCCTTCTCGACCGAGATGGAAACCTCCGCCGCGCTTGGCTTCGGCTTCCGTTGCGGCTTCCTCGGTCTTCTCCACCTTGAAGTCATCCGCGACCGGCTGGAGCGCGAATATGACCTCGACCTGATCACCACCGCCCCTTCGGTCGTCTTCAAGCTCCACATGCGCGACGGCGAGGTGCGCGACCTCCACAACCCCGCCGACATGCCCGACCTGACCTACGTCGACCATATCGAGGAGCCGCGCATCAAGGCCACGATCATGGTGCCCGACGATTACCTCGGCGATGTGCTGAAGCTCTGCCAGGACCGGCGCGGCATCCAGATGGACCTGACCTATGCGGGGTCCCGCGCCATGGTCGTCTATGACCTGCCCTTGGCCGAAGTGGTGTTCGACTTCTACGACCGGCTGAAATCGGTGACGAAGGGTTATGCTTCCTTCGACTATCAGATGATGGGCTACCGCGAGGATTTCCTTGTGAAAATGTCGATCCTCGTGAACGACGAACCCGTCGACGCGCTCTCCATCATGGTCCACCGGGATAGGGCCGAGGCGCGCGGCCGCGCCATGGTCGAGAAGCTCAAGGACCTGATCCCCCGCCATATGTTCAAGATCCCGATCCAGGCGGCGATTGGCGCCCGCGTGATCGCGCGCGAGACGCTCTCAGCGATGCGCAAGGACGTGACCGCGAAATGTTACGGCGGGGACGCGACGCGCAAGCGCAAGCTTCTCGACAAGCAGAAGGCCGGCAAGAAGAAGATGCGCCAGTTCGGCAAGGTGGAAATTC
>DAORUY010000115.1:0-9163 GCA_035433445.1 Paracoccaceae bacterium
TGGCAATCCCGACTCGATCGCTTTTTGCCGCAAGGCGGGCGTGGACTATGTGTCCTGCTCGCCGTTCCGGGTTCCGGTGGCGCGGCTGGCTGCCGCACATCTTGCGTTAACAGAGCCAAAATAACTCTAGATTTCGCTTTTCGGCGGCGAAATTTCCCCCTAATTATAGGCGCATAACCCACCAAAATGGGCCTTACTGATTCGCTCTGATCGGCAGAAAACCGCTCAGAATGGCTGTGCTATGGCCCCATGGGTGGACGCGCCCGCCCCGTGTCTTTATTCCCGCATTGTCATCGCCTGGGGGCTGTGGCTCGTCGAAACCACTCGGGAATAAAATATGTCTCTGCTGAAGTGCTGGACCAGAAGCACGCTGGTGTTTCTTGCCCTTGCCCAAGCTGTGCATGCCGATATGATGGTGAGCCAGTCGAACGATCCGGCCGCGCCTTTGAGCATCAATCTGGTTGGTCTGTTCACGCAAGAAAACTCTGCGCTCGATGATGTGGCCGAAGGCCGCTTCAGCGAAATCGTCACCCCGCCGGTCGAGGTGACGAAAGTGTCCGCCAAGGCCGCTACCAAGCCGGGTGACGTTGTGGTGCCGACCTATGACGCGGCCTGGATTAGCGCGATCCCGCAAAGCAAGCCCAGTGCAGAACTGGAATGCCTCGCGCGTGCCGTCTATTTCGAGGCGCGCGGCGAACCGATCAAGGGGCAGGCGGCGGTGGCGGAAGTCGTCGTGAACCGGACGCAAAGCCCTTATTTCCCGCGCACGATCTGCGGCGTGGTGCAGCAGTCGGGTGGCGGCGGGTGCCAGTTTTCCTTCGTCTGCGACGGCAAGTCCGACAAAATCGCGGATCGCACGGCTTGGTATGTGGCCGAAAAGATCGCCTCTGCCTATGTCGATGGCACGCCGCGCACGCTGACCGAAGGGGCTACCTATTTCCACACGCCGGCGGTCAAGCCGTCGTGGGCGCGCCGCTTTCCGATGACGGTGCGAATCGGATCACACTATTTTTATCGCCAGCCAATCGTCACTGCGATGAACTGACTGTTGCCAATCCCGCGCTTTCGCTTGGCGCGGGTAGGCCTTATGCAGGTGCCGGACTATACCGGAACGCGCATCGTGCCCTCTGACAACGATCAAAAAGATATTGCCAGCGCCTTTGCCCATCCGGCAGAGCGCGCGGCATGTGTATCGGCTGGCCCGCTGCCCGATCGCATTCTTCTGACCGATCATGTGGTCGAGGCCGATATCGGTGCCTTTCAGCAGGAACGCGATGCTTTGCAGCGTTTGCGGTTTGGCGTTGTCGTCGAACTGGCCGCCCATGAGGGTGCCGCAAGCGATGATGTCGACAAGATCCTGTCCTATGACCGGCTGACCGAAGCGATAGCGGCTGAGCTTCGGGCAGAACGGTTGAACCTGCTTGAAACATTGGCCGAACGGATTGCCGCGCGCATCTTGCGCGAACCGCAGGCCGAACGGGTGTTCCTGCGCATCGAGAAGTTGGATCGCGGCCCCTGGGTTCTGGGGGTGGAGATCGTGCGTGCCAAGGCAGAGGCCGCGGCGGTTGCCCCGGCGCCCGCGCCGCGCCCGGTGATCGCCTGGTTTCAGGGCGCGGTGCCTGACCTTGACGCGCGGTTGAAACGGCTGGAAAAGCTTGGCGCGCCGGCGGTGATCTGTCTTGCGCCCCCCGACATTCCCCGCCCCAAGGCGCTGACCCCGGTCGCGCAGTTACACATCGATCTTCTGGGGATCGAGCAGGCCGCCTGGTCGCTTGCCTCGCGCGATGCGCGTCTGAAGGTGGTGAACACCCGGACAGAGATCGACTGGGCGCTGCGGCAGGGCAACATGATCGTCTGGGCCCCCGCCAAGATGATCTTCGACACGCCCGGCGCACCACGGGACACAGCCGAAGGTATCGGTCTGGCCCTGTGGCTGGCCGAGGAGTTGGATGCGCTGAAGGTCGTCACTCACGGGGCGGTTGCAGCCCCGGCAGAAAGCCGCGTGCCGATCGTGCCGCTCTGACCACAGTAGCTTGCCAAACCGGCTGCAAGCGGCAAGAAAGCCCCATGAGCCGCCTTTATTACCGTCCGATTGTTCAGACTGATCCGGTCCGCCCGGTAGGCGCTGTGCCGCTTGCGGGGGGCTGGTGCTGGTTTGAGCGGGTGGAAGTGCTGTCTCGCGCCGGATCGCAGGGGCTGATTGCCGCGACCGACCTGCCTGACGATATCCGGGAACGCCTGACCGGCCCCCGCGCGCCTCTGGCCGGGGCGGCCTTTGACCGGCCGCGGCTGATGGGCATTCTGAACGTGACGCCCGACAGTTTTTCCGATGGGGGCCGATTTGCGGAATCCGACGCGGCGCTGACGCAGGCGCATCGTCTGGCGCTGACCTCTGACATTCTCGACATCGGCGGGGAAAGCACCCGGCCGGGCGCGGCCGAAGTTGCGGTTGACGAGGAGATCCGCCGCACCGCGCCGCTGATCGCGGCGCTGCGGGCGGGCGGTGTGGCTTTGCCCATCTCGATAGATACGCGCAAGGCCGAGGTCGCCCGCGCGGCGGTCGGGGCGGGCGCCAGCCTGATCAACGATGTGGCGGCCATGACCCATGACCCAGCGCTAGGCCTTGTGGCGGCAGAAACCGGCCTGCCCCTGTGCCTGATGCATGCGCAGGGCACGCCTGCCACCATGCAGACCGATCCGCAATATGGGGATGTGCTGCTCGACGTTTACGATTTTCTGGATGAAAGGCTGAGCGCGGCCGAGGCGCTGGGCATTCCCCGCGCCCGGTTGATCGCCGATCCGGGGATCGGCTTTGGCAAGACGCTGACCCATAACCTGACGCTGCTGCGCGGTCTGTCGCTGTTTCACGGGCTGGGGGTGCCGATCTTGCTGGGCGCATCGCGCAAGCGGTTCATCGGAACGATTGCGGAGGAGCCCCTGGCCGAACGGCGGGATCCTGGCACGATCGCGGTGACGCTGGCCGCTGTGGCGCAGGGTGTTCAGATCCACCGCGTCCATGATACGGAAGGCACAAGACAGGCCCTTTGCCTTTGGCAGGCGGTGCAAGGCGGAGTGACGGTATGAGCAGGAAATATTTCGGGACGGACGGGGTCAGGGGGACGGCCAATACCTTTCCGATGACGGCGGAACTGGCGCTGAAGCTGGGCGCGGCGGCGGGGCGGTTTTTCCGCACCGACGGGCGCAACGGCCACCGCGTGGTGATCGGCAAGGATACGCGCCTGTCGGGTTACATGCTGGAAAACGCACTGACGGCGGGGCTGACGTCCACGGGGATGAATGTCCTTCTTCTTGGTCCTGTGCCGACGCCGGGGGTGGGGTATCTGACCCGTTCGATGCGCGCCGATCTGGGGATCATGATTTCCGCCAGCCACAATCCCGCGCATGACAACGGGATCAAGTTCTTCGGCCCCGATGGCTTCAAGCTCGATGACGCGGCCGAGGCAGAGATCGAGGCGATGCTGGAAGGCGAGATCGCCTTGGCCCAGCCGCAGAATATCGGGCGGGCCAAGCGGATCGATGACGGGCTTGGGCGCTATGTCGAATATGCCAAGACGACCTTTCCGGGGCGCGGGCAGTTGTCGGGGCTGAAGGTGGTGATCGACTGTGCGAATGGCGCCGCCTACAAGGCCGCCCCGCAGGCGCTGTGGGAGCTGGGCGCCGACGTCGTGCCGATTGGGGTGACCCCCAACGGGCTGAACATCAACGACAAATGCGGGTCAACACACCCAGAAACTGCGGCCGAGGCGGTTGTCGCACATGGGGCCGACATTGGCATATGTCTTGATGGCGATGCCGACCGGGTTATCATCATCGATGAAAAGGGCCAGGTCGCGGATGGTGATCAGTTCATGGCGCTTCTTGCGGCACGCTGGGCTGATGCGGGCCGTCTGAAGCACGGGACACTGGTCGCAAGCGTGATGTCGAACCTGGGGCTGGAACGGTTTCTGACCGGGCGGGGCCTCAGGCTTGAACGCGCGCCGGTGGGTGACCGCTACGTGGTCGAACGGATGCGCGAAGGCGGCTTCAATCTGGGTGGCGAACAGTCGGGCCATATCGTGATGACCGACTATGCGACAACGGGCGACGGGCTGATCGCGGCGCTGCAGTTTTTGGCGGCCATGTCCGATCTGGGACGACCGGCAAGCGAATTGGCCAACCAGTTCGAGACGGTGCCGCAGATGCTGAAGAACGTGCGCTACAAGGCCGGGCAGGAGCCTTTGAAGGATGCTACCGTGCAGGCGGTCATCAAAGATGCCGAAGGGCGTTTGACCGGCAAGGGTCGGCTTTTGATCCGAAAGTCCGGGACCGAACCGCTGATCCGGGTGATGGCCGAATGCGAGGATGAGGGTCTCTTGCGTGAAGTTGTTGACGGGATCGTCGCCCGCGTGACCGAGGTTTGCGCTTGAAGATGTTCCGGTGCGCGCCCGGATGGCTTGCTCTGCCTTTTCTGCTGTGCAGTCCGGTGCTGGCGCTTGACCTGCCTGCCGAGGTGAACGGACATTCGGTGAATGTGATTGGCATGTCCGACCTGCCGATCAGCCAGCTTTTGATCGACGGGGCGATCACGGTCGAAGCTTTTGACGTGGCGGTGCCCGGCCCGGTGATCGAAGTGGCCGGTGTGCCGGTGATCCTGGTCGAGGTTCATGCGGGCGGCAATGCCTGCGAAGGACCGATGCCCGCGATCATCAGCCTGCCGGAAGGTGCGGAACCTGAACTTTACGGCCCGCTCGACAATTGCGCGCCGCTTGCGGCGCGGATCGACGCGGACAGGATCACTTTCGCGGCCATTGGGTCCGAAGACCAACCGGACCTTTATGTCTGGACGCCCCAGGGTGGTTTTACCCAGCCCTGACCCGGCGTCGCACTTGCCAGACCACCCGCTGTGCGCCTAGCCTGCCACCCCATGGATCATTCCTCCGACATTCGGACGCTCTTTGCGGCGCAGGCTATGCGCACTGGCGAACGGCGCCTGCGCTTTGGTCTGTCCGCGCGGCGGCAGGCGCTTCGTGACCTTCAGCGGGCGCTCGATGGCGCGCGCCCGGCGCTGCTGGCGGCCTTGCAAAGCGACATGTGCCGCCCGCCAACGGAAACCGTGCTTCTGGAACTGATCCCGCTTTTTCAGGAAATCAGCCACGCCCGCCGCCATCTGCGGTCCTGGATGAGGCCACGCCGGGTCTGGCCGGGCCTGTCGATGCTGGGCACCAGCGGGCGGGTGGCGCCGCAGCCGCGCGGCACCTGCCTGATCATCTCGCCCTGGAATTATCCGATCCTTCTGGCGCTTGGGCCGCTCGTCTCGGCACTCGCTGCCGGGAACTCCGTCATCCTCAAACCGTCTGAACTTGCGCCCGCGACAGCGGCCGCGCTGGCGGACCTTCTGCGCACTACCTTCCCCGCCGATCTGGTGGCGGTCGTGGAGGGCGGGCATGAGATGTCGCAGGCGCTTTTGGCGCTGCCGTTCGACCATATCTTCTTCACCGGTGGCACCGTTGTGGGCAAGGTGGTGATGGCGGCGGCGGCCGAGACGCTTGCCTCTGTCACGTTGGAGCTTGGCGGCAAGTCGCCCGCCATTGTCGGGCCGGATGCCGATCTTGCCGCGGCTGCCCGGTCGCTTGCCTGGGGAAAATTTGCCAACAACGGCCAGACCTGTGTCGCGCCCGACAACCTGTATGTGCATCAGGCCGTCATGGCGCCGTTCGCCACGGCTTTGATCGAGGCGATCGACCGGCTTTTCGGCAGCGGGCAAGCGGCGGCCGGTTCGCCCGACTATGCCCGCATCATCAATGACCGGCACTTCCAGCGGATGGCAGGCCTTCTTGAGGATGCGCGGGCGAAAGGGGCCACGGTTCTGACCGGCGGGCAGACCGATCCGGCCAGCCGGTTCATCGCCCCCACGGTTCTGACCGGGCTGACCCCCGACATGCGCCTCACGGCAGAGGAGGTTTTCGGCCCTCTCCTGCCCATAACACCCTACGACGAGATTGGCCCGGTGATCGCGGCGATCAATGCCGGGCCGCGCCCGCTTGCGCTTTATGTCTATGGGCGGGACCGCGCTTTTGCTGATCGGATCGTGGCGGAGACGAGCTCGGGCACGGTCGGCATCAACCTGTCGGTCGTGCAGTTCGCCCATCCGAATCTGCCCTTCGGCGGGATCGGGGCTTCGGGTCAGGGCGCGGCGCATGGGCGGACGGGCTTTCAGGCTTTTTCCCATATGCGCCCGGTTCTGAAAAATCGCTGGTCGCTGTTGCCGCTGCTGTTCCCGCCCTATGGCGGGCGGGTCCGGGCCATGGTCGCGGCACTCGAACGGTTGGTGCGCTAAGGTCTGGAATTCCGGGCTTTTCTTGAGCGGCCAGCGCAGGCACAACCTGTACACCTCTTGCAGGAGTTTGCCGTGCTGGTCCGTTCGATCCTAGTCCTTTGTCTTTCATTGCCGAGCGCCGCATTGGCGGAGCCGCTCTTGGTCGATGGCCATATCGTCGATGTGGCCGATGACGGGGAAGGCGGGCAAAGCCTGCTGGTCGACGGGCAGCCGGTCTTTCAGGATGGGGTGATCTATCTGGATGGCGAACCGCAGGCGGTTGCGGGCCAAACGGTGCTGACTGGCACGGCCGGACCGGGTGGCAATGCCTGCAATCCTGCGCCCTTTGTTCTGAGTTGGCAGCACGGCAAGGCGGTCCTCGATGGTCCGGTGGAGAGTTGCGAATATCTGGAGGACCGCACGGCAGGCGCGACGGGTCTCAGCTTCGCCTCGCGTCCCACTGCCGCCGCGCCGGGGGAGCGTTGGGATTGGATGCCCGGGGCGGGATTCACAAAGGGCGAGGAAGTGACGTTCGTGCCCGATCCGGCAAAAGGCTGGGACGATCTGAGTGGCCTGGCCGAGGCGCATCCGGTAGACGTGTGGGGTTATGCCCCGATCCGCGATCAGATGCTGGAGTTGCTGGGCGAAAGCGAAACCGACAGTTTCTTGCAGGCCATTGGTGGTCTGGGGTCCGGCGGTCTGGCTGGTCCGGGTTATGTAGGCCAGGCCTGTGACAAGTTCGACTGTCAGGCGACGAAGGGCCTGCTTGTCCTCGACGCCGAGACACGCCAGCCCTACCTCGCCTGGTCCCTCTTCGGAGGCAATCTGATGACCCGGCCAGAAGGACTGGAAAACTGGTCCCCCGGCGCCCTTCAGGCCTACAGAAGTTGGAGCGAAAATCAATGAAACTGTTTCTGGCCGGCGCCCTTGTTGCCCTGACTGCGATTCCGGTTGCTGCGGAAGTGAAGCAGAAACACTACGTCATCGCCGACTGGCAGGTCTGGATCGACCCGATAGATCCGATTGAAATACTGTTCGTCGGCAGGAACCAATACGAGCGCGATCAGTTCTTGTCCGGCGATGACGTCGAAATCGTCGCTTTTGCATCCGACGAGGATGCTGTGTCACTCCTCGGGCTGCCCGCGCTAGTGGTCGAGGTCACCGGCACGCATTCCTGCGAGGAAGGCGATGCACGCGCCTACTACGTCCTGACCTTCGCCGACGCGCCCGCACTCGAGGGGCCGGTCACGACCTGCAAGGCGCTGACGGTGAGCTTTGCGCCAGAACTGATCACACTGGAAGAATCGCCAGGATCGGACGAGGGTGAATTCTGGGCCTGGGCGAGGGGCAAGGGGTTCGGGACGCAGATCCCCTGAGGTAACAACAAGAGACAAAAAGGGCGCCCAAGGGCGCCCTTTCCTTTCCATTGATCCTGCCGCGGGTCAGTTCCGCGCGCGGTCGACCATCTTGCCCTTGGAGATCCAGGGCATCATCGCGCGCAGCTTCTCGCCGACCTTCTCGATCTGGTGCTCGTCGTTGATCCGGCGGGTCGCCTTGAAGAAGGGCTGGCCGACGGCGTTTTCTTGCATGAAGTCACGCACGAACTTGCCGGTCTGGATGTCGGTCAGGACCTCTTTCATCCGGGCCTTGGTTTCGGCGTAAGGCAGGATGCGCGGGCCGGAGACATACTCGCCATACTCGGCGGTGTTCGAGATCGAGTAGTTCATGTTCGCGATGCCGCCTTCGTAGATCAGATCCACGATCAGCTTCACTTCATGGAGACATTCGAAATAGGCCATCTCGGGCTCGTAGCCGGCTTCCACCAGCGTCTCGAAGCCCATGCGGATCAGTTCAACGAGACCGCCGCAAAGCACGGCCTGCTCGCCGAAGAGGTCGGTTTCGCATTCCTGGCGGAAGTTGGTCTCGATGATCCCCGATCGCCCGCCGCCGATGGCCGAGCAATAGGACAGGCCGATTTCCATTGCCTTGCCGGTCGCGTCCTGGTGGACAGCTACGAGGCAGGGCACGCCGCCGCCTTTGGTATACTCGCCGCGCACGGTATGGCCCGGACCTTTCGGGGCCATCATGATGACGTCCACGCCCTTTTTCGGCTCGATCAGGCCGAAGTGAACGTTCAGGCCATGGGCAAAGGCGATGGCCGAGCCTTCGCGCAGGTTGTCATGGACGTATTTCTTGTAAGTTTCGGCCTGAAGTTCGTCGGGCATGGTGAACATGATCAGGTCGCACCACTTGGCGGCCTCGGCGATGTCCATGACCTTCAGCCCTTCGCCTTCGGCTTTCTTGGCCGAGGGCGAGCCGGGGCGCAGCGCCACGACAAGGTTCTTGGCGCCCGAATCGCGCAGGTTCAGCGCATGGGCGTGGCCTTGGGAGCCGTAGCCGAGGATGGCGACCTTCTTGTCCTTGATCAGGTTGATGTCGCAGTCACGATCATAATAGACGCGCATGGCGTTCTCCTTTGCTTGATGGGCGGAGTATAGGGATTTCAGACCAAAAGACCGTGCAAAAATTGACTGCATTCGCGTCATGTGCGAATAATAATTCGTGCAATGGAAAATTGTGAAGTATTCATGCAGATCGATGATACGGACCGCAGGATCTTGCGCCATCTGGTGGCCGAGCCCGATCTGCCCACCGCCGATCTGGCGGAGCGGGCTGGCGTGACGGCGGCAACCGCTTGGCGGCGGCTGGAGCGGTTGGGCGCGGCGGGTGTGATCCGGGGCCGTCATGCGGTGATCGACTGGCGGGCGCTGGGTTGGGCGGTGGAAGTCAGCCTGCGCTTCACGCTCGACAAGACCAACCCGCGCGCCTTTGACGAATTTCTTGACG
>DAORUY010000116.1:0-9004 GCA_035433445.1 Paracoccaceae bacterium
CTTCGGAGGAGATGAGGGCCGTGCTGTCGTCGGGGATGGCGATCCCGTCCTTCATGGTGAAGGTGGCATCTGCGTAGTAACTTTCCGCGTTCAGGTCGAGTTTCGTGACCGAGCCGACCTTGACCCCGGCAAGGCGCACATCGGTGCCGACAGACACGCCATCGACGGACCGGAAGCTTGCGGTCAGCTCATAGCCGCCCTTGGGGGTGCCAAGACCCTGGCCAAGACCCGCATAGGCCGCAAAGGCGACCGCAACCGCCAGAACACCCGCGCCGGTCAGAACTTCGGTGACATTCTCGGCCATCTCAGGCCTCGGGCGACCAGGCTTCGTAATCCTGGCGCGCAACGGGATCAGTGCGGCGGATTGAGCCTGCGGGCGCGTAGGCCAGAATCGTGCCGGTGAGGTTTTCCTGATGAGGCTTTTCCCAGGACTTGTGCTTCAGCGCCTTTTCCGTCGGCGGTTCGTCCCAAGTGAAATGCAGCCAGCCGTGCCAGTCGGGCGACACCCGGCTTGCCTCGGATTCGCCGTTGTAGATCACCCAGCGGCGCTTGGCGTCCTTTGTCTGATAGAAGCTGTTGCCCTGCGCATCCTCGCCGACCTTCACGCCCCGGCGCCAGGTGAAAAGCCGCGTGCCAAGCGTCTGGCCGTTCCACCAGGTCAGGAGTTGAAGCAGGAATTTCATGACAAACCTCGCAAGGATCCGGTTCTTGGGTTCTCTATACAGCGGCAGGCCGAAAGGTCCAGTGCGAATGGCCCTGCGGGGGGCGGATCAGCGCCCCAGACGCCGCATCATGCGCTCCATCTGCCGGGCCTTTTCGGCCAGATCGGCGGTCATCGGCTGATCCTTGCCATCGGGCTCCGGCGCGGCGTCGGGACCAATCTGCCCGTCGTCGCGGCGGGCGGCGCGGTCAAAACCCCAGTTGACCGCCCGGTTCACCAGATCACGGACCAGCCCGCCCAGAAGTCCGTTCAAGAACCGTTCCATGCTGGCCTCAATCCTCGAAAAGCTCGGTCTGACCGGCGATCTCCTCGCCCTCGTCGTCGCCGGGCAGAAGCGCACCGGGAGCCGGGCGATTGTCGAGCAGCCCAGCCGCGCGCAGTTCCTTCAGGCCGGGCAGATCGCGGGCCGATTCCAGCCCGAAATGATCGAGGAATTTTTGCGTCACGACGAATGTCACGGGCCGCCCCGGTGTCATTCGGCGGCGACCAAAGCGGATCCATTCCAATTCCAGAAGCTGATCGACGGTGCCGCGACTGACCGCGACACCGCGAATTTCCTCGATCTCGGCCCGGGTTGCGGGCTGGTGATAGGCGATGATCGCCAGCGTCTCGATCGCAGCACGCGACAGTTTGCGGCTTTCGACCACTTCCTTTTGCATGAGAAAGCCTAGGTCCGGCGCGGTGCGCATCGCCCAGGCATCGCCGACGCGGACAAGGTTCACCCCCCTGCCCTCGTACCGCCGCTTCAGATGGGCAAGCGCTTCGGCCGGATCGGCACCATGCGGCATGCGCGCCACAAGATCGGCGACAGTGACCGGATCGGCGGAGGCGAAGAGGATCGCTTCGACCATACGTTCCTGCTCGCCCATTGGCGGGGCCTCGAACAGGCTGCGTTCGGGGGTGATGGTTTCCGTGTCGCTCACGATGTTTTCCGGCGGATGGTGATGGCGGCGAATGTGTCGGACTGGCGGATTTCGATCTGCCCCTGCTTGACCAGTTCAAGCGAGGCCGCGAAGGTTGATGCGGTGGCGGACCGGCGGCGCATGGGATCATGCGACCAGCCATCCGGCAGATAGCCCATCAGGTCGGTCCAGTCCCCCGCATAACCGATGAGGCCCCGCATCCGGTCCAGCGCCTGTTCCATGGTGAAGACGTGCTGGCGATCAAAGGCATAGGGGCGAAACTCGTCCTTGGTGCGGATGCGCGCATAGGCCTGCATCAGATCCATCAAGGTCGCGGAATAATTCACCCGGCGCACGCGGGTGACATCTTCGGTCAGGCCGCGCGCAAAGAAATCGCGGCCAAGCTGGTCGCGGGCCATCAGCCGGGCGGCCACGTCGCGCATCGCCTCAAGCCGTTCCAGCTGGAAGGCCAGATGGGCAGCCAGTTCCTCGCCCGAGGGGCCTTCCTCGTTCGGGTCGGGCGGCAGGAGGAGACGGGACTTGAGAAAGGCGAGCCACGCCGCCATCACCAGATAATCCGCGGCAAGTTCGATCCTGAGTGCCTTGGCCCGGTCGACGAACGACAGATATTGTTCGGCCAGATGCAGGACAGAAATCTTGCGCAGATCGACTTTCTGGGTGCGCGACAGGGTCAGCAGCAGGTCAAGCGGCCCTTCGAACCCTTCGACATCGACGATCAGCGCCTCGGCCGCCAGCCGTTCACCGACGGGCAGTCGGTCTTCCTCGAAAAGGCTGGCGTCGGACATGGCTCACACCCTCGCCGGGGTCAGGATCGCGTCAAGTTCGGCCAGAAGCGCGCTTTCGTCAATGGGATCAGGCCGCAGACGGCGGGCGAGCGCCGCATCCGCCCGCCCCAGCGCCGCATCGGTCAGGGCCCCGGCAGCGGCGGCGACTTCCGCCATCTCGGACCGGGTGCCGTTGCAATGGAGTGCCACGTCACAGCCCGCCTGGATCGCGCGCGCCGTGCGCTCTGCAAGAGTGCCCGACAGTGCCTCCATCGTCAGATCGTCGGTGAGGAGCAGACCCTGAAAGCCGATCTCTCGCCGGATCACGCTGATCATGCGGGCGGACTGGGTAGAGGGTGCATCCGCGTCATAGGCGGGCACGACGATATGGGCGGTCATGCCCATCGGCAGGTCGTTCAGCGCGCGGAAAGGCGCGAAGTCGGTCAGCGCCAGTTCATCCGCCGGTGCATTGGCCATCGGCAGGTCGTGGTGGCTGTCCACAACCGTGCGGCCATGACCGGGCATGTGCTTCATCACCGGCAGCACGCCGCCCGCCAGAAGCCCATCCGCCGCCGCCCGTCCGGCCCGCGCCACCGTATCGGCGTCGCAGCCGAAACACCGGTTCTTCAGGAACGGGTGGGTCGCGTCGGAGGCGATGTCGAGCGTTGGCGCGCAGTCTGCATCAATGCCCACCGCGCGCAATTCCTCGGCGATCAGCCGGTAGCGCAGCCAGATACCGCGCTCCATAAGCGTCTGAGCCGATGCGGCGACTTGATCGAGGGGCGGCAGCCATTCGCGCCAGTGCGGGGCGCGCAGGCGCTGCACCCGCCCGCCTTCCTGATCGACCATGACCGGCGCATCCCGGCCCACCGCCGCGCGCAGGTCTGCGGTCAGGCGGGCCAGTTGGGCCGGCGTTTCGACATTGCGGGCAAAGAGGATGAACCCCAGGGGATCTGCGTCGCGAAAGAAGGCGGCTTCGCTCGCAGAAAGCTCGGTGCCTTCGCACCCGAAAACCGCCGCGAGCGGGCGTCCGGTCATTGCCGGACCGTCACGGGCACACATTGTCCGCCTGACTTCAGGGCTGAACAGAAGCGCCGCGCATCATCGCGCGTCGGGAAGCCCGCGACCCGCAGGCGGAAGAAGGACCGGCCGCCACTTTCGGCAGCCTGAATGACGCGGCCCTTGCCATCGAAAAGCGCCCCGAACCGCGCAACCGCCGCATCCCATTCGAGTTTCGCCTCGGCCTCGGTCTCATAAGATCCGATCTGGGCCAAAGTCTCTCCCGGAATCAGACTTGCCGGATCGACCTCGGTCGTCACGACGGGATTCTCCACGGGTTTGGCGGCCTGCATCAGTGCCGCAGGCTTGCGCAGCGGGATGAGCGAGACGGAGACGCCCGGCACATTGGCCGAAACAAGATCCCCGGGCGCGATTTCGGTGCCCGGCAGAGCCACGCCCGCCTCCAGCAGCGCGGCCTCTATCGAACCGGCTTCGATCGGTTCGAGGTCAGGAGAAAGAATGGGTTCCGGCGCCGCCTCGGGCAAGGGCTCGGAGAGTTGGCCTTCGGACGGGCGCATGGCTTGCAAGGTCGTACTGGGCTGCACGGTGCCCACATTCGGCCCCGGCGCCACGGCGAGCGGCGCAAGCGGTGCGCCGGTGGTCACGGCAAGCAGGTCGGACGTACCATCCGCGGCGGTCAGTTCCATGGGTTTGGGTGCGAGGACCAGCAAGTCTGCGGCGCCCTCTGCCTCACCCACGGCGGCAATCATGTTCACCGCCAGACCCTGATGGTCGGCGAGTTCACCGCCGGGATTGTCAGGCGCCACGCGCGCCGGACCTTCGGGGGCGGCAATTACCGGCAGACCGTGGATCTGGCGCATGGCCAGCTTGTAGCCCCAAAAGACGGTGCCCAAGACCAGCGCGACCGACAGCACAGCCCCCGCCAGACGCGCGGTCTTTTGCGGCCCCCAGACAGCGCCCGACCGCTGCCCCCGCGCGGTGCCCCAATCATTTCTGTCCCACACTGCCATGCCTGCAACTGCTCCAGCCCGGCAGGGCGCGCATTTGTCAGCGCATCTCTTCTGCCGGTGTCACGCCAAGGATACCGAGCCCGGCAGAAATGACAACGCCTGCTGCTCGCGCCAGTGCGATTTTCGCCTGACTTGTGGCGGGATTGCCCTCCTGCACGAAACGAAGGCTGGTATCGTCATTGCCCCGGTTCCACAATCCATGGAGGTCGGCGGCGAGTTCATAAAGGTAGAATGCGATCCGGTGCGGTTCCTGCCCCTTGGCCGCAATCTCTACCAGACGCGGCCATTCGGCGATCTTCTTGGCAAGGCCAAGTTCGGCCTCATGCGCAAGCTGCCCCAGATCGGCGGCGGCAAGCGTCGCATCGTCGGCCACAATCCCGGCATCGGTCGCCCGACGCAGGACCGAACAGACCCGCGCATGGGCATATTGCACATAGAAGACCGGATTGTCCTTGGACTGCTCCAGTACCTTGTCGAAGTCGAAATCCAGCGTCGCGTCATTCTTGCGCGTCAGCATCACAAAGCGCGTGACATCGGCGCCTGCTTGTTCGACCACATCGCGCAGCGTCACGAAGGTGCCCGCGCGCTTGGACATCTTGAACGGCTCGCCATTCTTGAAGAGCTTGACGAGTTGGATAAGCTTGACCTCAAGCGGCACGCGCCCGTTCGAAAGCGCCGAGACGACGGCCTTCAACCGCTTCACATAGCCGCCGTGATCGGCCCCCAGAACGTCGATCAGCAGATCAAAGCCACGGCTGACCTTGTCATAGTGATAGGCGATGTCCGGGGCAAAATAGGTCCATTTGCCGTCAGATTTCTGGACCGGCCTGTCCACATCGTCCCCATGCGCGGTCGAGCGGAAAAGCGTCTGTTCGCGCTCTTCCCAATCATCGGGCAGCTTTCCTTTGGGGGCTTCCAGCACCCCTTCGTAGATCAGGCCCATGCCGCGCAATGTCTCGATCGCGCTTTCGATCTTGCCGGTGCCGTAAAGCGCCTTTTCCGAGGAATAGACATCCATCTTCACGCCCAGCGTCGCCAGATCCTCGCGGATCATCGCCATCATGCGCAGGGTCGCAAACTCCCGCACCTCGGCCAGCCAGTGCTGCTCGCCCTTATCCAGAAGGCTGGTGCTATATTTGTCCTTCAGCGCCTCGCCCACCGGGATCAGATAGTCGCCGGGGTAAAGGCCTTCGCGGATTTCCGGGTCAAGGCCATTAGCTTCGCGGTATCGTTCATAGGCTGAACGGGCCAGCACATCGACCTGCGCGCCGCCGTCATTGATGTAATATTCGCGGGTGACATCATGGCCTGCGAAGGCCAGAAGTGACGCCAGCGCATCGCCAAAGACCGCGCCGCGCACATGGCCCACATGCATCGGCCCCGTGGGGTTGGCCGACACGAATTCGACGTTCACCCGCACGCCCTTGCCCATGTCCGAGCGGCCATAGGCGGCACCATCTTCAAGCGCGGCCTTGACCACACCCTGCCAGACCGCCGGTGCAAGACGCAGATTGAGGAAGCCGGGGCCGGCCACCTCGGCCAGGGTCACGCGGGCGTCTGCCGAAAGCTTGGCCGCCAAGGCTTCGGCAATCACACGGGGTTGCAGCCCGGCGGGCTTGGCCAGGACCATCGCGGCATTGGTCGCCATGTCGCCATGTGCGGCGTCGCGCGGCGGCTCGACCGCTACGGCGGTGAAATCCAGACCGGCGGGAAGCGTACCCTCGGTCTGCATCGCGCCAAGGCTGTCGATGACCAAGGTGCGGATATCGGAAAACAGGTTCATCTTCGTCCCCTTTGATCAAACGGGGATGCCAGAGCGGTCCGGCCTCGTCAATGGCGGCAAAGAAAAAGGGGGGCGCTGCCCCCCTCAAGACCCCCCGGGATATTTAAGCCAGAATGAAGCATTGTGCTTTCATTCTGGTCCAAATATCCCCGCCGGAGGCTTCCGCCGCTGGTCGCGAGCGCGCCGCTCAGCGAAAGAGGACCAGCGCCGACGGGCTCCAGGCGACGCGGCATTTGGTGCCGCGATCCAGAACCGGACGACCCGGCACGTTGCGCATCGAGAGGCGCGCGGGTGCCTCCACACCATCCAGCTTCACGTCGTAATAGGTCATGTCGCCGTAGTAGACGACTTCCTCGATCTTGCCCTGCGCTTCGCGGTCGGTCGCACTTTGGCCTTCATAAAGCAGGGTCAGCGTTTCCGGGCGGAAGCCCACCGACGGCTCGTCGCCATGGATCTTGCCGGGCGCCTGACGGGCCGAGATATGGCAGCGACCAAGCCCCTGCACATCCACGTCAATCTCGCCCCCAGCCTCGCCCACCACCTTGGCGGGCAGGAAGTTCATATGGCCGATGAAATCCGCCACCCGGCGCGACTGGGGCAGACGGTAAAGCGTTTCGGGATCGGCGAGCTGGGCAATCTCGCCTTCGAACATCACCGCAATCCGGTCGGACATCACGAGCGCTTCTTCCTGATCATGCGTCACCAGGATGAAGGTGATGCCGACCTGGCGCTGAAGCTTGATCAGTTCGACCTGCATATGTTCGCGCATCTTCTTGTCGAGCGCGGACAGCGGTTCGTCAAGGAGCAGCACCTTGGGCTTCAGGATCAGCGCGCGGGCGAGCGCCACGCGCTGCCGTTGGCCGCCCGACAGGGCATGGGCGGCGCGTTTGCCATAACCCTTCAGGCCCACCATGCCGAGCGCCTCTTCGACCGCCTTGGCCTTTTCGTCGCGGCTGCGGGGATCCTTCCGCAACCCGAAGGCCACGTTCTGTTCGACCGTCAGATGCGGGAAGATCGCATAGGACTGGAACACCATGTTGGTCGGCCGCTTGTTGGCGGGCACGCCCTCCATATGTTTGCCGTCGATCATCACCACGCCCGAGGTGATATCCTCGAACCCGGCGATGGTGCGCAAAAGCGTAGTCTTGCCACAGCCCGACGGCCCGAGGAGCGAGAAGAACTCGCCCGCGCGGATGTCACAATCAATGCCACGCAAGGCATGATAGTCGCCATAATATTTCTGAACGTCTTTCAGTTCGATCATCGGTTTTTCGGTCACAGGAAGCCTCCGGTATCCTTGCCACCGGTCTTGGCGACCCCGCGGCGGCGGAAATATTCAGCAATGATGAGCAAGCAGATCGAAACGGCCACCAGACAAGTGGCGACCGCCATGATGACGGGAATTTCCTTCGGGAAACGCAGGGACGAGTAGATGTAGACGGGCAGCGTCTGTTTTGTACCGCCCAGGAAGTTGGCGATGATGAACTCGTCCATCGAGATGGTGAAGGAAATCAGCAGCGAGGAGATGATGCCGGGCAGCACCAGCGGCAAGATCACCAGCCGGAAGGCCGAAATCTTGTCTTCACCCAGATCGTAGGCCGCTTCCTCAAGCGATGTGTCGAGGCTTTGGAAAGCACCGGACATGATCGCGATGGCGAAGGGCGTGCAGATCAGCGTATGGCCCGCAATCATCGACAGAAGGCCAAGCGCCCCGTCGCCCATCACCTGAAGGATGACCACGAGAAGCGCCATCGCCACGATCATTTCGGGCAGCACGAGCGGCAACATGATCAGGCCGATGATCGCGCCCTTACCCTTGAACTGATAGCGCGTCGATGCCCGGGCGGCAAAGATCGCCAGAACCGTAGCCATGACCGCAGTGGCCGCGGCAACGATCAGCGAATGCTTGACTGCCAGATGCAACTGGTCCTTTTCGGCCAGAACCTCGAACCAGCGGAAGGTGAAGCCTTTCAGCGGGAAAGCGATGATCGTGCCGTCATTGAAGGCAAAAAGCGGAAGAAGGACGATCGGCGCGTAGAGGAAAGCGAGATAGAGAATGGCGTAAAACCACAGACCTTTACCGCTCGGCTTCATTTTTTCACCTTCAGGAAGCGCGCGTTGAGAAGGACAAACAATGCGGCGGCGGCCCCCACGATCAGCATGGCCGAAACGGCTACGGCGGAGCCAAGCGGCATGTTGTCGATGCCGAGCATCAGTTTCTGGATGACGTTGGCGATCAGTGGGATCTTGCCGCCGCCGATGATGTCGGGCGTCACATAGTCGCCCACCGTCGGGATGAAGACGATGAGGACCGCCCCCACAACGCCCGGCATGGCCAGGGGCAGCGTGACGCGCCGGAAGGTGGTGATGGCGTTTTCACCCAGATCGCGCCCCGCTTCCAGAAGCGAACGGTCGATCTTTTCCAGCGCCACGAAGATCGGCAGGATCGCGAAGGGCGCATAGGCATGGGCCAGGGTGGCCACCATCGCGCCGACGTTGACGTTGATCCAGGTCAGCGGCTGGTCGATGATCCCCAGCGCCTTCAGGCCCGAGTTCACGACGCCGTTATAGCCCAGGATCACCTTCCACAGGAACACCCGCACCAGATACGAGGTCCAGAACGGGATGGTGATGAGGAAGAGCCAGAGCGACTTCTTGTCGGACGAGACGTGAAACGAGATGAAATAGGCGACAGGAAAGGCCAGAAGGACCGTTGCCAGCGTCACCGCGAACGACACCCCAAGCGAGCGCAGCATCAACGCGCGATAGATCGGATCGGTCCA
>DAORUY010000117.1:0-8887 GCA_035433445.1 Paracoccaceae bacterium
CGCTGAAGGTAAGGGAGCGCTTCGGAGAGCGTCTTGGCAGTGGCGATCCAGTCCCGGTCCATCGTCTGTTTCTTCATCTGTGGCCTCGTGCGGGTCTCGCGGACTTGTTAGCCCCGTTGGCCGCTTCTGCCAAGGCCACCATTGCCATGGCGGCGAAATCGCCTAGGGTGCGGGCAACAGGAGAGTTCGATGCCGGATGACCAAAAAACCCTGCTTCTGACCGGCGCGTCGCGCGGGATCGGCCATGCGACAGTCAAGCGTTTCGGGCGCGAAGGCTGGCGGGTGCTGACCTGTTCGCGCCATCCGTTTGATCCGCGCTGTCCCTGGCCGGGCGGCGAAGAGAACCATGTGCAGATCGACCTGGCGGACCCCAACGCGACGATGCAGGCGCTTGAGGCCATTCGCGCGAAGCTTGGCGGCAGGCTCGACGCGCTGGTCAACAATGCGGGCATTTCGCCGAAAGGGCCGGGGGGAAGCCGCCTGAACTCGATCGAGACAGACCTGCGCGACTGGGGCAAGGTGTTTCACGTTAATTTCTTTGCGCCCATCGTTTTGGCGCGTGGCCTGAAGGACGAACTTTCGGCGGCGAAGGGGGCGGTGGTGAATGTCACCTCCATCGCCGGAAGCCGGGTCCATCCGTTTGCAGGCGCGGCCTATTCGACCTCCAAGGCGGCCTTGAAGGCGCTGACGCGCGAGATGGCGCATGATTTCGGCCCGCTCGGGGTGCGGGTGAATGCGATTGCGCCGGGGGAGATCGAAACCTCCATCCTGTCGCCGGGAACCGAGAAGATCGTCGATGTTCTGCCGCTGCGTCGTCTGGGCCAGCCGTCGGAAGTGGCCGATGTGATCTGGTTCCTGTGCACCGATCAGTCATCCTATGTCACCGGGACCGAGATCGAGGTGAATGCCGGCCAGCATGTCTGACGCGGAAGGCCTGCCCGTTCAGGCCAGCGTGGCGATCACCGCGCGCAGGGTCTCGATCCCGTCGCCCTTTTCCGAAGAGGTCAGGATGATTTCGGGAAAGGCGGCCGGGTGTTTTTGCAAGGCGGCGCGGACCTGGGTGAAGATCGCTTCGCGGTCGACGGCCTTGACCTTGTCGGCCTTGGTCAGCACCACCTGAAAGGTTACGGCGGAACGGTCGAGGAGGGTCAGGATCTCCTCGTCTACCGCCTTGATCCCGTGGCGCGTGTCGATCAGCACGAAGGCGCGGCGCAGGGTCTGGCGCCCGGCCAGATAGGCCTTCAGGAGCCGCTGCCATTTTTCGACGATGCCCTTCGGGGCTTCGGCATAGCCATAGCCGGGCAGGTCGACCAGATAGCGGTCTTCGCCCACGGTGAAATAGTTGATTTCCTGAGTGCGGCCCGGCGTGTTGGAGGCGCGCGCAAGGTTCTTGCGGCCGGTCAGCGCATTGATCAGGCTTGATTTCCCGACGTTGGAACGGCCGGCGAAACACACCTCCAGCCGGTCGGCGGGGGGCAGACCATCCATCGCGACCGCGCCCTTCAGGAAGTCGATCGGCCCGGCGAACATCAGGCGACCGGTTTCACGGTCTTCGGGGGTGGGATCGGGAGCGAAGGGGAAGGGTTGCGTGGTCATGGCAGTACCTCGAACTGATCGCCCTGTCGGACAAGCCCGCCTTCGATCACCCGGCCGTAAAGGCCGAAATTCTGATGGCCATGCAGGCTGCGCAGCGCGCCCAGCGTATCGGCATCGCGTTCGCCGGTTGCCGGGTTCGCGGTGGTCGCAAGGCAGCGCTCGATCGGCTCGACAATCTCGATCCGGGCGCTGCCCAGCCGCACGGTGCGGCCCACGAGATCCGTCTCGGCAAAGGGTGGCAGCCCGTCGATCCAGAAATTGCCACGCCAGCGCAGGGGGGACAGCTCGGTTCCGAGCGCCGCGCCAAGGGCCTGGTTCGAGGCAAGGTTGAGGATCGAGACGGACGGGTAATCGGTGTCCGTCATGCCCCGGACCGGGATGGAATAGAGGCGCGCGGGACGGGCGCGGTCCGCCGGGCAAAGCGGCGTGACCCAGTCCAGAAACCGCGCGGCATCGGTGGAATCGCCCGGGCGGAAGGTGATCGCCGGTCGGTCGGGGTGGGTCAGCGTCAACGCGCCCCGGTCCGTGTCCAACCGGGCGTTGATGGCCATGAGCTTCGGCGCCTTGGACCCGCGCGAGAAATTCTGGCACGGCGACCATTGACCTTCGTCGATCTTCGCCGCGTCATGGGCAACCGCCCAGCGGCGATCCCACGGCAGACCTTCGCCCGCCGTCAGGCGCACCTCTGCCAGTTCTTCGCGCCCGTGCGACTTCAGCGGGTGGCGCTGGATGCTGGCAAGGATTGCCGTCATTTTGCTGCCGGCTTGTTGCGCTTGAACCCGTTGCGGATATTGCCAAAGAGGTCCGGGCGTTTGCCGTGCATCGACATGATCGTATACTGCTGAAGGAACGTGATCGTATTGTTGGTGATCCAGTAGAGCACCAGACCCGACGCGAACGATCCCAGCATGAACATGAAGATCCATGGCATCCAGGCAAAGATCGCGGCCTGGGTTGCATCGGTGGGCGCGGGGTTCAGCTTTTGCTGGAACCACATGGAAATGCCCAGAAGGATCGGCAGAACCCCGAGCGAGAAGATGAAGAAGAGGCTGCCGGGAGTGGGTGTGGCATAGGGCAAAAGGCCGAACAGGTTCAGGATCGAGGAAGGATCGGGCGCGGAAAGGTCGCGAATCCAGCCCAGCCAGGGCGCATGGCGCAATTCGAGCGTGACGAAGATCACCTTGTAGAGCGAGAAGAAGATCGGGATCTGGATCAGGATCGGCAGGCAACCCGAAGCGGGGTTCACCTTTTCCTTCTTGTAAAGCTCCATCATGCCTTTTTGCAGTTTGGCGCGGTCGTCGCCGGACTGCTCCTTCAGCTTCTCCATCTCGGGCTGAAGTTCCTTCATCTTGGCCATGGAGATGTAGGATTTCCGGGCCAGCGGGAAGACCAGCGTCTTGATGACGAATGTCAGCGCTATGATCGCCCAGCCCATGTTGCCGATCGCGCCATGGAGCCAGTGCAGAAGCAGGAACATCGGTTTTGTCAGGAAGTAGAACCAGCCCCAGTCGATCGCGTCGACGAACCGGTCAATCCCGAGCTTTTCCTGATAGGATTTGATCGCATCCCATTCCTTTGCGCCAGCAAACAGCATGGTTTTGGCGCTGCCGGTCGCGCCGGGCGCAACCTCGATTTCGGGCATGCGAGCCCAGACTTCGTAGGTATCGTTGCCGGCGCTGTAGCGCAGCACGGACTTGAAGGGCTGGCCGGGGGTCGGGACAAGCGAAGCCATGAAATATTTGTCGGTGAAGCCGACCCAGCCGCTTTGGGCGACGTCCACGATGCTGGCGGGGCGTCCTTCGGCCTCCGACAGGTCGAGCGAGGGAAACTCGTCGTAGTCAAGTTCCTCAAGCTTGCCGTCCGAAATGCGGATGGCGCCTTCGTGGGCGATGTAGAACCCTTCGAGTTTCGGCAAACCACGGCGCGCGACGACGCCGTATGGGGCAAGTCGGACAGGCCCCGCAGTGCGGTTTTCGACCGACTGGGTGACGGTGAACATGAAATTCTCGTCCACCTCGAAGGTACGTACGAAGGTCAGGCCCGCGCCATTGTCCCAGATCAGCTCGACCGGCTTGCCGGGGGCCAGGCTGGCGCCAGAGCGCACCGACCAGAGTGTATCGGCGTTTGGCACCAATGCCGGATCAAGCCCCGCGCCCGCAGCCCAACCATAGACTGCGAAATAGGGCTTGTCGGCGGCATCCGCCGCACCGGTATCGGGGACAAGAAGGCGCACCTTGGGCGAGTTTTGATCAAGCGTCACGCGGTAGTCGTTCAAAAGAAGGTCGTCGATCCGACCGCCAAGCAACGAGATCGTGCCCGACAGACGCGGTGCCTCGATCGCCACACGGGGGGCATTGGCCGGGGTGCTCCCAGGATCGGCAAGGGTCACGCCAGCCTGAGCGCCGGTGGCAGGGGCCGTCAGCGCGGCCTGACCGTTCGCATCTGCCGTCGCAGTGGCCGCAGGCGGGGGGGCCGTCAGATCGGCGGGCGTCGGCGCGGGTGCAAAGACCGTATACCACACCAGGATTACCAGGAACGACAGCACTGTCGCCAGAATGAGATTCTTGTTCTGATCGTCCATCAGGACCCACCACCTGTCCAAGCCAAGATCAGCGTGGTTCAACAGAAGGGGCAGGCAAGGTCAAGCGGTTTTCACCCGTCCTGGCCGGTCTTGCGTCTGTCGGGGGGACCGGGGGCAGGCGGATAAGGCCCGGCCATGGCCCCAGTGTGCGCCCGCCCCGGCCGGGCCGGGTTCAGACGATCTTGCGCCCGAGGTTGGTTGTGGCCTGCAGCTTCATCCGGTGATGCTCCAGCCAGCCGATCGTATCTTGAAACGGCATCGGGCGCGCGATGACGAAGCCTTGAACATGTGAACAGCCAAGCTGCGCCAGCATGGCATGTTCTGCCAGTGTCTCCACCCCTTCAGCCAGTGTCTGCAGGCCAAGCTGTTCGGCCATCGACAGGATCGCTGTCACCATCCGCTGCTGACCGGCATCGCTGTCCAGGCGGGTCACGAAGGACCGGTCGATCTTGATGCGGTTGACCGCGAAGCGCCGGATTGAGGTGATGGAGGCATGCCCCGTTCCGAAGTCGTCAAGATCGATCCCGCAGCCGATTTCGGCCAGCGCGGCAATATTGCGCACCACCATGTCATTTTCGGTTTCGGCAACCACGGTTTCCAGAATCTCGATCGTCAGCCGCTCCGGCGCGAGTTCGAACCTGTCCAGCTCCCAGCACAGTTTTTCCACCAGTTTGGGATTGCGCAATTCTTCCTTGCAGAAATTCACCGCGACCGCCGGAACGTGATAACCGGCCCGGTCCCAAGCGCGCATTGCGTTCAGGGTCTGAAACAACATCACTTCACCAAGGCGCGTTGCGAGACCTGTTGAAGTGATGGCCGGCAGAAACTCGGCGGGCGACAGCACGCCTCTGTCGGGATGCTTCCAGCGCGCGAGTGCTTCAAAACCGCTGACATTGCCTGTGTCGGTTGAAAGCTGCGGCTGGAAGTAGGCGACGATCTGTCCATCATCAAGCGCCGCTTCGATCTGATCGCGGAGGGATTGGCGATAGAGTGCGGCGCTGGCCACCTCGGCAGAATAGGCGCGGATGGCGGAAGGCCCGTTGCGCCAGGCATCGTCCGTTGCCAGTTCTGCGGCAATCAAGAGCGCAGATCCGGTCGGCTCCGGCGCCCGTCCGGCCAGACAAAAGCCGATGGAGCAGGTCGCGTAGATCGACATTGCATCGACGGACAATGGTTCTTGCACTGCGGTCTGCAGACGCCCCGCGATCTGAATGAGTGTTTCGAGATCCGCGCGGCGGATGGCCCCCAGAGAGATGGCAAACCGTGCCCCTTCCAGCTTGGCGACCACATCGTGCTGGCGCATCGTCACGACGATCCGTTCCGCCGTGCGCCGGATGACCTGATCGAGCGCGGCCTGACCATGGCGTTCCATGATCGACTGAGGATCATCCAGTCCCAGAACGATGCAGGCGGTCGTCTTTCCCGTGACATGCGTCTGGGCAAGGACGTTATCCATCGTGCGTTCGGCAAAAGACTTCAGATGCAGACCCGAAACCGCATCCCTTGCCTCCTCCGCCAAGGGCGCGGGGGGACTGATCACCCACCGTCCCGCTCGGGCGGCATAGGCGGCGATGGGCAAACCTGCCAACAGCGTCACGATCGCGCCTTGCCCCCCGAACCAAGCCGCCGCCAGCAGAGCGGCTGGCACAAGCCCTACGAATGGCATCAACCGCGCATCCGCGATCAGACCGGGCGACAGGAACCGATGCAGCATCTTACAAGCCTCGCACGCTACGGGCAGACCAGCCCGACGAGGCGAGATTAGGCGCAATCAGATGACCAGCGGGTTAATCATTCCGCCAAAGGTCGGGAACATTTCCATCGGTTTCTGCCCGGATTGCCCCGGTTTGCAGGGCGGCGAAATCGAACAGGTTGGGGTCGGGCAGATGCGACGCGCGGGCATTCATCAGGGCGCGGAACATCACCTGACGGCGACCGGGGCTGCGCGCCTCCCACTCGTTCAGGAGCTTCTTTACCTGTGCCCGCTGCAACCCTTCCTGACTGCCACACAGGTCGCAAGGGATGATCGGATAGTTCATCGCGCGGGCAAACTTCTCGCAGTCCGCCTCGGCCACGAAGGCGAGCGGGCGGTAGAGGAAGAGATCGCCATCCTCGTTCACCAGCTTCGGCGGCATGGTCGCCAGCCGCCCGCCGTGGAAGAGGTTCATGAAGAAGGTCTCCAGGATGTCGTCGCGGTGATGGCCGAGGACGACGGCCGAACATCCTTCTTCGCGCGCGATGCGGTAAAGGTTGCCGCGCCTGAGCCGCGAGCAGAGCGAACACATCGTGCCGCCGGGTTTGATCTTGTCGATGACCACCGAATAGGTGTCCTGATATTCGATCCGGTGTGGGACACCCATGCGGGTCAGGAACTCCGGCAGGACGGTCGCGGGAAAGTTCGGCTGGCCCTGGTCGAGGTTGCAGGCCAGAAGGTCAACCGGCAGAAGGCCGCGCCATTTCAGCTCGGTCAGGGCGGCGAGCAGCGTATAGCTGTCTTTGCCGCCCGACGGCACACCAGCCAGCGCGCGCCGCGTGCGATCATGCCATAGGTCTCGATCGCCTCGCGCACCTCGCGCACGATACGTTTCCTCAGCTTCCTGAACTCGGTCGAGGAAGGGGCACCGTGGAACAGCGGATGGATGTCATCGAGATCGTCAAGCATGCGGCCGCGATAGCTCAATTTGCGCATAGCGGCAAGGATAGGGCTCAGGCCGCAGGTCCGCAGAGGGCGTCAAGTTTTTCGCGCCACGGGCCGGCCTCGCCGATCCGCTCCGCCACCCAGTCGGGGTTGTAATAGGTGTCCAGATAGCGCTGGCCGCTGTCACACAAGAGCGTGACGATGGAACCTTTGCGGCCCGCCGTCCGCATCTCGCCCGCGACCTGCAGCGTGCCCCAGATGTTTGTCCCTGTGGACGGCCCCGCCTTGCGGCCGATCCGCGCCTCAAGCCACTGCATCGCCGCGACGGAAGCCCCGTCGGGCACCTGGATCATCCGGTCGATCACGCCATGCTGGAACGAAGGTTCCACCTTTGGCCGGCCGATCCCTTCGATCCGGCTGGAACAGGCGCGAGTCATGGTCAGATCGCCGGTCATGTAACTGTCGTAGAAGACGGAGTTTTCCGGGTCGACCACCACCAGCTCCGTCGGATGGCGGCAATAGCGCATATAGCGGCCCAACGTGGCCGATGTGCCGCCGGTGCCCGCGCTCATCACTACTGCCGCAGGCACGGGGTGGGGTTCGCGCCGCATCTGGTTGTAGATGCTTTCGGCGATATTGTTGTTGCCACGCCAGTCGGTCGCGCGCTCGGCAAACATGAACTGATCCATGAAATAGCCGCCGGTCTTGGCCGCGAGCGCGACGGCCGCATCGTGCATTTCGGGGGCGGAGCCGACGAAGTGGCATTCGCCGCCGTAAAACTCGATCAGCGCGATCTTGCTGCGCGCCGTTGTCCGCGGCATCACCGCAATGAACCTCAGGCCGAGCATGCGGGCGAAATAGGCCTCCGACACGGCGGTGGAGCCGGAAGACGCCTCGATCACCGGCTGGCCTTGGCGGATCTTGCCGTTGCACAATGCATAGAGGAACAGTGACCGCGCGAGCCGGTGTTTCAGGCTGCCGGTCGGATGGGTGCTTTCGTCCTTGATGTAAATGTCGATCCCGTCGAATTCCGGCAGGTCGAGCCGAAAGAGGTGCGTATCGGCCGAACGCTGGAAATCGGCCTCGATCCTGTGGATCGCCTGATGAAGCCAGTCACGCATCCTGTTCTCCGCTCTTTTCTGTTCCCGGCACAGGATCATAACCGCTTCCGCCCCAGGGATGGCAACGGCAGATCCGCCGCGCAGCCATCCAGCCACCCCTCAGCCCGCCATGCCGGTCGAGCGCTTCAAGAGCATAGGCCGAACAGGTGGGTTGATAGCGGCAATTGTGCCCGACGACCGGCGAAAACGTCACCCTGTAGGCCCGCACTGGCAGGGACAGGACAAAGGCGAGCGGGGTCATGACCGGGCCTTAGGGGGTTCATGGACTTGCCCGAGCGCGCGGATCAGGTCGGCGCGCATCTGGGCGAAGTCGCGGCTGATGGTCGTGTCCGGGCGACCGACCAGCACATAGTCCCAACCGGGCCGTCCCGTTCCCGGCAAGATGGCGCGGGCGATTTCCCGCAGGCGGCGGCGGGCGCGGTTGCGGATGACCGAATTGCCGACCTTCTTGGAACAGGTGAAACCGACGCGGATCAGCGGCGGGTCGCCCTGCTGGTCCTGCCGTTGGCGGGCCTGCAACAGAAAGCCCGGGGTGCCCTGGCGGCGCGCTTGGGCCGCGCGCAGGAAATCGGCGCGTTTGGCGAGGATGTCCAGACGAACGCAAACCGCCGGTGGCGTCGCCGTGACCGGGCCGTCATGGCCTTGCACGGGTGCCTCCGGCGGTGTCATGCCGTATAACGGATGTCTGCGGCTTTATGCCGACAGGACTTTGCGGCCACGGGCGCGACGGGCGTTCAGCACCTTGCGGCCGCCTTTGGTCGCCATACGCGCGCGAAAGCCGTGGCGGCGGGCGCGAACCAGATTCGACGGCTGGAAGGTGCGTTTCGACATCTTGTAACTCCGGGTCAGGGCACGTCAGGGTATGGGCTATCGGCCCACGCAAGGCGCGCCGGTCATTCGAGGCCCGCTGAATATGCGCCCCGTTGCCCCGAGTCAACCGCATAGGCAGGG
>DAORUY010000118.1:0-8762 GCA_035433445.1 Paracoccaceae bacterium
GGCAGCGCGGCAATCGCCAGCAAAAAGCCGGTCAGCACCGGGATCAGCGCCTCGCGGCCGTCCTCTCCGGTTTTGGTGATGATCAGATAGATGTCGGTCAGAAACCGCTGCAACAGGATGATCAGACCGATCAGCGCCAGTGAACCGACCAATGGCCAGATCAGCGCGTTGGCCGCTGTGACATAGCCGATGATCGCCAGCAGGGGCGCCACCAGCGACACCACGACCATCGCCGTGCCGAAGAGACTGACAAGGCGGTTGCGAAACAGCATCGCCTCGCCGCCATGGGCCGTATCGCTCGATACATGCCGACGCATCAGCATGCCCAGCCGGAAGATGAAGATCGCCACCCCGCACACCAGCGGCGCCAGCCACACGGCTTGGGCGGCTTGGCTGAGGGGCGGGCGCACTTCGGTGGTGAAGGCGGCGCGCAACACCTCCGCGGCGGACAAAAGCCCGATCATCATCGAATGGAAGCGCGCTTCGCTGGCCTGTTCGATCAGCTTTGGTCCGGTGACACGGGCATCATCGGGGAAAAGCCAGCTTCCCAGCCAACGCGCGAAGAAAAAGCTGAAAGCCGCATTCGGCAAGGCCGACGCCAGCGCCGTAAGGCGCGGGCCGGGAATGCCCGTGGCAATGAAGCCGATCGTCAACAGCAGCATGCCGATGACCGGAACCACGACCTGCCCGAGCGAGACGAGAGCCGCGACGACATTGCGCGCCCGCATCGACGCGCGGGTCTGAAGCCGTATGGACAGGCGTTCCATGAACCCCGGCCCGCGCCACATCAAGAACACTGCAAGCACCACCGCCAATACGGTCAGCGGTGCTGAGTTGCGCAGTTCCGCGCGCCGAGCGGGGTTGTTCCAAGACGTATCGATTTCGGCCCAAAGCGTCTTCAGACCCTGCGTCAGCACCGCGACGCCAGACGGCCAGTGCAGAGGGTTCGCGGGCGACGGCATCAGTCGCAGAAGTTCTTTGGCCTGACGGTCGCGGATCAGCGCATCGGTCTGCCGGACTATCCCTTCGGCACGGGTGAAGGCCGCACCGGCCTCGACCCCGGGTGCCTGAAGCCGGGCAAGCGTTTCGTTCAGTTCACGTCTACGCAGGGCAATGCCCGGATCTTCGGTCGTGCCGTCCGCCGGGGGCGCCCCGAGCGCGGCGATCTGCGCCTTGACCGTTTCGATCTGGGGAGCGTTGGTTGCCCGTGCCGTGTCAAACTTGGCCCGCCAGGCGACGATGCGCAGGCGCATCTCTTCCAGTGCGCTATTGGAGGCGCGTCCGGCTGCGATGACCTCCTCGGCCATGACGGCTTCTTTTTCCCAAGTGGTATAATCCGGTGCCGGATCGTCCTGTGCGTAGGCTGCGGGCACTAAGCCAGTCAACGGCCCGGCCACCGCCAGTGCGGAGAAGACAACAATCAGCAGGAGGCGGAAGAACCGCATCAGCCTTCGAAGACCGAGGGCAATTCCTGCGGGTCACGGTCCAGCCATTCGGGCACCGGCAGCCCCTTGGCGCGCAGGAAATCCGGATTGAACAGTTTGGACTGATAGCGGTTGCCGTAGTCACACAGGATGGTGACGATCGTATGGCCCGGCCCAAGGACGCGCGCCATGCGGATCGCGCCAGCGACGTTGATGCCAGACGATCCGCCCAGACACAGCCCCTCTTCCGCCAGCAGATCAAAGACGACGGGAAGCGCCTCGCTGTCAGGAATGCGGAACGACATGTCGGGCGTGATTCCCTCGAGATTCGCGGTGATCCGCCCCTGGCCTATCCCTTCGGTGATCGACGAGCCTTCGGCCTTGAGCGTTCCGGTCGTGTAGAAGGAATGCAGCGCCGCGCCCTCGGGATCGGCCAGCGCGATTTTGACGCCTTTGGGCTGCAAGGCCATTGCAATGCCCGCAAGGGTACCGCCGGAACCAACTGCGCAGACAAATCCGTCAACCTTGCCGCCGGTCTGTTCCCAGATTTCCGGGCCGGTGGTTTCGAGGTGGGCCTGCCGGTTGGCGACATTATCGAACTGGTTAGCCCAGATCGCGCCATTTGGTTCGGTTTGTGCAAGTTTCTCAGCCAGCCTGCCTGAATAGCGGACATAATTGTTCGGATTTGAATAGGGCGCTGCGGGCACTTGAACCAGCTCTGCCCCGGCCAGACGCAGCATGTCCTTCTTTTCCTGGCTCTGGGTTTCGGGAATGACGATCACGGTCTTGAAGCCCATGGAGCTTCCGACCAGCGCAAGCCCGATCCCGGTGTTGCCCGCCGTACCCTCCACAATGGTGCCACCCGGCTTCAGACGGCCTTTCGCCACCGCATCGCGAATAATGTAAAGCGCCGCGCGGTCCTTCACCGACTGGCCGGGGTTGAGGAACTCCGCCTTGCCAAGAATTTCACAGCCTGTCAGCTCGCTGGCCTTGTTCAGCCGGATGAGCGGGGTCTTTCCCACCGCGTCGGCCAGATCGCTGTATACCCGCATGGCGCGCACTCCTTTTGCCCTAGCCCATTCCTAGGATGCGGCGGGGCAGACCTCAAGCCCTTGGGGTCATTCAGCCACCAGATGTCCTTGCCCGACATCCCTGAGGCGCAGGCGGACAGGGGACTGGCCAACGGGCAATACCGGGCTTGGCACTTCACCCGCAAGGCGCGTAGCGGGGGAACGGATATGGGCCGGATCAGGCACCGGAACGGCCTCTATCAGGCGCTTTGTATAGGGATGGCGGGGATTGTCGAAAATCTGGGCGCGGCTGCCCAATTCGACGATCTGCCCCAGATACATCACGCCGACCCGGTCCGCGATATTCTCGACCACCGCCATGTCGTGACTGATGAAGAGATAACCGATGCCGAAATCGCGCTTCAGTTCTTCAAGAAGTGCCAGAACCCGCGCCTGCACCGACACATCAAGCGCCGAGACGCTTTCGTCAGCGATGATCAGCCTGGGTCTGAGCGCCAGTGCCCTGGCAATGCACAACCGCTGGCGCTGGCCGCCCGAAAACTCATGCGGATAACGGTCCAGCTGCGCCGAGGTGAGCCCGACGCGGGCGAAAAGATCGGCCACCTGTGCGTGCCGTTCAGCCGGGTCGCCGATCCCGTGGATGACGAGGGGCTCGCCCACCAGATCGGCGGCGCGCATCCGGGGGTCAAGCGCGGCGGCGGGGTCTTGAAAAACCATCTGGATATCGCGGCGCAAGCTCTTAAGCCCGTCGCGGTCGAGCGTGCCCAGCGTTCGCCCGGCAATCTCGATCCGGCCATGATGCGGCACCAACCCTGCCATGGCGCGCGCGATGGAGCTTTTGCCGCACCCGCTTTCGCCCACCAGTGCGAACGTTTCCCCCTGCCGGATGTCGAAGCTCACATGTTCAACGGCGTGGACACGATGGGTGGTTCGGCCCAAGATCCCGCCCTTCAGGTCGAAACGCACCTGCACATCGTCCAGCCGCGCGACGGGGGGCGTATCTGGCACCGGCCTGCCCCGCTGCGCGCCCGCCCCCATACGCGGAACCGCGGCCAGAAGGTCGCGCGTATAGGCCTGCTCTGGTGCGGCGAACAGGCGCCGCACTGGGCCCTCCTCGACCATGCGGCCGGATTTCATCACGATCACCCGGTCGGCCATTTCGGCCACCACGCCCATGTCATGCGTGATCAGGATGATCGCCGTTCCGGTTTCACGCCTCAAATCGCGTAGCAGATCGAGCACTTCGCGCTGAACGGTGACATCCAGCGCGGTCGTCGGTTCATCGGCGATCAGCACGTCGGGCTTAAGCGCCAGCGCCATGGCGATCATCACCCGCTGACGCATCCCGCCCGACAGTTCGTGCGGATACTGCGATAGCCGCCGCTCGGGCTCCGAGATGCGCACGGATTTGAGCGCGGCCACCGCGCGGATACGCGCCTCGCGCCGGGTCAGGGCGGCGTGGGCGGACAGTGCCTCCGCCAGTTGGGCGCCCACCGTCATCACCGGGTTGAGAGAGGTCATGGGTTCTTGAAAGATCATCGCGATGCGGTTGCCGCGAATGGCCCGCATTTCACGCTCAGGCAGGGTGGTCAGGTCATGCGCGCCAAGCCGGATCCGGCCCTGGGTCACACGCACGGCGGGCACAGGCAGAAGCCCCATGATTGCCAGCGAAGTGATGGACTTTCCCGACCCGCTTTCACCGGCAATGGCCAGCACCTCGCCGCGCGCAAGGGTGAAGGACAGATGCTCGACAAGCGGGGTCAGCCCCCCTTCCCCACGCGCCGCGACCGAAAGACCTTCGACCGCCAGCACCGGGGCGTCGGGCGCCCCGGCCGAGTTTTCATTGTCGCTCATTCAAAGACCGAACGCGGGAAATAGAAGCTGACGACCCAGTTCGGCATATCGACAACTTCCGAGATCTTCAGATCACCCGCCACCGAACAGAGCATGTAGGCATCGACCGCCGACATGCCGTGGCTTGCTGTCAGAAGATCAACCATATGCGCCACCGCGTCGCGCGCGGCCTGCATCAGGTCCGGGCCGATGCCCGTCGTCGCCTCATACCCCTTGGCGTCAAGATGCCGCGTCACCGGGCCGGGCGTGGTGAAGCGCGGCGTCTTCAGGTTGGCGCCCTTCACCAGATCAAGGGTCAGGACCACATCCATCGGGCTTTCGATCGCGGTGCCGCAGACTTCGCCGTCGCCCTGTGCGGCATGGGTATCACCCACGCTGAACAAGGCGCCCGCGACCTCCACCGGCAGGTAAAGGACCGTCCCAGACGAAAGATCGCGGATATCGAGGTTGCCCCCCACCCGACGCGGCGGGACGACCGAGTGCAACCCGGCCTCTGCCGGGGCGCAGCCGATCGTGCCCGCGAAGGGCTTTAAAGCCACTTTGCCGGTTTTGCCCCACAGCGCGGGGGCCAGACTGTCGGCGTCATAGGACCAGATATTCAGCGCCGGTTCGGCAAACTGGTCGGCCAATAGCCCGAAGCCGGGAATGTTCGCCGTCCAGCCAAACCCCTTGCCGCCGAAACGGTTAGGGGTGAATCCGCCGATCGTGACCTTCAAGGCATCCCCCGGCATCGCCCCTTCGACATAGATCGGGCCGGAGACCGGGTTGATCTTGCCGAAGTCGAGAGACACAACATCGCCCACCGTGGACGACGGGCCTAGCTGGCCCGCCGAACTGTCGTGACAGTGAAAAAGGATCGTCGATCCGGGATCGGCGCGCAGCGCCGGGGCCAAGGAGTTGTCCCAGCCGAAATGGTGCTGCGCGCCGTGGATCGTATAGTTGCAGTCTTTGCACATGGGCTTACTCGGTCACATAAACATAGTCGTAGTTCACTGGGATCGACACGGGATCGACGTAAAGGTTGTCGTCTCCACCCATGCGGGGCGATTTCATCGTATAGCGCTCCTCGTTGAAGACCGGGGCCCAAGGCGCATCTTCCATCACCTTCATATAGACATCAGACCAGGCTTTCAGACGGTCAGCGGCCTTTGCCGGGTCCGACATGGCATCTGCGGCGGCAGCGGCGGTATCCAGACCGGCATTGCAGTATTTCGACCAGTTCCAGCCGCCTTCGGCCGCGCCAGCGCAGCCGAGGATCGGCCCGTAGAAGTTTGACGGATCCGGAAAATCTGCGATCCAGGCCATACCGCCCGACCAGATCATCGGTGCCGTCCCCGCGCCCCCGGCCTCGATCACGTTCGCCTGGGCAAGCGACTGGATATTGACCGTGATGCCAATGGCCGCCAGATCCTGCTGGATCGCCTGGGCGATGCGCGGGTTGGGATCGGTGTTCATCACGTAGAGATCCGTCTCGAACCCCTCGCCCACTCCTGCCTCGGCCAGCAGCGCCTTGGCCGCTTCGGGATCATAGGCATATCCGGCATAGCCTTCGGTATAGCCGGGCATGGAAGGCGGCAACGGCTGGGTTGCAGGCTTGGCGCGGCCGTTGATCACCTGGATGATCCGGTCCTTGTTGATCGCCATGTTCACCGCTTGGCGGACCTTCACATTGTCGAAGGGCGGCGTGGTCACGTTCATCGTGACATAGCCGGTGTGCAGCTGACCGCCCTGCACCACCCGTTCGGCCTGCGCCGGATCGGCCATCACCTCCTGGAATTTCGCGGGCGGAATACCGTCGCCGGGCACGTCGACCTCGCCGTTCTGAAGGCGCAGAAGGGCCACGACCGGCTCCTGACCGACCTCGAACAGCACCTGATCGAGATAGGGTACGCCCTCGCGCCAATAGTCGGCGTTCTTTTCGAAGACGAGCCTTTGCCCCGTCGTCCATTCCGCCAGCTTGAAAGCCCCGGTGCCGACCGGATGCTTGCCAAAGTCAGCGCCAAATTCGTCGACCACCTCTTTCGGCACAACGGACGAAAAGTTGATAGCCATGACATGCAGGAAGGTCGCGTCGGGTCGTGAAAGTTCGATTTTGACAGTTGCGGGATCCACGACCGTCACGCCCTCCAGCGACGTGGCCGATCCGTCCGACATCTTGTCGAACCCTTTGATCGACCCAAAGAAGCCTGCGCCGGGCGACTGGGTTGCGGGGTTCGTCACCCGGTCGAGCGAATATTTCACATCCTCGGCCGTCATCGCGCGCCCGTTGTGGAATGTCACGCCGGCGCGCAGATGAAACGTATAGGTCAGACCATCGCCAGAAATCTCATAACTTTCGGCAAGGCCGGGGCGCAGGGTGGTGGTGCCGGGCACATAGTCCATCAGCCCGTCAAACAGCGATTTGATCATCGACCAGTTCTGCCAGTCGTAACCGATGGCCGGGTCGAGCGTCGCCACATCATCCTTGTAGGTGATGGTGATGGCGCCACCCGCCTTGGCGTTCGGGTCGGGCGTATAGTCTTGCGCCGCCACTGGAAGGGCGAGCGAAAGTGCAATGGCTGTCGTCGCGAGCAGTTTTTTCATTCTCTCTCTCCTGTTGGTTATTCAAGTTATTTCAATCGGATACGTGGATCCATCAGCGGGGCGATCAGGTCGGACAGCAGATTACCCATGACGATGAAGAAGGCCGAAACCAGCGTGACCCCCATGATGATCGGGATGTCAACGCGCTGAACTCCCTGCCAGGCCAGCTGCCCGATTCCGGGCCAACCGAAGACGCTTTCCACCACCACCACGCCCCCCATAAAGACGCCGATGTCGATGCCGATCATGGCGATGACCGGCAGAATGGCGTTCGGCACCGCATGGCGCAGGACGACGCGGGTGCGGGTCAGCCCTTTGGCGCGGGCGGTGCGGATATAGTCGGCGCGCAAAACTTCGATCATCGAGGAACGCATCATCCGCGCATACCAACCCGACCCAAGGATCCCGAGCGTGACGGCAGGTAGCACGAGGTGCGCGGCCGTGCCGTAACCGCCGATCGGAAACCAGCCGAGCCGGACCGCGAAGACATAAAGCAGCAACAGGCCCACCACGAACTGCGGGGCAGATACGGCAACAAAGGATGTCAGCATCAGCCCCTGATCCGCCACCCGCCCCCGCCGCAGCGCCGCGATGATACCCATGGCCAGACCGAACAGCAGCTCACAGAAGATGCCCGCCGCCATCAGCAGAAGCGTGGCGGGCAGGCGCGCGGCGATAAGTTCGGAGACTTGCGATTTTTGCAGGTAAGACCGCCCGAGATCGCCTTGCAAAAGCGCTGCAAGATACCGGCCATATTGCACCAAAAACGGCCGGTCTAGGCCAAGCTGTTCGCGGATATTCTGGACGGTTTCCGCGGTTGCGGCACGCCCGGCAATCTGGCGGACCGGATCGGCGGGCAGGACGAAAAGCAGAAAGAATGTGATGAAGCTGACCCCCAGAAGGATCAGCGCGGACTGGATCAGCCGTTGCAGCAGATAACCGGCCATCAGCCCCGCCCCCGTTGCTTGGGATCAAGCTCTTCACGCAAGGCATCGCCCAGAAGGTTGAAGGCCAGCGCCAGGATCAGGATCGCCGCGCCGGGAAAGAACACGAGCCAGGGCGCGGCCTGAAAATAGGTCTGGTTTTCGAAGATGATATTGCCCCAGCTTGGGGTCGGCGGCTGCACGCCCACCCCAAGGAAGGACAATGTCGCCTCCAGCAGCACCGTGGTCGAAATGCCCAAAGTCCCCCAGACGATGATCGTCGGCACAAGGTGGGGCAAAAGGTGGTTCCACAAGATGCGGCCCGTGCCCGCGCCCAGCGTCTTTTCGGCGGCGATGAATTCGGCTTCGGCCAGCGCTGTCGTCTCGGTGTAGATCACCCGCGCCGTCTGCACCCAATTCACCAGCGCGATGACAAGCGCCACGATCCAGAGCGAGGGATGGAAGATCGCGGCCAGGCAGATTGCCAGCAACAGCGCCGGAAAGGCCATCATCAGGTCAGTGAACCGCATCAGAACCGCACCGATCCAGCCGCGGAAATATCCGGCCGTCAGCCCAACCAGCGTGCCGATCAGCAGCGCCAGTCCGTTCGCCACCACCCCGATCACCAGCGAGGTACGCGCGCCATAAAGGATCCGGCTGAGAAGGTCGCGCCCCAGAAGGTCGGTGCCAAGCGCATAGGCGCCGCCCGGTGGCATGGGGGCGCCCTCGATCGTCAGCCCGTCGAACATCTGCGCAGCCGGATCAAAAGGTGCAATCCAAGGCGCCAGTGCAGCACCGATGACCGTCGCACAGATGATGGCAAGGCCGACAACGGCCGCCGGCCGGCGCATCAGGCGCGCCAGCGTACCCTTAGGGCGGGCATCAGGCAGAGTCAGATCGGTCATCGGTCCCCTTTCCGCTTTCGATCCGCGCCAGAACCCGCCGCG
>DAORUY010000119.1:0-8748 GCA_035433445.1 Paracoccaceae bacterium
CCAGAAGGGCAAGATCACCAGCATCAACAGGATATTGCGCGACGATCGCGAAACCCGCGTCAGGCCCAGCGCCATCGGATAGCCAACCAGAAGGCACAGGATCGTCGCCAGCGCCGCATTCTTCACCGAGGTGATCAGCGCGCGCACATAGAGATCGTCCTGAAACAGGCGCGCGAAGTTGCTGTAGTCCAGCCCTCCGCCATCGACGCCGAACGAGAAGGGCGGCGAGGTGGGCGTGCGTGTCGCAAGGCTCATCGCCACCACGATCAGGAACGGGACCAGGAAGAAGATCAACAGCCAAAGGTAGGGTGTCGCGATGGTGATGTCTGCCCAGCCGCGCGCATTGAACCAGCGCATCAACGCGCCATCTCGGCTAGATGCGGCGGCTGATGCAGGGGGGGTGGACAGGTCTGTCGTCATTTCCCCTATTCCTTCAGCAATATTGCCGAAGCCGGGTCGAACGACAGCCAGACCTTGTCCTCCCAGTCCGCCACCCTCCCGCTTTCACCCACGCGGCGGGCGTTCACCGAACTGACCGACAGGACCGTTCCGCTGGCCAAGGCCACCTTGTATAGCGAATCCTTGCCGAAATAGCCAAGGTCGCTCACGACCCCCTCCATCGCATTGCCGGTATCCGGGCGGTCGCGGCTGATGGTGATTTTCTCGGGCCGAACCGCGAGCGTTACGCTGTCGCCCACCCCAATGCCCGCCACAGCGCGGGCCGACATGCGCCCGCCCATCGCGGGCACGTCCACCGACGCCAGCCCGCTGTTCAGATCCGTCACGCGACCTTCCGCAAAGTTGATCGACCCGATGAAGCCCGCGACGAACTTGTTGCCGGGATATTCATAGATATCGGTCGGCGAGCCGACCTGGCGAACTTGGCCCTTATCCATCACTGCCATCCGGTCGGACAGAATCATCGCTTCTTCCTGATCGTGCGTGACAACCACGAACGTAACGCCGGTCTTGGTTTGGATGTTCATCAGCTCGAACTGGGTATGTTCGCGCAGTTTCTTGTCCAGCGCCGCCAGCGGTTCATCCAGCAAAAGCAACTTCGGCGCCCTAGCCAACGCCCGTGCGAGCGCAACACGCTGTCGCTGGCCGCCGGATATCTGGTGTGGTTTGCGATGGCCAAAGTCGGTCAGTTGCACCAGATCAAGCATTTCGCGCACCCGATCCTTTCGCTGGGCGGCGCTCATATTTTCGTGCTTCAGGCCGTAGGCCACATTGCCCTCGACCGTCATATGCGGAAAAAGCGCATAACTTTGGAACATCATGTTCACCGGGCGCTCATAGGCCGGAACGCCGGTCATGTCCTGTCCGTCAAGGAAGATGCGCCCGCTCGTCGGCACTTCGAACCCCGCCAACATCCGCAAGAGCGTGGTCTTTCCACAGCCCGATCCGCCGAGTAGCGCGAATATCTCGCCCTTCGCGATATCAAGGCTGACGGTGTCGACCGCTTTGAAGCTACCAAACGACTTCGACACATTGTCGATACGAATAGACGGCAGGGACGTGGCCGAAGCTTGCGTCATCGTCTGCATGATTGCTCCGCGCACTGTTCTTATTCAGGCTCAGCCTGTCTTGATCTCACTCCAGGCGCGCGTGATGGCGCGGTCCTGTTCCTCGGTGAAGGCGTTTGGTGCCCACAGACGGCTTTTTACCGTCTCGTCTGGATAGACGGCCGGGTCCGTGCGGATTGCCTCGTCAACAAATTCGAGCGCCGGGACATTCGCGTTGGCATAGCCGGTAAAGTTGGTACAGGCCGCGATGACTTCGGGCTGCATCATGAAATCAAGGAACTTGTGCGCATTGTCGGCGTTTGGTGCATCGGCGGGGATCGCCATGCAGTCCACCCAGATCGGCGCCCCGGTTTTCGGCACGAAATAGGCAAGGTTCATGTCGATCCCGGCTTCGGCGGCACGTGATTTGGCGACGCCATAATCGCCGGACCAGTTGTTGATCACACAGAGTTCGCCGTTCGGTATGGCGTTAAGGTAGTTGGTATTGTCGAAGGTGCGGATGTGGGGGCGGATCGCCTTGAACGCTTTGACAACCTTGTCGTAGTCGGCCACGTTGGTCGTATTGCCGTCCAGCCCCAGATAGGTCAGCACCATCAGCATGATGTCCGTCGGGCTGTCGAGGATCGAGATGCCGCAATCGGCCAGCTTTTCGGCATTCTCAGGTTTGAAAATGATGTCCATGCTTTCCAGATCGGCGTCGGGCAGGCGTTCTTTCACCAGATCGAGGTTGAAGGTGAAACCGACCGAACCCCACATGTAGGGAACGCCATATTCATTGCCCGGATCCCAACCTTCCATGATTTTCAGGATCGCCGGATCAAGGTTCTTCCAGTTCGGCAGCTTCGATTTGTCAAGCTTCTGATAGACGCCTGCGGTGATGACCTGCGGCATGTTCAGGCCCGAATGATCCACCACATCGTAGCCCGTCGATCCGGCCAGCATCTTGGCCTGCATCTCTTCGGCCGATGAATAAGTATCGTAGACGACGCCGATGCCGGTCGCTGCCTCGAAATCCTCAAGTGTGGTTTCACCGATATAGTCGGCCCAATTGTAGACATTGACGGTGCTTGACTGCGCCCAGGATGGCCGGACATAGGGCATCGCCAGGGTGGCACCCAACGCAGCAAAGGTCTGACGGCGGTTAAATCTCATCGGTTTCTCCCCCACGCTGTGACCCGACCTCTGTCGGTTTTGAATAATTTGATCAATTTGACTCCGATTCGCGGGCCAAGAGAAGTAAATTATGATTGGCGGCGGCGATTAGTTGTTCCGCCGGAGGCTGATCCATGCACATGACAGGCAGGATTTGGCGCAAATGATCGTGGTGGAACCGCACCCCATATTCCAGATCAGACAGATGGAAGCCGTCAAAGGCCGATGATTTCATCGACTCGTTCGACCAGATGGTCAGCTGCTGATCCTCGCGAGAGGTTTCGCGGTCTATCCGATAGGCAAGATAGCGCGCCGCCCGGGCTTGGCGGCTTTCGTCTGGCTGCCTGTACAGCGTTCCGGTAATCCGGGTCTCGCGCGCCGAGATGGGGATTTCCTGATAGAACTGGACGGTTTCGGGCGTGAAGATGAAAACCGCGTTCGGGAACAGTCCATAGTAATTCCAGGCCCGACGCAGATGTTCGGGCAGCCAGTCGTGACGCGGCGAAAGATCCACATACCGCTGCACCGACCAACGCCGACCCGGCCTGTCACCGAAGGTTGCGTTCGACTGGGCCAGGCCGCTGGCATGAAAGATGTCGTGATAGCTTCGTCCGTAAAGATCCTGAAGCGCCGGATGGGCAAGCGCGACATGATAGCCCTCGTTGTCCACATCGCGCACCGATTTCCAGTTGACCGGCAGGACGGTGCCCCAGTCAGGTTTGGTGGTCGGCAGCACACCCGCCGCCCGAAAGGCGGTGAAGTCCGCGTCATAGGGCTGAAGCCATTCCGCCACTGACGGTTGCGGCCCCCCCGGCAAGAAGCGGATGAAAATGAAGCCATGCCAGACTTCCATCTCGATCGGTTTCAGCCCGAACTTGTCGCGGTCCATGTCGCCGAATGTCTCTGGCCGCGCCGCACCGCGCAAACTGCCGTCGAGGTTGTAGACCCAGCCGTGAAACGGGCAGACCATCGCTCCCTTGCAGTGCCCCGACACACCATCGACAACCCGCGCGCCGCGATGACGGCACAGGTTGTGAAACGCCCGCACCACATCATCCTTGCCGCGGACGATCAACGCCCGTTCCCCCAGAAGATCGAACGAAAGCCAGTCGCCGGGCGCCGGAATGTCGTTCACATGGCCAACGATCTGCCAGTGCTTCAAGAACAGCTCGGTGCGTTCAAGCGCGAACAGCGCGTCCGAATGATAGGTCCAACCCGGCAGGCCGCGACGATCCCAGTCGTTCGGAATCGTCAGGGCATGTTGAACGACCTTGTTCATGGCTGATCCTCCATCTGGCGCAAGATCCACCCGTGGAAATCGTGGATGGCATATTCCTCGGGCATGAGCGTGCCGTGCCGATAGGCGGGCGAACGAATCCCCGCCTGATTGAGCTCGGCCACTTCCGCGTCCTGCGCCATCACGATCTTGGCAAAAGCCGCGACCTTGGCCGCATCGAACCCTGGTTGATCGAGCGTTTCTTGCGGGAAATAACATTCGGCGGTCAGGCGCGTGGTCTCTGGCCCCGTCGGCTCGATATAGACGGCGCGGACATAGTCCACGTGGGCGACGGCGAACATCGCGGGATAAAGCGTGACGAAGTTGTAGCCGTTCTGCCGCTCCCGCGGGGTCAGGCCTGCAAATTCCGGGCCACAGGGTTTGCCATCCGTCGTCCAAGTGGCGGCGCCCTCTCTCAGCGGGGGCTGGTAAGGTTCCTCAGGGGTCCAGTCGGGCCTTTCCCTCTGTCCCATCACCCCTGCGCCATAGACCGGCACCAGATCGCACAATTCAGGGTGAACACCCGGACAATGCAGGCATTCGTTGTAATTTTCCCAAAAGACCTTCCAGTTGCACTTCAGATCCTTGACCGCTCGGTGTCCGGTGATCAGGCTCTCCATCGGCCAGTTCGTCAGGTAATCAAGGCCCATGTCGGGCATAAGCGGGCCGGGGTTTTGCGAAAGGTTCAGGAAAACGAACCCCTCCCAGACCGTGACGCTGACCGGCACCAGCCCGTGATCATCCTTGCGAAAATCCTCGGTCGGGTGGGCATGGCCCGTCGCCACAAGCCGGCCGTCCGTGGCCGCATAGGACCAGGCGTGATATCGGCAGGTGATCAGCTTGCCCAGCGGCTGTTCGTCCTCGGCACACAGCGCCGCACCCCTATGGCGGCACATGTTGTGAAAGGCCGAAAGCGCGCCGTCCGCCGCCCGGCACAAGATTACGCTCGCCGCCCCGATCCGGTGGCGACGCATCGAGCCGGGCTTCAGGTCGTTCAACCGCCCCACCGCCACCCAATTCCGGGCCCAGATGGTGCGCTGCTCCCGCGCATACCAGTCCGTATCGAAATAGGCATGGGACGGCAGCGTCGCGGGACAATGGTCAAGAAGCGGCGAGTCCGGGTGATGATGGGCCGTCATGCTTTTGCCTCTGCTACTGCGACGCCCGGTGTTGCGTACGGGGGCGACCATCCTTATGCGCGCTGCGCCTCTTGCTCGAAATGTTCCAGTGTCAGGTCGACGGCGACCTCAACTGCCTTCAGCGTGTCCGTCAGGCAGGTTGCGTCATGGCCATGGGCTTCGCACATGAACCACGGCTCGCGCGAGTCTGGTTCGACGATGATGTTCAGGTCATGCAGATGATAGGCCATCCGGTCGTAGAACGAATAGTCCGAGGTCTTCCAGGCGCGATAATTGTCGGGGGGCGTTTCGGCAAAGAACAGGCCAAACATCGAAGGATGGCCGGTGTAGGAATGCACGATACCGCGCGCGTTCAGGATATTGGAAATCCCCGCCTTCAGCCGTTCACCATAGTTGGCCAGTGTTTCCAGCGCAGGCGTCTCATCAAGGATGCGCAGGGTTTCCTCTGCTGCCGCCAGCGAAACGGAATGTGCCGTGTAGGTGCCGCCGTGCGAGGCGCCGCCATAGCGGAAGGTGCGCATCACCTCTTCGCGGCCCGCCACAACCGATATCGGATAGCCGTTGGCCACCGCCTTGGCGAAGGTGGTGATGTCTGGGGTGACACCCATCAGACCCTGGATGCCGCTCTTGCCGACACGGAAGCCAGATTTGACCTCGTCGATGATCAGCATGACGCCATATTTGGTGCAGAGTTCGCGGGCAAGCCGGACATAGTCCACCGATGCCATGATCGAACAGCAGTTGCCCTGAATGGGTTCGATCAGCATCGCGGCCAGCTTGTCGCCATGCTTCCTGAACATGTCTTCCAACCGCTGAAAGTCGTTCATAGGCGTGATGTGCGTGAGCTTCTTGACCGTTTCGGGAATGCCCTTGCCATAGGGCACAAGCTCCGGGTCGCGGTTCGAACCAAGATCCCACTCCTCCATGTTCGACATCCACATGGCCGCGTCAAAAAGGCCGTGATAGCCGCCTTCCACCAGCAGATAACTTTCGCGTCCGGTATAGGCGCGGGCCAGCCGAAGCGCGGCCATCACCGCCTCGGTCCCGGAGTTTGAAAAGCGTACCAGCTCCGCCGCCGGCACCATCTTGGAAATCCGCTCGGCCACGATCAGTTCACGCTCGGTCGACAGCGCAAAGACGCCGCCGACTTCCATGCCCTTCCTTGCCGCCGCATCCACCCGGTCATCTGCATAGCCAAGAATCGCCGGGCCATAGCCCAGCCGGTAATCGACATAGCAGTTTCCGTCGATGTCCCAGGTGCGCCCGCCCTTGCCATGATCGACATAGATCGTACGGTCATCACCCCAGTAGCGGAAGGTCGACGACACACCCAGCGGCAGCTTCTTCACCGCGCGCTGAAACTGCGCATTGGATCTGGCCAGTGTGCGACCCGGTGCTGCGCGCATAAACTATTCCCCACCTGCTGTTCACGTCTTGGCGGAAATGCTAGTTTCATTTTGACTGGCCTGTCAATCAGAATATTGACTGGCCATCCAGAATGACACATTTTCACTTGCAGCACGGGCCACTGGGGCTATGTATGCCCGGAACGGAACCCTGAAGGACGCCGGATGGATCAGCAGACCACCACCCCGCCCTCCGACACACCGCACACCCCCCGCAAGCTGAGCCGCGAGGCACGCAGGGCGCAGCTGATCGACGCCACCATCGAAACCATTGCCGTGCGGGGGTATGCCCGCACCACCCTGACCGATGTGGCAAATCAGGCGGGTCTGTCACACGGGCTGGTGAATTTTCACTTCCAGACCAAGGAAAAGCTCCTGTCCGAAACGCTTCTCTGGCTGGCCGAAGAATACCGGCTTAACTGGACCGAAGCGTTGACTGCGGCGGGGCCTGGACCAGCACAGAGGCTGGATGCCCTCCTGCGCGCAGACTTCAATACCGCCATCTGCACCGACGCGAAATTGTCGGCCTGGTGCGCCTTCTGGGGCGAGGCGCAATGCCGCCCGCTTTATCAGGAACAATGCGGATCAAACGATGCAGCCTATCTTCAGGTTCTCGAAACCCTGTGTGCCGAGCTGAAAGCCGAAGGCGGCTATCGCTATGATCCCATCCGCGCCGCGCGGGTCATCCGGGTCACGACCGAAGGCGTCTGGCTTGATCTGATGACCATGAACACCCCTTACAGCCGGCAGGAGGCGCTCTCGACCGTGCATTCCTGCGCCGCCGCTTTCTTCCCGAACCATTTCGGCGATCACGGCCTGCTGCGATCTGACGCTGCGTAAGTCTTGAAGCGCGGTATCACTGGTGGTGATCCTCCAGACAGCCGTTGGGGGAAAACCATGCGTCGCTGGGCAAAAAGACTTTCCGCGATCCTGTTGATCCTCGTCCTTCTGCTCGCCTTCACTGGCCTGTGGAAGCGTGAGGAAGTCGCCCGCCTGCTGGCGGTCAACAGCCTGTTTGACGCCGACCGTATCGTTCAGAACTTCAGCCATATGGACCGGCTCTTCCTGTATCGGCCGCTGTCGCTCGGCGATGGCCCGGTTTCGCCCTTACCTGTGGCCGGTCAGGCCGACCTGCCCGCCGAGGCCCAGCAATGGATCACCGAGCGGTCGGTCACGGCACTGGTTGCGCTGAAGGACGGCAACATCGTGCATGAAAGTTACTACCTTGGCACCGGGCCGGAGGATCTGCGCATCAGCTGGTCGATGGCGAAAAGCCTTCTTTCGGCTCTCTTTGGCGTCGTCATGGCCGAAGGCGCTATCAAGTCGCTGGATGATCAGGTCGTCGACTATGCGCCCCTCCTGAAAGGATCGGCCTATGATGGCGCGACCATTCACGATGTGCTGACCATGTCATCGGGCGTTGCGTTCAACGAAGACTATCTTGATTTCTGGAGCGACATAAACCGGATGGGCCGGGTTCTGGCGCTTGGCGGCTCCATGGATGAATTTGCCGCCGGTCTGACCGGCCGCGCCGCCGATCCGGGTACGCGCTGGCACTATGTCTCCATCGACACGCATGTGCTTGGCATGGTGATCCGGGGCGCGACAGGCAAGGACATTCCCGAATTGCTCGAAAGCCGTATCCTTGCCCCGATGGGTCTGGAAAAGGCCCCCTTTTATCTGACGGATGGCGAAGGTGTTGCCTTCGTGCTGGGCGGGTTGAACATGACCACGCGCGATTACGCCCGTTTCGGCCAGATGATCCTTCAGGGCGGCCAATGGCAGGGCCGCCAGATCGTGCCCGCCGGCTGGGTGATGCAATCCACCCGGCCGCAGGCAAAGGACGGCGCCGACTATGGCTATCAGTGGTGGGTGCCGGCAAACGCTGCACCGGGCGAGGTGATCGCGCAGGGCATCTATGGGCAGTTCATCTATATCAACCCGGTTTCGGGTGTGGTTCTGGCCGTCAATGCCGCGGACCGGGGCTTTGAAGACCCCGGCGTCTATGAGGGTGACATCGCCATGTTGCGCAAGATTGCAGCCGCCCTCAGCCCTTCGATGTGATCCGGCGCAGGACGGCATCCAGCCCGTCGCCCCAGGCGGAAAGCGCGCCCCGCCCTTCCAGATGATCGAGTAGCTGCAAGGTGATTCCGCCCGGCGTGGTGACGCCTTTGGCGATATCGGGCAGGGGGCGCGGCTCTTGCAGCAGAACCTCTGCATTTCCGCGCAGCGTGCCCGCGACCAGCGCC
>DAORUY010000120.1:0-8704 GCA_035433445.1 Paracoccaceae bacterium
TGGCGAGCGTCATCGGGTCGGCCAGCGGCAACGGGCTGTCGGGGCCGACGCCGGCGGGATAGGGCGCGCGGTGCGGGAAGTTCGAGAGCGGCTCACCCGCCATCAGCCGCGCGGCGATGGAGGCGATGGCGCTGTCGGTCGCCTTGGCCACGAAAGGCACGGTGCGGCTGGCGCGGGGGTTCACCTCCAGCACAAAGATCACGCCGTCCTTGATCGCGAACTGCACGTTCATCAGGCCGACGACCTTCAGCGCCAGCGCCATCTGCACGGTTTGCTTTTTCAGCTCTTCGACCGTCTCGGGCGACAGCGAATGCGGCGGCAGGCAACAAGCGCTATCGCCGGAATGCACGCCTGCTTCCTCGATATGTTCCATGATGCCCGCGACATGCACATTCGTGCCGTCCGACAGGGCGTCCACGTCCACCTCGATCGCGCCGGAAAGGTAGCTGTCCAAGAGAACCGGGTTCTTGCCGGAAACAGAGACTGCGGTGGTGATGTAGCGGCGAAGCTGGTCCATGTCGCGCACAATCTCCATCGCGCGACCGCCCAGAACGTAAGAGGGGCGGATGACCAGCGGGAAACCGACACGGCCGGCGATTTCAATGGCTTGCTCATCGGAGGAGGCGATGCCGTTCACTGGCTGCTTCAGCTCGAGGTCATTAAGAAGCTTCTGGAACCGTTCGCGGTCTTCCGCGAGGTCGATGGCGTCGGGCGTAGTGCCGAGGATTGGGATGCCTTCCTCATGCAGCGCATTGGCCAGCTTCAACGGCGTCTGGCCGCCGAACTGGACGATGACGCCATGCAGCGTGCCTGCCGATTGCTCGACCCGCAGGATTTCCATCACATGTTCAAAGGTCAGCGGTTCGAAATAGAGCCGGTCGGACGTGTCATAATCGGTCGAAACCGTCTCGGGGTTGCAGTTGATCATGATTGTCTCGTACCCCGCCGCCGTCAGGGCGAAGCAGGCATGGCAGCAGCAATAGTCGAACTCGATCCCTTGGCCGATCCGGTTCGGACCGCCGCCGAGGATGACAACCTTTTTCGCCTCTGACGGGCGGCTTTCGCATTCCACCTCGCCCATCGCGGGCACTTCATAGGTGGAATACATGTAGGGCGTCTGGGCTTCGAATTCGGCGGCGCAGGTGTCGATCCGCTTGAAGACCGCGGTCACACCCAGATTGCGACGGGCACGGCGGACTTGGCCTTCGTCGCGACCGGTCAGTTTGGCCAGCCGCGCATCGGTGAAGCCCATCATCTTCAGCGCCCGCAGGCCATCGGCCGTCACTGGCAGGCCGTTCTTGCGCACCTTTGCCTCGGTTTCCACGATCTCGCGGATCCGGGCAAGAAACCAGGGGTCGAAGGCCGTCGCATGGTTGATCTCGTCGTCCGACAGCCCGTGGCGCATGGCCTGCGCGATCAGGCGCATCCGGTCGGGTGTCTGGGCCGAAATGGCCTTGATGATAGCTGCGCGATCCGGCGCGCCCTCGATCACGATTTCATCAAAGCCGGTCAGGCCGGTTTCCAGCGATGCCAGCGCTTTTTGCAGCGATTCGTGGATGGTGCGACCGATCGCCATCGCTTCGCCCACCGACTTCATCGCGGTCGTCAGCGTCGCTTCCGACCCTGGAAATTTCTCGAACGCGAAGCGCGGAATCTTGGTGACGACGTAGTCGATGGTCGGCTCGAAGCTGGCGGGCGTGACCTTGGTGATGTCGTTGTCCAGCTCGTCCAGCGTATAGCCCACGGCCAGCTTCGCCGCGATCTTGGCGATGGGAAAGCCCGTGGCCTTCGACGCCAACGCCGAGGAGCGCGAGACGCGGGGGTTCATCTCGATCACCACCATGCGGCCATCCTTGGGGTTGATCGCCCATTGCACGTTCGATCCGCCGGTTTCGACGCCGATCTCGCGCAGAACGGCGATGGAGCCGTTGCGCATGATCTGATATTCCTTGTCGGTCAGGGTAAGGGCCGGGGCGACGGTGATGCTGTCGCCGGTATGGACCCCCATCGGATCGACGTTTTCGATGGAACAGATGATGATCGCATTGTCAGCGGTGTCGCGCACCACCTCCATCTCATACTCTTTCCAGCCAAGCAGGCTTTCGTCGATCAGCACCTGCGCCACCGGGCTGGCGTCGAGGCCCGAACGCACGATCCGTTCGTAATCATCGCGGTTATAGGCGACGCCGCCGCCGGTGCCGCCCAGCGTAAAGGCCGGGCGGATGATCGCAGGCAGGCCCACATATTCGATGGCCTCGATTGCTTCGCGCACGCCCGCGTTGATGTCATAGCGCCCATCGGGCTTCTTGGGTGCGGCGATGATCGTGGCCTTGGGGTTTTCCAGCCCGATCCGGTCCATCGCCTCACGGAAAAGCTTGCGGTCCTCGGCCATTTCGATGGCTTCGCGGTTGGCGCCGATCAGTTCGACCCCGAACTTCTCCAGCACACCCATGTCGGCGAGCGCGAGCGAGGTGTTGAGGCCGGTCTGACCGCCCATCGTCGGCAAAAGCGCGTCTGGGCGTTCCTTTTCGATGATCTTGGCAACAACCTCGGGGGTGATCGGTTCGATATAGGTCGCGTCCGCCAGACCGGGGTCGGTCATGATCGTCGCGGGGTTGGAGTTCACCAGGATGACCCGGTAGCCCTCTTCCCGCAGCGCCTTGCAGGCCTGTGCGCCGGAATAGTCGAATTCGCAGGCCTGTCCGATGACGATGGGGCCAGCTCCGATGATCATGATGGATCTGATATCGGTTCTCTTCGGCATGGCGGCCCCCTTAGCGCAAAACTTCGCGGGTTATAGTCAAGCGTCTTGCACGTGCAAGGGCTTTCGGCGCGGCTGGATGCGATTGCGCGGCTGATGCGCCGCCCGGTGATTTTGGCGGGCCGCGTCGGAAAGGCCTTGCTACCGGACGGGGCATGGGCAAGCTCTGCGTGGAACGGCGGAGGACAGCATGTCGACTGGGTTTTTCACGGATGAGCGCTGCTTCTGGCATGGCGGGGGAAACTATGTGCTGACAGCGCCTGCGGGCGGGTTGGTGCAGCCCGGTGGCGGGCTGCCGGAAAATCCCGAAACCAAGCGGCGGTTGCGCAATCTGATCGAAGTGACTGGCCTGGCGCAGGTGATGGAGAGCCGCAGTGCGGCAGAGGCCACGCGTGAAGATTTGTTGCGGGTCCATCCTGCCAGCTATCTTGATACATTCAAGGCAGCGTCCGACGCGGGCGGGGGCGAACTTGGGCTGCGCACACCATTCGGGCGCGGCGGCTACGAGATTGCCGCGCTTTCGGCCGGCTTGACCAAGGCCGCGATTTTCGATGTCCTGTCGGGGCAGGTGCAGAATTCCTATGCCTTGTCGCGTCCGCCGGGGCATCATGCGTTGCCCGACTGGCCGAATGGCTTTTGCCTGTTCAACAATATCGCCATTGGCATTCGCGCGGCACAGGCGGCGGGGCTGGTGCGCCGCGTCGCGGTGGTCGACTGGGACGTGCATCATGGCAATGGGACCGAGGCGATCTTCTGGACTGACCCCGAGGTTCTAACCATCTCGTTGCATCAGGAATGGAACTATCCGCTCGATACAGGTGCTGCAAACGCGCGGGGCGAAGGCAAGGGGCATGGGTTCAACATCAACCTGCCGCTGCCGCCCGGCACGGGGCATGCCAGTTATCTGGAAACATTGGAGCGCATCGTGCTGCCCGCGTTGCGCCGTTTTGCGCCTGAACTGATCGTGGTCGCCTGTGGCTATGACGCTTCGGCTTTCGACCCATTGGGGCGGATGGTGGCCACGACCGAAACATTCCGCCAGATGACGCGGGCGATGATGCGGGCCGCTGATGAGCTTTGTGGGGGTAGGCTCGTCTTGGTGCATGAGGGCGGCTATTCCGAGATGCATGTGCCCTTCTGTGGTCATGCAGTGCTGGAAGAACTGACCGGCAGTGCGATCCGCGCGCCCGATCCGCTTGGCGCGGCGCTGGAGGCGCGTCAGCCGGGGGCAGAATGGCAGGCGCATCTATCGGCCTATATCGACAGGCTGGCCGCCTATTTCCTGTGATCCTTGCCCTTGCTTGATTGGCGACATAAATAGTCGGAAAATCATTCGGAGCCTTGTGATGCTTGAAACGATACCGCCCCTTGCCGCCCGCCCCGAGGTGATGGACTTCTTCCTGACCCGCCGGTCGCGGCCAGCACGCACGCTGACATTGCCGGTGCCGACGCGCGACCAGCTTTTGCCAATTTTGACGGCGGCGGTGCGGGTGCCTGACCACGGCAAGCTGGAACCCTGGCGGCTGATCGTGCTGGAGAAACCGGCGCTGGACCGGCTGGCGGCACTGGCCCGCGAACGCGGGGAGGCTTTGGGCATGGATGCGGACAGAAGCACGAAGGGCGTGGCGCAGTTCACCGATTCAAATCTTGCAATCGTGGTGGTGAAAACCCCGCGGCCGACCGATAAAATTCCACAGACCGAACAAATCCTGTCTACGGGGGCGGTTTGCCTGACGCTGCTGAATGCCGCGCAGGCAGCGGGCTGGGGGGCGAATTGGCTGACCGGCTGGATGTATGGTGACGCGGATTTCACCACACGGGGGCTGGGCCTTCACACTGGCGAATGGGTGGCGGGTGTCATCCACATCGGCACCGAAGGTGCGGTGCCCCCGGATCGGCCGCGCCCCGATCTTGCGCGGATCGTTACATGGGTGGCAGCATGATCCTGTCCTCCTTCCTTGCGGCGCTTGGCCAGCTGAGCGACGGGCGGTTCCTGAAGGTGGTCCTTGCTGGCATCTTGCTTGCTGCGGGGCTTCTGGCGGGGGTCGCCTACGCGCTGTCGCAGCTTTTCGGCTGGCTCTTGCCCGACAGCCTGACCCTGCCGTGGGTCGGCACGATCGACGGGCTGGACAACATTGCGGGCTGGGGGGCGGTGGTCGTGATGGCAGGGCTGTCGATCTTCCTGATGGTGCCGGTTGCCGCGCTCTTTTCGGGGCTGTTTTTGGAACAGGTCGCAGACGCGGTCGAGGATCGCCACTATCCCGATCTGCCGCCCGCCTCGCCGCCCGGCTTTTATCAAAGTCTTGTCGGATCGGTGAATTTCTTCGGTGTCCTTGTCGCCGTGAACGCTGTGGCGCTGCTGCTTTATCTGATCATGGGGCCGCTTGGACCGCTCCTGTTCTGGGCGGTGAACGGTTATCTGCTGGGGCGGGAATATTTCCAGACGGTCGCCTATCGCCGAATGGACCGGCGCGCGGCACAAGCGCTGCGCAAGGCCAATGCGGGAACCATCTGGCTGGCGGGCGCGCTGATGGCCGCGCCGCTGTCACTGCCCTTCATCAACCTGATCGTGCCGGTTCTGGGGGTAGCGACCTTTACCCACATCTTTCATCGGCTGACCGGGCAGCCGACACGGGGTTAGCCCTGCGGCGGTGTCAGCCGCCCGAACCAGTCGAGATCATAGATCGTCACCATCCCCGACAAGATGACATAGGCGCAGACGGCCCACAGAACCACCGTAATCGCGGTCGTGATTTTCGCCTTCTTCACGATCTGCGCATCGGCCGGTGCCGACGCAGGCGTGCCGGGCACAACCTCTCCGGCCTCGTCCTGGCTTTTGAAGCGCACGGGCAGCACGCAGAAGAACACCAAAAACCAGATGACCGCGAAAAGGACGATGCCGCCGGTCAGGTTCATCAGATCTGCTCCAGCTCGATCAGGCAGCCATTGAAATCCTTGGGGTGCAGAAACAGGACCGGCTTGCCGTGCGCGCCGATCTTCGGCTCTCCGCTTCCCAGCACGCGTGCGCCTTCTGCCTTCAGCCGGTCGCGGGCGGCAAGGATATCCTCGACCTCATAGCAGATGTGATGGATCCCGCCTGAGGGGTTCTTTTCAAGAAAACCCTTGATCGGGGAATTGTCACCAAGCGGATACAGGAGTTCGATCTTGGTATTGGGCAGGTCGATGAACACGACGGTTACGCCGTGATCCGGTTCGTCCTGCGGTGCGCGCACATTGGCGCCCAGAGTGGTGCGGTACTGGGCGCTCGCGGCCTCCAGGTCGGGCACGGCGATTGCGACGTGGTTCAGGCGTCCGATCATGATTTTCCCCGGTTTTGCTTGCAGCCTTATGCGGCGCGTGGCCTCGCTTCGCAAGGGTCGCCTCGCCCCTGCGGCATTTACGCTTCGTTATCCAGAAGCGTCCTAGTCTACCCCTGTTCCCGATGCAGAGGTGGCGGCAATGGCCGATGATCTGACAGAAATCTTAGCAGCCCAGGGGCCGACAACGGGGCGTCCTTTCGCCGGGCTGACGGTGCTGGTGGTCGAAGACAGCCGCTACGCGAGCGAGGCGGTGCGGCTCTTGTGTCTGCGCTCGGGGGCAAGGATCCGTCGGGCGGATTGCCTGCGGTCGGCCCACCGGCATTTGCAGACCTATCGCCCGACGGTGGTGATTGTTGATCCGGGCCTGCCCGATGGGTCGGGTCTTGATCTGATCGGCGAACTGGCGGCGGGGGTGCCGCGGGTGCCGGTCTTGCTGGCGTCAAGCGGGGACACCAGCATGCGAGGGCCCGCGCTTGCCGCGGGGGCGGGCGGGTTCCTGGAAAAACCGATTGCCGGGCTGGCGGCCTTTCAGGCGGCGATCCTGGCAATCTTGCCGCATGCGTCGCCGTTGGCCTTCGGTTCGGGTGCCGATCTGCCGGAGCCGGACGTGATGGCGCTGCGCGATGATCTCGCGCACGCGGCCGATATTCTGGACCATGGGCCTGATCAGCCCACGCTGGCCTATGTCGCGCAGTTTCTGGGCGGGATTGCCCGGTCGGCCGACGATCCGGCGCTGGCCATCGCGGCCGGGCGCATCGCGTTGGGCGCGCGGGCAGATGTCCAGCATCTGTCGGGGCTGGTGCATGACCGGCTTCTGGCGGGCCAGCGGTTTTGAAATGTCAGATCCCCTGACCGGCGGGTCAACCTGCGGCGGGGCCGGGATCGCGGGTGACAAGATGGGGGCGGGTCAGCGCGGACAGGCTTTCGCGCTGTTGCCCGTCGGGGTCGAAATTTTCGGGCGCCAGCCAGCGGTCATAAGCGGGCCCGATGGCCTTCCAATCCCCATCCGTCATGGCAAACCAAGCCGTGTCGCGGTTGCGGCCCTTGTAGATCGTATGCTGACGGAATGTGCCTTCGTAGCTGAACCCCAACCGCTCGGCTGCCCGGCGCGAGGGCAGATTCAGCGCGTCGCACTTCCATTCATAGCGTCGGTATCCGGCGCCGAAGACCCATCTGGCCAGAAGGGTCATGGCTTCGGTCGCAGCGCGTGTGCCCTGAAGGGCGGGGGCAAAACAGATATGCCCGACTTCGATTACGCCCTGCTGAGGCGTGATGCGCAAAAACGATGCCACTCCGCCGAGGCGCCCGCCGGCAAGGTCGCGGATCGCGTAGAAGAAGGGGTCGCGTTCGCCCGCCATCGTTTCGGCCCAAGCACGGTAATCGGCCACCGATTCGAAGGGGCCATACGGCAGATAGTCCCAGATCCAGTCGCTGCCCCGGTTGGCGGCATGAAGCTCTGCTGCGTGATCGGTGGCATTCAGCCGCTCAAGCCGCACATATTGCCCCTCAAGGCACTGGGTATCCGGCCAGACCGGGGGCGACCAATTCGGGACCTCGCGACCAACCCGCCGTTCTTCCTGCATCTTCGGTCCCCTGTGCACCTGATTCGTGCCGACTTTTCAAGGCTGAGGCTGCCATGTGCCGCCCCACGGCGGAAAGTCCGCCTTTGTATTTGGCACAAAATGCCCCCGACCTGTCACGAGCGAACCCAAATCATGCCGCAATTAGCCAGCAGTTTGGGGGCATTCGGATTTTCCGGCTGCCATCGGACTTGAGGATAAAATGACGCAGAAAATCATCCGTATTGCCCTGAATGATCGCCTGACGCGGGCGGCACACTGGACCGTTTTCACGGTGGGGGCGCTGTCGCTCGTGTTCTCCATCGCTGCCACCGCCGCATCGGCCTTCTGACTTTCGCCTGAACCGCGAAAGACGGGATTACGCCCGTCACACTCACGGTACGCCGTCAGGCAGGTAAAAGCCCGGAGCCCTGGCTCCGGGCTTTTCCTATGTGAGCTTTGTCAGCGCCGGATCATTCCTTGGGAATGGGGCGCAGGCGCAGATCGCGCAGCTGTTCGTTGGTGGGTTCCGACGGCGCCCCCATCATCAGATCTTCGGCGCGCTGGTTCATCGGGAACATGATCACCTGACGGATGTTCGCCTCGTCCGCCAGCAGCATGACGATCCGGTCGATGCCGGCCGCGCAACCACCGTGGGGCGGCGCGCCATATTTGAACGCCTTGACCATGCCACCGAAGCGTTTTTCGACCTCTTCCTTCGGATAACCCGCCAGTTCAAACGCCTTGAACATGATTTCCGGCTTGTGGTTGCGGATACCGCCGGAAATCAGCTCATAGCCGTTGCAGGCCAGATCATACTGATAGGCATGAACCTTCAAGGGATCGCCCGACAGCGCCTCAAGCCCGCCCTGTGGCATCGAGAAGGGGTTGTGGCTGAAGTCGATCTTGCCCTCGTCGGTCTTCTCATACATCGGGAAATCGACGATCCAGGCGAAACGGAAACTGTTTTCCTCTGTCAGGCCCAGTTCGCGGCCGATCTCATTGCGGGCGCGGCCCGCGATGGCTTCGAACGTCTCGGGCTTGCCACCAAGGAAGAAGGCCGC
>DAORUY010000121.1:0-8657 GCA_035433445.1 Paracoccaceae bacterium
AAGCTCGGCTTCTACAAGGTCGCGCCCTACTACTATTACCCCGGCTGGTGGGAGGGTGGCGCGGCACTTCACACAATGGTCAACCTCGACAAGTGGAATGAGCTGCCGGAAAACTACAAGGCGATCTTGGCGACGGCCTGTCAGGCGGCCAATGTCGACATGCTGGCGGCCTATGACTACAAGAACCCGGCGGCGTTGAAAACGCTTCTGGCCAACGGGGTGCAACTGCGGCCTTTCAGCCCGGAAATCCTTGAGGCCTGCTACAATGCCGCTCAGGAAGTCTATGCCGAGATCACCGGCACCAATGCGGCGTTCAAGAAGATCTACGACAGCCAGCTTGCTTTCAAGCGCGATGCCTATGTCTGGGCACAGCTGCCGGAATATAACTTCGATACGTTCATGATGATCCAGCAGCGCGCTGGAAAACTCTGAACCACTGACACCGCTAAACGAAGAACCCCGGCAGGTGACTGCCGGGGTTTCTTGTTTCTTGCGTCGGCTCTGTCAGGGTGCCGGGGTAGGGGTCGGATTGAAGGTTGGCGCACCATTCAAAGTGCCAAGCCCGCCGAGGCCACCTTGAGTCCCGCCCCCCAGCGCCGGCATGTCCGGCAGCTTGATCTCGATCGTGGACGGATCGACCTGCACGCCTTTGTAATGCATGACCATCTGCGGGAATGTGATGGTCAGGCCGATCATCACCACCTGGATGGCCACGAACGGCACCGCGCCCCAATAGATTTGGCCTGTTGTGACGGGCGCCATGCTCTTGCCGGTCAGCTTGTCGAGATAGGGCACTTTGGCCGCGACCGAACGCAGGTAGAAAAGCGCGAACCCGAAAGGCGGATGCATGAACGAGGTCTGCATGTTCACGCCCAGGATGACGCCGAACCAGATCAGGTCGATGCCCAGCGCCTCGGCCGCGGGGACCAGAAGCGGCACGATGATGAACGCCAGTTCGAAGAAATCGAGGAAGAAGGCCAGGAAGAACACCAGAAGGTTCACGATAATCAGGAAGCCGACCTCGCCCCCGGGCAGCGAGATCAGCAGGTGTTCGACCCACCTGTGGCCGTTCACCCCGTAGAAGGTCAGCGAAAAGACCCGCGCCCCGATCAGGATGAACATGACAAAGGCGGAAAGCCGGGTGGTGGAGGCTAGCGCATGCCGGATGACATCCATGCTCAGCCGCCGCTTCATTGCGGCCAACACCAGCGCCCCGACAGCCCCCATTGCGCCGCCTTCGGTCGGCGTGGCAATTCCCAGAAAGATCGTGCCAAGGACAAGGAAGATCAGCGCAAGCGGCGGGATCAGCACCATGATTGTCTGGCTGGCCAGCCGCGACAGAAGGTTAAGCCCCAACAGCCGGTCCACCAGCGCGCAAAGATAGGCAAAGCCTGCCCCCACAGTTGCCCCCAGCATTGGCGCATCCGTGCCCCAGGTGGGGGCAAAGAAACGTGCCGCCAGCCAGCTGACACCGCCCGCAAGAATGACCATCGCCAGAAGCGACCAGCCGCCATTGCCAAGCGTGCGCGCCTCAAGCGGCAGGGCGGGGACCAGCTTGGGGCGGAAGATCGACAGAAAGAACACATACCCCATGTAAAGACAGGTCAGCACCAGGCCGGGGATCAGCGCGCCCGCATACATGTCACCCACGGACCGGCCAAGCTGGTCGGCCAGCACGATCAGCACCAGCGAGGGCGGGATGATCTGCGCGAGCGTGCCGGAGGCAGCGATAACCCCAGAGGCCACGCGCCGGTCGTAGCCGTATCGGAGCATGATCGGCAGGGAAATCAGGCCCATGGCAATTACGGACGCAGCCACCACCCCGGTTGTCGCGGCCAAAAGTGCGCCGACCAGAATGACGGCATAGGCAAGCCCGCCGCGCACCGGCCCGAAAAGCTGGCCCACGGTATCGAGCAGGTCTTCGGCCATGCCACTTCGTTCAAGCACCACCCCCATGAAGGTGAAGAAGGGGATGGCCAGCAATGTCTCGTTCGACATCACGCCCCAGAACCGGTCGGGCAGGGCGGACAGAAGCGGCCAGTCCAGCGTGATCGCGCCATTGGAGAGGGGCGCGAGTTCGACGCCGATGAAGAAGAAGAACAGCCCGTTTGCCGCCAGCGAGAATGCGACCGGATAACCGATGAGCAGAAAGACGATCAGCGAGACGAACATGATCGGCGCCATGTTCTGGGCGATGAGCTCCATCATTTGCGGATCTCCTCGACCAGCGCCTTGCCTTCCAGTTCCGCCGCTTCATGGGCGGATACAAAAGGCGTGGGATCGTCCATCGCGCCGGTCAGGATCGCGACCTTCTTGATGATTTCCGACAGTCCCTGCAGGGACAGCAGGATGAAGCCCAGCAGCAGGAAGGACCGTGCTGGCCAGACGACCAGCCCCCCTGCCGAAGCCGATACCTCGCCCGAGACCCAGGCACCCTTCACGAAAGGCGCGAACAGCCACACCATCAGCACGACAAACGGCATCAGGAAAAAAACATGGCCGAACAGGTCGATCAGATGCTGGGTCCGACGTGAGAACATCCCATAGACGATGTCGATGCGGATATGTTCGTTTTGCTTCAGGGTGTAGGCTGCCGCCAGCAGAAAAGCCGCGCCAAAGAGATACCATTGCAGTTCCAACCAGGCGTTCGATGAGCTGTTGAACGCCTTGCGGACAATCGCGTTGGTCGCACTGACCAGGATTGCGGCCAGGATCAACCAAGCGACTGATTTTCCTATCATTTCATTGAATCGGTCGATTCCCTTGGACAGGGACAAAAGCCAATGCATCAATGTCTCCCCAGAGCGGCCACCGATTCCGGCGGATTTTTCTTTGAGGCAGTGTTTAGTCTCATGGCGCGCGCGTCAACAACTGCGCACCACCTTGGTCGCTTTAATTGCGTTACCGAAGCGTCACGGGTTTTTCGTTTGCAGAAGATCCCAACGGTTGCCAAACGGATCACGCCAGACCGCGACGATCCCGTACGACTCGTGGCGCGGTGCTTCCTCGAATGTCACGCCCGCGGCCAGCATCGCCGCATGATCTCGGGCAAAGTCATCGGTTTCGAGGAACAAAAACACGCGCCCGCCGGACTGGTTGCCAATCGCGCCCTGTTGCTTATCAGTAGCGGCCCGCGCCAGAAGGAGCTGTGCCCCGCCTTTGTCTCCCGGCGGGGCGATTGTCACCCAGCGTTTGTCGGGGCCTTGCGCAATATCCTCGATCAGGCGAAAGCCAAGCTGGCCCACATAAAAGCGAATGGCCGCATCATAGTCCGGCACCACCAGCGCCAGCGCCATGATCGACTGTTGGGGGGACATGCTCAGGCGCGGGTCGGCCGAGTGTCGGGCAGGGCGATGCGCGCGACCTGTTCGGCAATCGGGTCGATCGACAGGGGATGGATCTCACCGGTGTGGTCCGCAGGATTGCCGATCGCCTGCCAACGCCCGTTCTTGTAGATTTCCAGCGCGTCGAAGTTCGCCTTGTAGCCCATCTTGCGGCTGCCAGGTACCCAATAGCCCAAGTAAACGTAGGGCAGGCCTGCCTGGCGGGCGATTTCTACATGGTCGAGAATGATGTAAGTACCAAGACTGTCACCGACCCGGTCGGGCTCATAAAAGCTGTAGACCATGCTGACGCCGTCATCGAGCACATCGGTAAGGCAGACCGCCGTCAGTTTGCGCCGCTCCATCCCTGTTTCGGGCGGGGCAGTATACTCGACCACGCGGCTCTTGACTGGCGTCTCCTCGATCATCGCGGCGAATTCGAATATATCCATGTCGGCCATGCCGCCGTCCGAATGGCGGCTGTCGAGATAGCGGCGGAAGAGGCTATATTGATCTTCGGTTGCCCATGGACTTGTCGCCTCACGCCGCAGGTCACTGTTGCGTTTCAGGGTGCGGCGCTGGCTGCGATTCGGGACGAAGTCGGCCACGCGGATACGCGCGGACAGGCAGGCGTTACATTCCGCACAGGACGGGCGGTAAAGAACATTCTGCGACCGGCGGAAGCCCTGCTTCGACAGGGCATCGTTCAGGCGTGCCGCATTGTCGACGGGCAGCGCAGTAAACAGTTTCCGTTCCTGCCGCCCATCCAGATAGGGGCAAGGTTGCGGAGCCGTAACATAAAACTGTGGCGCGATGGGCAGCGTATGGCGCATGAAAACCCGCAACCGTCCTGACAACGTTAGGCAAGGCTAGCAAAGGCGTCTGCATCCGCCAAGGGGCCAGTTGTGCGCCTGTCGAAAAGTACCGTCGGGCGGAACTGCCACAGATCAGACAGCCGATCTGGCCGGGATTGTTCGCGCAAAGGAAAAGGCCAGGCAAAGCGCCCGGCCTTTTGCAGGTCCGCTAGTGCGGGTGTTCAGTAGTTCCCACGCGGTGTTTCTGCACCTTCGTCGGTGGACTGGCCCCCGGCGTCACGCGCGGCACGGGCGCGTTCGTCAAGATACTGGTCGAATTCCGACTTGTCCTTGGAGGTGCGCAGACGCTCCAGGAAAGCTTCGAATTCTTCCTGCTCGCGTTGCAGGCGGTTCAGCGTGTCGGCCTTGTAGGCGTCGAACGCCGAGTTGCCGGACGACCGGAACCCGCGATGCGCGTGGAACCGATCAGCGACGTCGCGGCGATGGCCGCAGCCTTTGGAAAACATGCGCTTGCTCCAGATCATGTAAGCCAGGAGGGCAAGACCCACCGGCCAGAAGAAGATGAAACCCAGGATCATCATAGCGATCCAGGCCCCCTTGCCCCGTTCGTCGAGCCACAGTTCGGCGCGCGTCGGCCAAGAGGCGGTGGTAGTGGTCATGGAACCCTCCGTTGAACTGATGTGAATGCTGTTCACATGCTGTAAGATGGCACGTTGCGCGTAAGGATCAAGAGGCTATGTAAACTATTTTAACATGCGCGCGAAAAATCGCCGAACCGACATCAGACGGTGAAGTCGGCCAGAATGGCGCCGGACAAGGCGAGCAATATTTTCGGGGCAATGGCGAAGATATGGCGGGGGGTTCCGGCTGCGGCCCAGATCTGCCCGAACGTCAGAAGCCGTGGATCGAAATAGGCCGTGACCGGGTTCAGATGCGCGATGGGCGCCACGCCGCCGATGGCAAAGCCGGTCTCAGCCCGGATCAGGGCGGCGTCGGCCTTGCCCAGATCCTCGCCCGCGACGGCGCTGGCCCGCGCCGGATCAACCTGATTGCCGCCTGCTGTGATGAACAAGACTATATGGCCCCGCTTCAGGCCACGAAAGATGATCGACTTGGCGATCTGGTCGGTTTCGCAACCCGCCGCTGCCGCGGCCTGTTCGGCAGTGCGCGTTTCGAACGGTGTTTCCATGATTTCGGCGGCTATGCCCGCCATATCCAACGCCGCCTTGACCCGTTTCAGACTTTTGCTCATGAGCCCACCCTTTCGCGCCAGAAAAGACTTTGGACGGGCAAGATGCAACAGCACATTGACCACGCGGCCCGCGCCGCTACTGTTCCGTCATGAGCTTTTCTAACCGCCTCACCCGTTGTCCTATCGCCTTCGATCCCGACCGTGCAGCCGATGTGCGGGCGCGGTTTGCCCATTTCGCGCCCGACTTGCGGGCGGTTCTGGAAGGGGCTGCGGGATGCAGCCCATACCTTGCAGGCCTGATGCAAGCCGAGGCCGACTGGCTGGAGGAGGCGCTTTCCACCTCGCCCGAGGCCGCGCTGGACGAGGTTCTGAACGGCGTCGAGGGTCTGCCCTCCGATCAGTTGACGCGCGCCTTGCGCGGTGCCAAGGCGCGTGTGGCATTGCTGGCCGGTCTGGCCGATCTTGGCGGCGTCTGGCCGCTGGAGGCTGTGACGGGTGCCCTGACCGCGCTTGCCGATCAGGCGGTGCATCAGGCGATGACCGCGCTCGTCGGCGACGAAATCCGTCGTGGCAAGCTGCCCGGGCTTTCGCCCGACGATGCCGCCCGCGCGGGGGGCATGGTGGCGCTGGCCATGGGCAAGATGGGGGCGGGGGAGCTGAACTATTCCTCCGACATCGACTTGATTTGCCTTTTCGATGACAGCCGCTTCGATCCAGGCGATGTGCAGGAGGCGCGAGCCTCCTTCATCAAGGTGGTGCGCCGGATGACCGCGATGCTGTCGGACCTGACCGAAGGGGGCTATGTCTTTCGCACCGATCTCAGACTCAGACCCGACGCCTCGGTCACGCCGGTCTGCATTTCCATGTCGGCGGCAGAAAGTTACTATGAGGCCGAGGGGCGCACCTGGGAACGGGCGGCCTACATCAAGGCGCGGGCCTGCGCGGGCGACGTGCAGGCGGGCGAGCGGTTCCTGAAAGGCCTGACGCCCTTCGTCTGGCGCAAGCATCTGGATTTTGCGGCGATTCAGGATGCCCATGATATGCGCCTCCGGATTCGCGACCACAAGCGACTGCATGGGCCGATCATTCTGGAAGGCCACAACATGAAGCTGGGGCAGGGCGGGATAAGGGAGATCGAGTTCTTCACCCAGACCCGCCAGCTGATCGCCGGGGGGCGCGACCCCGATCTGCGTCAGCGGGCCACGGTTCCGGGCCTTGCCGCACTGGCGGCCAAAGGCTGGGTGACGGAGGAGATAGCGTCCGAACTGACCGACCATTACCGCGCCCACCGCGAAGTGGAACATCGGGTGCAGATGGTGGCCGACACCCAGACCCATGACCTGCCGCTGACGCCCGATGGGTTCGACCGGCTGGCGCGGATGATGGGCGAGGGCGACACCGGCCAATTGCGCGCCCGGCTTCTGGAGCGATTGAACCGCGTGGCCGAACTCACCGAAGGGTTCTTCGCCCCTGGCGAGGCGCGCTCCGGCCCGGAGATGAGCGAGGAGATGCGCGCCCTGGTGGACAAGTGGCGGTCGTACCCTGCGCTCCGGTCAGAACGGGCGGGGCGGATCTTCGCGCGGGTCCAGCCGGAAATCCTGACGCGGCTTGCGCGTGCGGCCAACCCCGGCGAGGCGCTCTTGCAGTTCGACGGGTTCCTCAAGACTCTGCCAGCCGGTGTGCAGCTCTTCTCGCTTTTTGAGGCAAACCCGCATCTGATCGACCTGATCGTCGATATCTGTGGGACGGCTCCCGGTCTTGCCGCCTATCTGTCGCGCAATGCGACCGTGCTTGATGCGGTGATAGGTGGTTCGTTCTTCGCGCCATGGCCAGGAGGCACCGCCTTGCGGGCGCAGCTTGTGGCGCATCTGGAAGATGTGCCTGACTATGAACGGAAACTCGATGCGGCGCGCCGCTGGGTGAAGGAATGGCATTTCCGCGTGGGCGTCCACCATCTGCGTGGCCTGATCGACGCGAGCGAGGCAGGCCGACAATATGCCGACCTTGCAGGCGCGGCGGTCGCGGCGGTCTGGGTGCCCGTGGTGGCAGAGTTCTCCGGCAAGCACGGCACGCCACCGGGGCGGGGGGCGGTGGTGGTGGGCATGGGCTCGCTTGGTGCGGAACGGCTCAATGCGGCCTCCGACCTCGATCTTCTCGTGATCTACGACAATGCGGGCGCCGAGATGTCGGACGGCCCGCGCCCGCTCGCGACGCGGCCCTACTATGCGCGTCTGACCCAGGCCTTCGTGACTGCCCTGACCGCGCCAATGGCCGAAGGGCGGCTTTACGAGGTTGACATGCGGCTTCGCCCTTCCGGGCGGCAGGGGCCGGTTGCAGTGTCCCTGACGGCATTTTGCGACTATCAGATGACGGAAGCCTGGACCTGGGAACATCTGGCCCTGACCCGGGCGCGGGTGGTGGCGGGGGACGAAGGGCTGGCCGATGATGTCGAGGCCGCGCGCCGCGATGTGTTGCAGACCAAATCGTCCGGGGACAAGGTCCTGTCAGATACCGCCGACATGCGGGCGCGGATTTTCGCGGCCAAGGCCCCCGATGGCGAATGGGAGGCCAAGATCGGTCCCGGCCGGTTACAGGATATCGAACTTTTGGCCCAGGCTGGGGCTTTGCAGGCAGCTGATCCGGCGCGACGCACGGAGACCCAGCTGCGCGCGGCGCTGAAGCAGGGGTTTCTGGATCGGGCAGACGAGGCGACCCTTCAAAGCGCCTATCGGTTCTTCTGGCGCTTGCAGGCCGGTGGGCGGCTTTTAAGCGACCGGCCCGTGGATATGGCCGCGATTGGCGAAGGCGGACGGGCGTTCTTGCTGCGTGAGACGGGAATGTCGTCACTGGACGCATTGAAGTCGGAACTGGCCGCGCATGTCGAGCGGGTGGCGGGGATCGTCAGCCGCAGGCTGGGACAGACAGATGCCCCGGATCAAGCGTGAACGGTGGCGACGATGGCGAGGAAGATCATGGATATGGCACTTGCGGACCCCAAGGGCCTCGTGCGCGAAAGTTACGCGATCGAGGGGATTACGGCACCGGAATGCCGGTCGATCTTTCTGGACTGGGCGCTGAGCCTGAAGGCGGGCACCGACCCGGCAGAGGCCGCCCGCGTCCTGATCGCGCATTATGCGCTTGACCGCCCCGACCATCCGATGTCGGCGGTCCTGAATGCCGGTCTGGCGGCGCCCGCAACCCCGGCCCGTCGTGGCGGGCGCGCAGGCCGTCTTGGTGCGGCGGGGCCGGAGACTCCTTGAGATAGGAGTTCGTCGAAGACCTCTACTGAAAATTCTTCAACGACCCGGCCAGCGTCAGGAATGTGCG
>DAORUY010000122.1:0-8653 GCA_035433445.1 Paracoccaceae bacterium
GCCACGAAGATCGAGCCGCGCAGGTTCAGGGTCGACGCCATAACCGCCGCTTCCGCATCGTCGATCGCCTCCAGCACCTTGCGGGCGCCTTCATAGAAAAGCCGCCCGTTTTCCGTGGGTTGCAAGCGGCGCGTGGTGCGGTTGAAAAGCCGGATTCCTAGGTGTTTTTCCAACTCCGCCACCCGCGACGACGCAACAGCGGGCGACGTGCGCTGATCGCGCGCCGCCGCCGACATCGAACCAAGCTCAAGCACCCGGACGAACATTTTCAGGTTGTTCACGTAGGACATGATAGCACCCTCCCCCAGGCGCGAACTCTTATGGCTGCGACCGGCCCATTCTTCGATTATCTTTGAAAGTCATGAGCTATTAAAAGCATTATCAGGAAGATGCCCGCCGGTATAGGCTTTTGCCAATCAAGGCCCGACCAGCAGCGAGGATACCCCATGTATGATTTCATCGTTCTTTGGGAATGGCTGGAACTCGCGGTGCGCTGGCTGCATGTGATCACCGCCATCGCCTGGATCGGATCGAGCTTCTATTTCGTCGCGCTTGATCTTGGCCTGCACCGCGACCGCGCCCTTGCCTCGGGCGCCGATGGCGAGGAATGGCAGGTCCACGGCGGGGGCTTCTACCATATCCAGAAATATCTGGTGGCGCCCGCGCAGATGCCGGGCGACCTTGTCTGGTTCAAATGGGAAAGTTACGCGACCTGGTTGTCTGGCTTTGCGATGCTGTGCCTCGTCTACTACCTCGGCTCCGATCTCTACCTGATCGACCCTGCGGTGGCCGATCTGACGCAATGGCAGGCCATTGCCATCTCAGTGGGCTCGCTCGCCTTCGGCTGGCTCGCCTACAACACGCTGTGCCGCGTCTTCGTGAATGCCAATCAGACCACGCTGATGGTCGCGCTGTTTCTGGTCCTCGTCGGCATGTCCTTTTTCTACACCCATGTCTTTACCGGCCGCGCCGCCCTTCTGCACCTCGGCGCCTTCACCGCCACAATCATGAGCGCGAATGTCTTCATGATCATCATCCCCAACCAGAAGGTCGTGGTCGCCGACCTCATCGCGGGCCACACGCCCGACCCCAAGTATGGCAAGATCGCCAAGCAGCGCTCCACCCACAATAATTACCTTACGCTGCCCGTCCTCTTCCTGATGCTGTCGAACCATTATCCGCTGGCCTTCGCCACCGAATACAACTGGATCATCGCCAGCCTCGTGTTCCTGATGGGCGTCACCATCCGCCACTGGTTCAACACCCATCACGCCCGCCAGGGCAACCCGCACTGGACCTGGGCCGCGACCGCCATCTTGTTCCTGATCATCGCCTGGCTTTCGACCGCACCGCTGCGCGCGGGCGCGGAGGACGCCCAAAGCGCCGCCCCCCTGCCGCCCGATGCTGCACGCTTCGCCGCTGCCGACGATTTCCCGGCGGTTCAAGATATCATCCTTGGGCGCTGCTCGATGTGCCACGCGGCTGAACCCGGCTACGAGGGTATCCATTGGGCGCCGAAGGGCATCGTGCTCGACACGCCCGAAACCATCGCGCGCGAGGCGCGGCGCATCTATGTGCAGGCCGGCCTTACCACCGCCATGCCGCCTGCGAACGTGTCCTTCATTGAGCCTGCAGAGCGCGCCGCGATCATCGCCTGGTATCGCGACGTCACCGCCCCTGAAAGCTGAAGAAGGGGGCGCTGCCCCCCGTCCCCGTTTCACGGGGCCGCCCCCCGGGATATTTTGACCAGAATGAAAGCCTGACCCTTCATTCTGGCCCAAATATCCCCGCCGGAGGCTTCCGCACTCTCCGCTCTCAGGCCCGTTTCAGATAGGGGAACCAGTCTTCGCGCAGCCGCTGGCCGGGTTGCATGTCGTGCCCCGGATAGGGCGGAGAGGTGCGGCCGGGCCGCTCGACATAACGTGCGTCATCTCCCACCAGCCGCAGAGAGAAGGCACGGCGACGGGTCGCCGTCTCGTTGCCGCGCGCGCCATGCAGCGTCTGGTAGTCGAATGCCACTGCGTCGCCCGGCTCCATCTGCCATTCGCGGATATCCATCCCCTCGGCATCCGGGTCCGGCACCGGCATATAGGCGTCCGGGTCGGGGTAAAAACTCGTGTCGGCCAACCAGCGCTTCGGCAGCACTTCCTTGGGCCAGCGGTGTGATCCCGCGACACAGCGCAGGCTGGCTTCGCGCACCGGGTCCATCGGCGACCAGAAGCTGATCGTCTGGCGGCCCTTGACGAAATAGTAGGGGCCGTCCTGATGCCAAGGCGTCGGCTTCGATGTCCCGGGCTCCTTCACCAGCACATGATCGTGGAAAAGCTGAACCGATTGCGACCCCATCAGCTGCGCGGCGACATCGGCCACGTCCGACCGGCGGATCGCCTCCTCGAATTCCGGGATGCGCTGCCAGTTGCAGTAATCGTCGAAAAACCGCCCGCCCTCGCCGGGTTTCAGGTTTTCGGCCGCGTAAGGCCCGGGCTCGGCCATATTGCGGTCGATCCCCTTGCGGATCACCTCCACCCAGTCCTTCCACAGGCCTTTCACCAGCACCACCCCGTCGCGCTGGTAGGTTTCGATCATCTCGTCGGTCACTTTCGTCATCGCGTGTCTCCCTTTGTCCCTTGCGGGCAGGATGGGGACGGCGCATCATAATTTCCAATAATAAATCAAAATTTCAGTCATAATCACATGCTATCCGTGACCCTGCGCCAGTTGGAATATGCCGTGGCCGTCGCCCGCCATGAAAGTGTGACGCTCGCGGCCGGGGCGCTGCATGTCTCGCAGCCCGCCCTGTCGGTGGCGCTCGCCCAGTTGGAGGCGCATCTGGGCAAGCCGCTGTTCCTGCGCCGCCCCGGCGGCCCGATGCGGCCCACGAGTTTCGGGCGCGTCTTTCTGGACCGGGCCGAACGAATTCTGGCCGATCTGACCCGGCTGACCGAGGGGGTCGAAACCGTCGCCCCCGTGACACTCGCCTGTTTCGAGGATCTGGCACCCCTTCTCCTTGCGCCGCTTCTCGCGCGGGCAGCGCGGGACTGCCCCGATATCCGCATCACCCCGCTTGTGGCCGGGTTCGAGACGCTGGCAGATCATCTGGCACGCGGTCGCGCCGATCTGGCGATCACCTATGATCTGGGGCTGGACGCCGGTTTCGACCGGCACGAAATCGCCCGCCTGTCGCCGCATGCGGTCCTGAGCGCGGGCCACCCCCTCGCGCACCGGGCCAGCCTGACCCTTGCCGATCTGGCCCGCGAGCCGCTGATCCTGGCCGATCAAGGCCTCAGCGTCGGCCATATGCGTGCGCTTTTCACCCGGCTGGGGCTGGTGCCGCAGATCGCCCATCGCGCGGCGTCGCTGGAGCTGATGCGCAGTTTCGCCGCCAATGGTCTGGGCGTGGGGCTGAGTTATTCACGGCCCGCGCCGGGCGAAAGTTACGATGGCCGGCCGCTGATCACCCGGCCCCTTGCCGACGCTGGCGAAGGGGAGCCCGTGGTTCTGGTCCGGTACCGCGAAAACCCGCTTTCCACCTCGGCCGAACGGCTTGCGGCGCTGATCAGGGCTTCAGACTGGCCGCTTCAGAACCCGTCGCGCCAATAGGGGTTCGACCAAGCCCGCCGCCCCGCGGCATCGACCACCGTCACCCGGATCCAGGGGGATTTCCAGAACCGCTCCAGACTGACCGAGGCGCGGGTCATCGACAGGCCATGGACCGCGCGCGCCGCCTGCCCGAAGCCCTGCACGATCACCGACACTGCCGCCGAACATTCAACCTCGACCGTCTTGTCCGTCACCTCCACCCGACGGATTTCCGGGCCTTGCGACGAATAGTTATGCCCCGCCTTCAGGGCCGCGACCAAAGCATCTGGGTCGTTCTCCTCGGCCTTGACCATCACCCAACCGCCGAAATGGTCCGGCTCGTAGAAATGCGCATCGTCCGTCGCCACGGCCGACAGGCGCCGCCCTTCAGACAGAAGAAGGTCGTTGATCGCCCAGCCATCGGCGCGGTCACACCCCGCCCAACAGCCGTGGTTATAGATCTCCACCGCATGCGCGGCCTCGATCGTGCGCGCATCGGCCAGCGACAGCCCCGACCATTGCGGATGGGCCACGGCGACAAAAGCGCCCGCGTCCCGCGCCCGCCGCGCAATCGCCGGGCCGCTTTCCATCCCCTCGACCGGGTGAAAACCCGGCGTATCGGGCGGCGTGAAATCGAAGGGCAGGCCCACGGCCAGAATATGCCACAACTCGCCATTGTGGGTAGCGCCCGAATGCAGTTCCGCCCCGATGATCGTGGTAAAGTCATTGCCGCGGAAAGGCCGTGTATCCACCATCGGATAATCATAGGCCCCGATGAAATGATCGGTCAGCGCCAGAAAATCATACCCCTCGTCCCGGTAGCGGCGGCAGACCTCGCCAGGGTCGAGCACACCATCCGACCGGGTGGAATGAGTGTGAAGGTTGCCGCGGAAAAACCGCCCCGGCGCGGTGAATGCGTCCGTCATGGTCCCTACCCTATTGCCGTTCTCAGCCCATCCTGACACGCGGCTCGCGCCTTGTGCAATGGCCGCCCGATTGCATGACGTCCCTATCCGTGGCAGGAGGATCGCCATGGCGCTTTACCGTATTCTCATGACGATCCTTCTGGGGCTGATGGTGGCCCGGCGGGGCATCGCGCGGCTGATCGGCAAGGCCGGGCGCGACGAACGGCTTGACGCATCCGGCCCCCTGCCCGAAGGCAGCGCGCCCCTCATCTGGGTCCATGGCGCCTCGAACGGAGAGATGACGGCGGCGCGCCCGCTTCTGGCGCGACTCGTGGACGCCCGTCATGTCCGCCTTCTGATCACCACCAACAGCCGGACCGCGCGCGACTTGGTGGTGGGCTGGGGCCTGCCGCAGAGCGTCGTGCGGCTTGCCCCCCTTGACCATCCCTGGCTTGTTGGCCCGTTCCTGCGCCATGCCCGGCCTGCCGCGCTGGTGATCCTGGAAAATGAACTCTGGCCCGAACGGCTGATCCGCGCCGCCGGCGCAGGCGTGCCGGTCCTGGTGTTGGGCGGGCGGCTTTCGGAACGTTCCGCCGCCAGATGGGCGCGCTTTCCCGGCCTCGCCCGGCGGCTTTTGGCGGGGGTCCGCTGGCTTGCCCCGCAAGACGAAGGATCGCGCGACCGCTTTCTGGCGCTTGGCCTGCCCGCCGACCGGATCGGACCGCTGATGGTGCTGAAGGCGCTGGCCGAAACCGGGGCAGAGACCGGAGCCGACGCCCCTTCGCCCGATCTGCCCTTCGCGCGGGCCACGACCCTTCTGGCCGCCTCCACCCACGAGGGTGAGGAGGAAGCAATCCTGACCGCCTTTGCCGCGCTGCACCACAAGATACCCGCGGCCCGTCTGATCCTCGCTCCCCGCCACCCCCGCCGAAGTGCCGCGATTGCGGCGCTGGTCGCCCGGCAGGGCTTCAGCCTCGCCATCCGCTCGCAAAGCCAGCCGGTGACCGGGGCGACCGAGGTCTATCTTGCCGATACGATGGGAGAGATGGCGCATTGGTATCGCGCGGCGGGCCTGAGTTTCGTCGGCGGATCGCTGGTGGACCGGGGGGGGCATACGCCCTTCGAACCTGCCGCCTTTGGCTCGGCCATCCTGCACGGGCCGCACCTTGCGAATTTCGCCGCCCCCTATCAGGCGCTGGATGCGCAGGGCGGGGCCGTCCTTGTCCGCGATGCGGCGGGGCTGGAGGTCGCCTTCCTTTCGCTTGTCGGCAATTCCGCCGCACAAGCCGAACTGGCCGACCGGGCGCGCACCGCCCTCGCCTCTTTTACGGCTGACGATCCGACGCTGGCCTTTCTGGCGGCGCTTGACGCGCATCTGCCAGATCTTCAACCTGACCCCGCTGCGGCATAATCGTCACAAAACATCAATCGTTCTTCACCATTCTGTGGGAATGCGCCTTGTCCACTGGACGCCTTGCGCAGCCCTGCTAGTTTGTTACAAAATTGTTACATTGAGGCGGCAGGGAGCGGGGCAAAGACCCCGGACAGGTAAGTGAAAGTAGATCGTATGAAGGCAACACGGGCAGAGCCTGCCACGCAACATGCGGCGCTGTGTTACCGGCGCATCGGCAGCGAATGGGAAATTCTTCTCGTCACCAGCCGCGACACCGGGCGCTGGGTCCTGCCCAAGGGCTGGCCGAAGAAGGGGGAGGACGGCGGCGCATCCGCGCTGCGCGAGGCGGGCGAAGAAGCCGGCGTCACCGGCAAGGTCATACCCGGCCCCGCGCAGCAATATTTCTATGACAAGGTGATGCCTTCCGGCCCGGCGTTGGCCTGCGCAGTTAGCCTGCATGTGATCGAAGTCGCGCACCTGGCATATGATTTCCCCGAAAAAACCGCACGCCGCCGGATGTGGTTCAGCCCCTTCGCCGCCGCGGCGGCCGTCGATGAACCCTGCCTGAAAGCGATCCTTGCGGGGTTTCAGCCGCCGCCAGCGGGACGGGTGGCCCAGTAATCCGCTTGAATCTCCCGCAAAAATAACCATCTCTGGGTCAGAGATGACCGGACGGCAAAGATGATCCGCTACACCCTGACCTGCGAACAAGATCACGGCTTCGAAAGCTGGTTTCAGTCAGCCGAAGCCTTCGACCGGCTGAAGACAGCAGGGCGGATCAGCTGCGCGACCTGCGGCTCGACCAGCGTGGAAAAGGCACTGATGGCCCCTGCCGTGCGCCCGACCGTTGATGCCGCGCCAACGGGCGCCCTTTCCCAACCGACCAGCGAGATCGAAAAAGCCTTCGCCGCGCTCCGCCGTCAGGTCGAGGAGAACTCCGAATATGTCGGCCTGAACTTCGTGTCCGAAGCCCGCGCAATCCATGACGGCGACAAGCCCAACCGCGCGATCTACGGCGAGGCACGGGCCGAAGACGCGCGCAAGCTGATCGAAGAGGGCGTGCCGGTCGCGCCCTTGCCCTTCATGCCGGTCCGCAAGGTGAACTGACAGGATCAGCCGACAGGCAACCGCGAAAGGGGGCCAGATGGATATTCTGATCACGGGCGCAGGACGGGGCCTCGGCGCGGGGTTCGCCTCTGCCTACCGGGCGCGCGGCGACCGGGTGACTGGCACGATGCGCACGGGCGGCGGCGTGGGCGATCTTGTGATGGACCTGCGCGATCCCGCGTCGATCCGCGCCGCAGCGCAGGCCTATGGCGCGCGCCGCCTTGATCTTCTGATCTGCAATGCGGGCCTTTATCCCGAAAGCAAGTCCGAACCGCTCGACGGCGGTTACGCGCCGGACCTCTGGGCTGCGGGGTTCGCGGTGAATGTCACCGGCGCCTTTCTGACGGTGCAGGCCTTTTTGCCCCAACTCAGATTGGCCACAGCCCCGAAGATCGTCTTCATCGCGTCGCAGATGGGATCAAGCCAGCGCGCGCCCGGCGGCAGCTACATCTACCGCGCCTCCAAGGCCGCGATGATCAATCTGGGGCGCAATCTGGCCGCCGACCTGAAAGCCCAGGGCATCGCCCTTGGCATCTATCACCCCGGCTGGGTCAGGACCGCGATGGGCGGTTCGAACGCAGACATAAGTGTGGAGCAGGCCGTCCCGGCGCTCCTCGACCGGTTTGACCGGCTTTCGCTGGCAACCACCTGCACGTTCGAAGGCTGGGACGGCCAGCCCCGAAGCTTCTGACCCGAAGCCGTTCAGCCGCGCGCCGTGATGAGGGTCGAGGTGGCCGGGAAATCCACCACCCAGGGGATCAGGCGCCTGCGCGGCCTGACCGCGATCAAGACCCTGCACACGACGAACGACAACTGGGATCTGGTCGCCGATATCCGCTCTGCCAATCTGGCGGAATTTGATCATGTCCTCAGGGAAGTGCGCATCATCGACGGGGTTCTCAACAGCGAAACCAGCCTTTTGCTCAGCACCGTCTGATCGCCTGCCCTTTTGCCCTTCGCCCCCTTGCCCTGCGCCCCCCCAGCGCATAAGAAGCCCGCGTTTGACGTTGGGGGCCAGGGGGGCACGGATGCCGCTTCTCGTGATGAAATTCGGCGGCACTTCGGTGGCCGACCTGTCGCGCATCAAGAACGCCGCCGAAAAGGTGAAGCGCGAGGTCGAGCGCGGCTATGACGTGATCGTCATCGTCTCGGCCATGTCGGGCAAGACCAATGAACTTGTGGGCTGGGTCGAACAGACCTCGCACCTTTATGACGCTCGCGAATATGATGCGGTCGTGTCGTCAGGTGAAAATGTCACGGCCGGTTTGATGGCGCTGACGCTTCAGGAAATGGACGTGCCCGCGCGCAGCTGGCAAGGCTGGCAGGTGCCGATCCAGACGACCTCCGCCCATTCCGCCGCGCGGTTCGTCGACATCCCCCGCGATAATATCGACCGCAAGTTCGGCGAAGGCATGAAGGTCGCGGTGGTCGCGGGCTTTCAGGGCGTCAGCCCCGAAGGCCGCATCACCACGCTTGGCCGTGGCGGATCGGATACCACCGCCGTCGCCTTTGCCGCCGCCTTTGACGCGGAACGCTGCGACATCTACACCGATGTGGACGGCGTCTATACGACCGACCCGCGCATCACCGCCAAGGCCCGCAAGCTCGACAAGATCGCGTTCGAGGAGATGCTGGAACTCGCCTCCCTCGGCGCCAAGGTCCTGCAAAC
>DAORUY010000123.1:0-8652 GCA_035433445.1 Paracoccaceae bacterium
AACGAACGCTTAGAAAAGGTCTTTGTTAGTCCATTCTTAACGCATTTAGAACTGCCATCAGCGGAATTTCCGGGCGAGATGCGAGGGGCGAACTTCTCAGACATTGAGCTCGCAGGATTGGGTCACTATCGATTGCTCGACATGGCGGTGCGTGATCATCATTCACAGCCAATTTTGCTGCGAGCCATTTCACCGCGATTGTTGATTGATCGAGACTTCCGCGGTTACATTTGGATGTTCGCTACGCTGGGACCCGTTGCAATTCTTGCCGCACTGGTGGCCTTGCCGTTTTTCACCGGGCTGGTGGTGCTGGCGGGGCCGATGATCGGGTTGGTGTTCGGTGAGGGCTGGGCGGGGGCGGCGCCGGTGCTGGCAGCACTTGGGGCGATGGGCGTCTATATCTGCCTTGCGCGGGTGCAGATTGCCTTTTGCCTGGCCGCTGGACGGGCGGGGCAGGTTGCGGTCCTGGCCTGGGCGGCGGTCTTTTTGATGGCGGTGCTGATCTGGGTCGCCTCGCGCTGGGGGATGGTGGCGGTGGCGCTGGCGGTGGTAGGCGCGCATGTCGGCCTTTGGCCCTTCTATTTCGGCGCGGTTGCGCGACTGTCAGGGCGGTCTGTGGCCCGTCTCGTTGGCGGGTTGTGGTCGCCTGCGATCGGGGCGGCGCTGATGGGGCTGGGGGTCTGGCTGGTTGCCGGGCAACTGGATGGGCGCCCGCCCCTGACGGTTCTGATGATCGCGGTACCGGCAGGGATCGCTCTTTACGGGCTTTTCGCGGTGGTGATGATGCGCGACCGCTTCACCCTGTTGCTGCGGCTGGTGCGGGGCCATGACGGATGAGGGACAGATGGCGGCGCTGAAGATCCTGATGTTCACCACGTTTTACCCGCCCTATTCGTTTGGGGGCGATGCGGTGGGCGTACAACGCATGGCGCGTGCCCTGGTGGCGCGGGGCCACCAGGTGACGGTCGTCCATGACGAGGACAGCTATCTGATTCTGGGCGGCAAGGTGCAGGCCGAGGGCGTGCCGGACGGGGTGCGGCGTGTGGGCCTCAGGGCGAAGAACGGATTTCTGTCGAACCTTCTGACCCAGCAGACCGGCAGGCCCACGGTGCATGCCGGCCGGTTCCGGCGGCTGATCGACGAAATGGCGCCGGACATCATCTGGTACAACAACACCTCGCTGGTGGGTGGGCCGGGGCTTCTGGCCTATGGCGATGCGTTCAAGGTCTATGAGGCGCATGAGCATTGGCTGGTCTGTCCGACTCACGTCCTGTGGCGGCACGGGCGGGAATTGTGCGACAAGCGCGAATGCCTGAAATGCGTGCTGACTTACCGCCGCCCGCCGCAGCTGTGGCGGTATGGCGGGCTGATGGGGCGGATGCTGGACAAGGCTGATCTGGTGATCGCCAAGTCGGAGTTCAGCCGCCGCAAGCATGCGGAATTCGGCTTGAAGCCTGAGATGCAGGTGCTGCCCTATTTTCTGCCGGATCTGGATATCGGCCGGGTTGCGCCCTTTGCGGGCCACCCGCGACCCTATTTCCTGTTCGTGGGGCGCTTGGAGAAGATCAAGGGTCTTCAGGACGTCTTTCCGGCGATGGACAAATATCCTGATGCGGATCTCTTGATCCTGGGGGATGGGGACTATGCGGAGGAACTGAAACGCCAGGCGGCGGGCCATCCGCGCATCCAGTTCCTGGGACGGAAGTCGCCCGACGAGTTGAACGCCTATTACCGGGGGGCGCTGGCGCTGATCGTGCCTTCGGTCTGTTATGAGACGTTCGGCATCATCTTGATCGAAAGCTTCCGGCTGGGCACGCCGGTCATCGCGCGCCGGTTGGGGCCGTTCCCTGAGATCGTCGAGACGGCGGGCGGTGGACTGCTGTTTGAGACGGAGGCAGAGCTGCTGGCAGCCATGACCCGGATGCAGTCCGATGCGGCGGGGCGGGCTTCCATGGCGGCAGCGGCGCGCGGGGCGTTCGAGGAATACTGGCGCGAAGATCGGGTGATCGCGGCCTTCGGCGCGGCCTTTGCGCAGGCCGCGCGGGCACGTGGTCATCTGGATCTGGCCGAACGGCTTGAGGCGGGCGCCTTCGAAGGAAGCGCCTGAGGGCGCTGGGTTTGGCGTTCAAAGGGGGCTGTCTGCCCCCTCGGCGCATCCGCGCCTCACCCCCGAGGATATTTGAGCCAGAATGAAAGGCATTTTCATTGTGGCATGAATAGCGCCAGGGAAGTGCGAGGGGCTGGCCCCGCGCGCCCGTGGCCGGATCAGGGGGCGCGGCTGCCGATCCGGTGGGCATTGGCCATCACGGAAAGTGTGATGGTGGTGGCCGGGATGGCGGGCAGGCAGGAGGCATCGACAAGATGCAGGTGCGCAAGGCCATGCGGGCGACCGAGTGTGTCGCTTTGGCCGGGGCCGGGCGTTCTGGCCATCGGCAGGGTTGCCCCCGCGTGAAAGGAGGAACCCGCCGGGTTCAGCCGCCGTGCAGGCATGAGCGCGGTCAATCCGGCAGCGCCAAGCCCCCGGCCATAGGCCCGCGCGGCGGCGTCGAAGGCCGGTCGCGTGGCGGGATTGTCACGGAGGCGCACCATGAGGCGGCCATCGGTGGCGAGGGTAAGATCGGCCCGCGCGGACTGATCGGAATGCAGGAAAATCTGGGCAACGATCAGGCGGCGGGCGAGGGCGCGGAAGAAGGGGGCCGAGCCGGGCAGGCGGCGGGCGTAGGTCTGCACGAGGTCATGTTCGAAAAACTCGTTCCAGCTGTAGATCTGGGCATGGACCGAGAAGGGCGAAATCGTGGGCGCGTCAAGCTCGGCGAAGATCTGCGGCAGGGTGTGGAAGGGGCCGCGATCCGGGCGGCGGGGCGCGGACCAGCGGTGCAGGAACGGCAGGAACCCGTGCGCGCTGTCGCGCAGTGAAAGGCCAGAGACAATATTTGAGGCCAGCAAGATGCGCGCGCTTTCCAAGACGCCAGCGCCGAGAAAGGCGCGGTCGGCGGCCAGCACTTCGCCCGAGAGAAGGCGCAGGTCGATGCCATCGGCACGGTCCTGAAGTGCATGCACGATTGCGCCAGGGCGGTAAGAGAAGTTGGCATTCCGCCGCAGCCGGTCAATCTCGGTCGTCGCGGACCAGATGAGGCGCCAGGGGCAACCGTGCAGGCACTGGCCACAAAGGCGGCAGCCCGTCGCCACGGCTTGCCTGGCCTGACCGGCGGTAATCCCGGCGGCGGCGAGACGGTTCTGTGCTTGTGCCAGCCGGTCGAGCAGGCGTTCGGCCTGGGCCGAGGGGGGGAGGGCGGCGCGGCCTGCCATCTCGGGGACCGGAAACAGGTGCTGGAGGTCATCCACCCGGCCTGCAATCGGCAGGAATGCCGAAATGGCGCGGTAGTGGGGGGCAAGATCTTCCGCCTCGATCGGCCAGCCTGCCATGTCCGTTGCCCGGTGGGGCAGGAGGGCCGAGCCCCAGAGGTTCGACAGGCCGCCTTCGGCAAACGAGGCACGAAGAAGGAAGGGGTCAGACCCGTCGGCGAATGTCGCCGCAGCAGGTTCCATGGCGAAGTCGGAGCCGAAGCGGCGGACCTGCCCGGGGGGCGTGGCGAATTGTGGGGCCTGCCAGCCGGTGCGGTCGGCGGCGGACCAACGGGCCGGTTCGTTGGCAGAGAGGCGGTCGCGGGCAGTGGCGCGGTCGGCTTCCAGCCTTTTGCCGCCGTCGATCATCAAAACCTTGCGGCCCCGCGCCAGAAGGGCGGTGGCGACTGAGACGCCGGCCGGACCGGAACCGATGACCACATCCATCGGTCTAGTCCCGGTGCAGCAGGAAGATGCCGCCGTCGCCGAGCGTGCCGGGCAGGTAGGCGCGCTCTCCGAGGACACCCGCCTGCATGTCGGCGTCGATCGCGGGATATTCGCGCAGGTTTCGCGCCGGGAAGGTCACGATTATGGTGACGGGGCCGGGCTCTGCCATGGCGGTGCGGTAGTCATCTTCTGTCCAGATCGTCTGCCAGTCGGCGGCGAAATGTCCGGTGAAGATCTCGCCCGAGTAGGAGATGGCATAGACCCGCTCGCCGGGGGTGCGCTGGGCCTCGACCTGGGTGAAGGCCCCGGCAAGGTCCTGTTTCGGCGCGGAATAGTTGCGCAGTGCGAGCGGCGTGGAGACAAGCGCCATCGCAAGGATCGCGAGCGGGAAGAGCACCGCGCCGAGGCGGTCGGGCAGAAGGCGGGCGAGCCACTGGCAGATGAGGCCGACCCCCATCACGATGAGAAAGAGGAGGAAGGGAATGTCGGTGAAGAAGAAACGTGGCCAGATGCGCATGCCAACGACGGTGAGAAGGACGATGGTCAGCAGGATATGACCGAGAGCGACGGGCGCGAAAAGCGGCTCGCGCTTGCGCAGCGCCACGGCGCCAAGCGTGACGAGTGCGGCGGTAAGAAGGCCGACGAGCGTGACGAGCGGCCCGGCCTGGCCAAGGCCGGTGCGCAGCCCTTCGTAGGCGGTCCAGAGCGGGTTCTGATATTCCTGCATCGGATCGCCCGCCGAGGTCGCCGCGACGCCCGAAACGGTGGACAACAGGCTGGGGATCACGGGGGCATAAAGCGCCAGTGTCACCAGCCCGCCGATCAGGAAGCCGAGGAAGGGGCCGGTGATGGTTGGGCGGTCGAGTGTGCCGTGCATGGCGCGGATGGCGACCAGCCCCAGCCAGACAAGGCCAAGCGTCATGAAGAAAAATGCGCCGGTCAGGTGGGTGAAGATCGTCAGCGCCAGCATGGCGGCGAACCACAGCCAGTCGGCGGTGCGGCCGGACCTGAGCCCTTTGAGAAAGAAGATCAGCCCGAGGGTCGAGAACAGCGCAAGGCCGGTATAGCCGCGCGCATTCCCCGAAAACCAGATGTGATGGTAGGAAAGCGCCATCAGAAGCGCGGTGGCATGGGCGGGCAGGCTGCCCGCGATGCCGCGCACCAGTGCCCACATCGCCCAGATTCCGCCCAGCCCGAAGATCAGCGCCGGCAGACGGATCGCCCAGGGGTCGGGACCGAAAAGGCTCATCGACAGCTTGGCGGCGATATTGTGCAGGTAGTGGTGGTTCATCGAATAGGAGGACAACATCTCGCCCCAGCCGAGGCGGAGATGAGTGTCATGGGTCACGACCTCGTCAAACCACAGGGGACCGTTCAGCCCGACAAGGCGCAGACCAAGCGCGAGTGCCATGATCGCGGCCAGGATCAGCCGGTCGCGGGGCAGAGCCGTCATGCCGCATTCGCCCCGCGCTTTTCGGCAATCACGTCTCGGATGATCTCGGTCAGGCCGCGCGTGGGACGGAAGCCGATGGTGCGTTCGAGTTTGGAGACATCGGGCAGACGGCGCTCCATATCCTCGAACCCTTCGGGATAAACGCTGTCATAGGGCACAAGACGGATTTCGGATTTCGAGCCGGTCGCCGCGACGATCTGCTGAGCGAGGGAGAGGATCGAAACCTCCTGATCGTTGGCCACGTTGAAGACCTGACCCAGCGCTTTGGGTTCCGCCATCAGCCGCATGAGGGCTTCGATCACGTCATGGACATGGCCAAAGCAGCGAGTCTGCTGGCCAGTGCCGTGGACGAGGAGGGGGCGACCTTCAAGCGCGGCCTGCACGAAATTCGGCACGACCATGCCATAGCGCCCGGTCTGGCGCGGACCGGTGGTGTTGAAGAAGCGAGGAATGATCACCGGCAGGTTCGTTTCACGCGCGTAGGCCAGCGCCAGGAACTCATCGAGGGTCTTGGCGGAGGCATAAGACCAGCGCAGGTTCTTCGTTGCACCGATCGTCAGGTCGTCATCCTCGCTGAAGGGGAATTTCTTCGCCTTGCCATAGACTTCCGAGGTGGAGGCAATGAAGGTCAGGGGCTTTTTCCGGAGCGCGGCGCGCAGCACGTTTTCGGTGCCGTTGATATTGGTGAGGATCGAGCGGCTGGGTTCATCCATGATCAGTTTGACGCCGACCGCCGCCGCCATGTGGAAGATCGCATCGACGCCGTCGGTCAGGTCATGGACGAGATCATTGTCCAGAATGCTGCCTTCGACAAAGGTCAGGCTGTTCGACCCGGCAAGCGTTTGCAGGTTTTCGCGCCGCCCGGTGGACAGGTCATCCAGAACTGTCACCTGATGGCCGCTGGAGACAAGACGTTCTGCAAGGTGCGAACCGATGAAGCCCGCGCCGCCGGTAATGAGGATCTTCATGAATCTATCCGGACATGGTTCTGAATCTGCCCCGGATGCTAGCAGGCGCTTGGGTGCCGCGCACGTTGGAAAAGCTTGGCCGTTGCCTTCGGTGCAACAATCACAGTGGGTCGCCGGTTTTATGTGCGAGACTTGATATTTTGGCTTGGCCAGCGCCCCGTCAGACGCGGATTTAGCGATGAGCATTTGGCCGCGAGGGCCTTTCTTGCTAGGAAGATGTGGTTCTTCCGATGGTGCCGGGGGAGCCGGCGGCGACCTCCATTTGATCGGCCGCAGCCGTGAAGGACTGGATTACCCTACTGGAACCGACCCGGGGGACCGACTAGATTGCTGAGGACAGATATGACGGCAGCTTTTTCCATGTATTCCACCCTCAAGGACCGGATTGCCGAGCGAGAGGCGCGTGTCGTCACGGTCGGACTTGGGTATGTCGGTCTGCCTCTGGCGCTGACGATCAACGAGTGCGGCTTCCCGGTGACAGGGTTTGATCTGAACACAGCCCGCGTGGCGTCGATCAACGCCGGCGAGCGGGTGATTTCCTATTTTGCCGAGGATCGGATTGCTACGGCTCTGGCATCGGGCCGGTTTGCAGCTTCGTCCGACCGGGCGGTTCTGCGGGCTGCCGACATCATCCTGATCTGCGTGCCGACGCCGCTGTCGGCTGCGCGTGAACCGGACCTGAGTTATGTGGTGCGCGCAGCCGAAACGGTGGCGGCCGAATTGAAGCCGGGTCAGTTGGTGGTGCTGGAAAGCACGGTCTGGCCAGGGGCGACCGCGACCGTGGTAAAGCCGATCCTCGAGCGCGGCGGGCTGAAGGCCGGTCAGGACTTCTTCCTGGGCTTTTCGCCGGAACGCGAAGATCCTGGCAATGCGAAATTCGATACGAAGTCGATCCCGAAGGTGGTGGGCGCGGATGATGCGCAGTCGCGCGATCTGCTGGACCGATTCTATTCGGGCGTCGTGTCGCGCACCGTGCCGGTCAGTTCGCTGGCCACGGCAGAGGCGGTGAAGCTGGCTGAAAACAGCTTCCGCACCGTGAATATCGCGCTGGTGAACGAGATGAAGGTCGCGATGGAAGCGATGGGTGTCGATGTCTGGGAAGTCGTGCAGGCGGCGGCCACGAAACCCTTCGGCTACATGCCCTTCTATCCGGGACCGGGGATCGGGGGCGATTGCATCCCGGTTTCGCCGGTCTATCTGAGCTGGCGGGCGCGGGACGTGGGGTCGTCCCTGCCGATCGTCGATCTGGCGCGACAGAACAATGACGGCGCGCCTGACCTGATCGCCGGCCGCGTTGCCGTCGAACTGGCCAAGAATGGTGGTGTGCCGGTGAAAGGTGCGCGCATCCTGATCCTGGGTGTGGCCTACAAGAAGAACGTGGAAGATACGCGGGAAAGTCCGGCGCTGGCCATCTTGAACCGGCTGGAGGAGATGGGTGCAGTCTGTGACTATCACGACCCCTATTTCCCGGTGATGCCGGTGACGCGCGACCATCCTCGACTGGCGGGGCGCCGGTCTGCGGACCTGACCGCAGAGACCGTCTCAGCCTATGACGCGGTGCTGCTGGCGACCGATCACAGCGGGGTGGATTATGCGCTGGTGGCTCAGGTCGCCCGTTTGATCCTGGATACACGCAATGTCTTTGCCGCAGGGAACCTATCGCCCGGCAAAGGCAAATTGGTAAAGATATGAAGGCGCGAATCGGCAGGGTATGTATGTGTTGCGGAGATCAACCATAGGAAGAATGTCGCTTTGCCCCCCATCGTCAAATTGTGACTTGTGGGGACTAAAGTGGGTTTAATGAGTAAGATTGGTTCCAAAATCCTGTGGCAAATGTGTCCGCATCGGTAAGAACGTTTCTCGGGGCAGCAGGACATAGTATGGTCGTCATGTGTAAGAGTAATTTTTGATCTGACATTTCCGAAGCAGTGGTGAGATACATGAAAGACGGCAAGCAAGACCGCGTCGTCGTGATCGGCGCGGGGCCAGCGGGTCTGACTGCGGCTTACGAGTTGCAGAAGCGGAGCAACAGGCATCGCCCTGTTGTGCTGGAGGCGTCCGACATGGTCGGTGGCATTTCGCGCACAGAATCCAACAATGGCTATCGGTTCGACATCGGCGGCCATCGCTTCTTCACCAAGGTGAAGGAGGTCGAGGACATGTGGCATGAGATCCTGACGGATGATTTCATCACCGTTCCGCGCCTCAGCCGCATCTACTACCGCGAGAAATTCTTCGACTATCCGCTGAAGCTGTTCAACGCGCTGGGCAATATCGGCCCCTATGAAAGCGCGCGGATCATGCTGTCTTACTTCAAGTGGCAGGTGCGCCCCTTCCGCAAGGAAGAGAGCTTCGAAGAATGGGTGATCAACCGGTTCGGCGGTCGGCTCTACATGCATTTCTTCCGCAGCTACACGCAGAAGGTCTGGGGGATCGACC
>DAORUY010000124.1:0-8618 GCA_035433445.1 Paracoccaceae bacterium
AGCGCCTGCTGCTCCATCGCCAGCGTCCGGTAAGGAGCGCCAGGCGTCGCAAGAGCGGCCAAGGCCTGATCGCGCGCGGCCGCATCCATCGTGGCCCCGTCAAGGATCAGTATCTTCAGCTGGGCAAGGTCACGATAGAGCGGTGCCAGGTCAGAATCGTCCAGAACCGTCTTGAGCGCGGCAACAGCACCGGCCCGGTCGCCCGATGCTTCGGCCTCAGCCGACAGCAAGAAGGCCGCGACAGCCGCCCTGCCTGGCGAGCCCGCAATCTGGTCGCCCGCAGCAACGTCGGTAAGCGCTTTGGCACGGGCGGCGGAATCGTTGTTGGTCATCGCCGCCACCAGCGCATCACCAAAACTTTGTGCGGCGGCCTCGGCCTTCGCCTTCTTCCATTCGGTCCAGGATGCGCCACCGACGATCACGACGATCGTCAGAATGCCGATCCAGCCATATTTGCGAAAAATCGCGAACAAACGGTCGCGCCGCACCTCTTCGGTGACTTCATCAATGAAACTGTCGGTCTCGCTCACAGCCTACCCCGCCTGCTCTCTGTCACGTCTTACACGCACTGGCGCGGGGTTGCCAAGAGCGGCCGGGGGACCAAGCCGCTGTTCTGCCTCAGCCTGCGGGCAAGGTGCGGAAACCGACCCAGCCCATATCACCGGACGCGGCCTCATCCTCCCCAACATCCGGCTTTGGGTCGCTGTCTTCAGCCGACTGGCGTGCCCACATGGCCGCATAACGCCCGCCATGCACCAGCAGATCATCATGGCGCCCCTGCTCGACGATCTGCCCCGCTTCCAGCACCACGATCCGATCGGCATCGGCGATGGTCGACAGGCGGTGGGCGATAGTGATCACCGTGCGCCCCCTGCCCATGGCTGCCAGGCTTTCCTGAATGTCGCGCTCGGTCTGGGTATCAAGTGCCGATGTCGCTTCGTCCAGCAAAAGGATCGGCGGGTTCTTCAAGAGCGTCCGGGCGATTCCCACGCGCTGCTTTTCACCGCCCGACAGTTTCAGACCACGTTCGCCCACCTTTGTCTCATACCCATCGGGCAGGGACATGATGAAGTCGTGGATCTTGGCGGCCTTTGCCGCCTCGATCAATTCCTGGCGCGAAGCTTCCGGGCGACCATAGGCGATATTGTAGTGGATCGTATCGTTGAACAGCACCGTGTCCTGCGGCACCACTCCGATCTGCTGATGCAGGCTGTCTTGCGTGATATCGCGCACGTCTTGCCCATCGATCCTGAGCGCACCTCCCGTCACATCGTAAAACCGGAATAGAAGCCGCCCGATTGTCGATTTACCCGAGCCCGACGGGCCGACGATGGCCACGGTCTGCCCGGCCTCGATCGCCAGGCTGACGTCCTTCAGGATCGGACGCGCGGCCTCATAGCCGAACGAAAGATGGTCCAGCGTGATCGCCCCGCCCGCCACCTTCAGCGGCTTGGCACCGGGGCGGTCCACGACCTCTGCCGGCTGGTCGAGCAGATCGAACATTTCGCCCATATCGGTCAGGGCCTGACGTATCTCGCGGTAGACGGTGCCAAGGAAGTTCAGCGGCATGGTGATCTGGATCATATAGGCGTTGACCATGACGAAATCGCCCACGGTCAGGGTGCCCGCCTGCACGCCGATCGCAGCGAGAACCATGACGATCACGAGGCCGGTCGTAATGATCAGCGACTGGCCGAAATTGAGAAACGACAGCGACAGGCCGGTCTTGACCGCTGCCGCTTCATACCCTTCCATCGCCCGGTCATAACGCGCCGCCTCGCGCGCTTCCGCGCCGAAATACTTGACCGTCTCGAAGTTCAGAAGGCTGTCGATGGCCTTCTGGTTGGCATCCGTGTCCTGTGCGTTCATCTGGCGGCGAATCTTCACCCGCCATTCGGTGACCTTGAAGGTAAAGGTCACGTAGAGCCAGATGGTGATCATCACCACGACCGCGTAGCGCCAATCGAATAGCCAGGCAAAGATCACCGTGACCATGCTGAGTTCCAGGATCAGCGGCCCGATCGACAGAAGCATGAAGCGCAGCAAGAACTCGACACCCTTCACCCCCCGCTCGATGATCCGGGAAAGACCGCCGGTCTTGCGGGTGATGTGATAGCGCATCGAAAGGCGGTGAATATGGGTGAAGGTTTCCAGCGCCAGCTTGCGCAGCGCCCGCTGCCCCACCCGCACGAAGATCGCGTCGCGCAATTCGCTGAAGGCGACCGAGCCGAGGCGTGCCAGCCCGTAGGCGACCGTCAAGCCGACCGCGCCGACCGCCAGAAGCCAGCCATCCCCGTGCACCCGTCCGTCCAGCGCATCGACGGCGGTCTTGTAAAGATACGGGGTGCAGACAGAAACGACCTTCGCCAGCATCAGCGCCAGAAGCGACAGAAGCACGCGGCGCTTCACCCAAGCTTCGCCCTTTGGCCAAAGATATGGCGCGACCCGGCGCATGGTGCGCACGGCGCTTTTACGTTCCGCTTGCTTCTGTGTTTCTGCCATGTTCCGCCTGCCTCAAGAGTAGCCCCTTGCTCGCAGGCGGTTGCGCCGCTATCAAGGGTTATCGATTCAACGATTCACGAGTAGTTGAATTATGGAGCAGAGTCTAGCGCTGAGCGCACTTTCGGCCCTGGCGCATGAAACACGGCTCGCACTGGTGCGTCTGCTGCTTGACGCGGGGCCTGAAGGTATGGCGCAGGGCGATATCGCGCGGGCGCTTGATATATCCGCGTCCCGGCTTGCCTTTCATCTGACGCTTCTGGAGCAGGCCCGGATTGTCGGCGCGCGGCGGGAAAGCCGACATGTGTTCTACGCCGTCGACACGGCCAACGTCGGCGCACTTCTGTCCTACCTGCTGAATGATTGCTGCAAGGCCCATCCCGACATCGCCCATTGCTGCCGCCCGCGTGACCAATAGCCGCGCGGCGGGGATCACTCCCCTGTCGGCACGGTGAAGACCTGTCCGGGATAGATAAGGTCGGGGTCGCGGATCAGATCCTTGTTCGCCTCATAAACCCGCACATAAAGGAGGCCGTCGCCATAGTTTTCGCGCGCGATGCCCCACAGGGTAAAGCCCGGCTGCACGGTGATCGAAACCTCGCGTACCGGCGGCGTTTCTTCTGCCGGGGCTGCGACCGTGCTGCTTTCGGCTGCGGGTTCAGCCGCTTCCGGCGCCGCAGGAGCCGTCTGGACGAGTTTCGCAGGTTCCTCGCGCTGGAAGGGGGTCTCGACCCTCGATGTCACCTTGCCCGCCTCGTCGACCTGATCGACCCGCAAAGTATGCAAGCCAGCATCGACCCCGGTTAGCTTGACCCGCCATTTGCCCGCCTCCGACAGGGGCGCGGTCGCGGCCAGTTCGTTGTCGATGTAAAGCCGGGCGAAGGTTTGTGCGGCGCCGCGTCCGGCAATATCAACATTGCCAAGCCGGTCGTAGCCGATCGTGTCGATCACAAGTTCGGCCACCGGGGCGGAATCGGTCAACTTCGTCACGCCTTCGGCATCGGCCACAAGAACATCGGGGGCGTCCGCAGTCGGAGCATCGGCGGCGGGTTCCGCGGTCGGGGTGGCGGCGCTCTCGTTCTGGGCCGCTTCGGTCGCGTTTTCCGGTTCCGCGACCGGATCTGCGGTGGCAACTTCGACCGGCGGCGCAGGCGTCGGCTCAAGCATCACCGTGGCGCCTGATGCGACCGTTGCGCCGTCATCGGTGGCGCTGGACAAGGTGATGATACGCGGCACATCGGACGGGCCGAGGTCCAGGAAAGCGGCGAACTTGCCACCGGCGTCCGCGACCGCTTCGGCCACTGATGCGCCATCGACCATGATCGCCACCTTTGCCCCCGCCGCCGCCGTTCCGGCGACAAGCACGGACCCGTCAGCTTCGGCGCGCACGGTATCGAAGCCGAGCGCAACCGGGTTAGCGGGTTCTGGTGCGGGGGCCGCCTCAGTAGATGTCGCCATCGCGGGTTCGGTCGGCGCTGGCTCAGCGCTCGCGGGTGGGTCAGCCACGGCAGCCGTCGTCTCGGGGGGGGCCTCCGGCGGCGGCTCTTCTTCGCCACCCAGCGCCACGAACCAAACCAACGCCCCGACCGCAATCCCGGCAGCCGCACCGCCCGCCCAGGCAAGCGCACTGACCCCCTGGCGCACCGGCTCGTTCTTGTCTTCCATCACGTCCCCCTGCCCGGCCAATCGCACCCGGCAGGTTTCGCCCGCCAAGACCGGTCCTTGAGCAACCATAGCAACGCCGCTATCAGCGGTCAAAGAAACGCTCGACCCACAGGAAATCCCATGACCTCTGTTGCAAAATCAGTGTGCGTCTATTGCGGGGCCCGTCCGGGAATTCGCCCAGCCTACGCCGAAGACGCGCGCGCCACCGGCGAGATGCTGGCGGCAAACGGCTGGCGGCTGGTGTATGGGGCGGGGGACGTCGGCCTGATGGGCGAAGTGGCGCGCAGCGCGCAAGGCGCGGGTGGGGCGACATTCGGGGTGATCCCCACCCACCTTATGGCGCTGGAAGTCGGCAAGCGCGACCTGACCACATTCGTCGTCACCGAAACGATGCATGAACGCAAAAAGGTCATGTTCATGAATGCGGATGCGGTTGTCGTCCTGCCGGGTGGCGGCGGATCGCTGGATGAATTTTTCGAGGTTCTGACCTGGCGCCAGCTCGGCTTGCACAAAAAGCCGATCCTGATCCTGAACACGAACGGCTATTGGGACCCACTTCTGGCACTGATCGAGCAGATCATCGGCGAAGGGTTCGCCGACCCGTCCTTGCGTGGCTTTCTGACCGCGCTGCCCGATGTGCGCGCGCTGGAGGCGGCGCTGCGGTCAGCCTTCGCCGAGGGCTGACAGGCTAGTTCACTTCGCCTTCCACCAGAACGCGTTCCACACTGTACCCCTTTGCCTGCAAGAGTGCGACCAACCCCTGTTCGCCCGGCAGGTGAAAAGCCCCCGTCACGATCATCGCGCCACCTGCCTCCAGATGCTTGCCAAGCGCGCGGACAAAACGCTGGTTGCGTTCAACAATCAGGTACCGGTCGGCCAATTCCGTCAGCCGCCCGGCCTCCCTCGCCCCGAAGCGATCAGATAGGTAGCGCGCGCTCGCAGCATGCAACGCCCCGATTTGTCCGGCCAGATACAGGCGAAAGCCCGCGATCCGCGCCTCGTGATATCCTTCCGGTTTCAGAAAGGCCGCGTTGATCCGCGCGAGCGCCCGCGCCTCCTCCTGCCGGTCGGGCTGGCTCATTTCGGTCAGGAAGGCATCCCAGGGTTCGAGCGCCGCGACGGGAAGCCCTGCCTCATGCGCCATCAAAAGAAACCGCAGATCCTGCGTGGGCAGAACGCCGGTCGAAAAATCCTCGCACGGGTCGGATAGGAGGAAATAGGCTAGCCCCATGTCGGTCAGGGCGGAAAAGGCGCTCTCATCCTGGGTCAGGCTTGCGATCCGCTCTTCGGCCCAGACACGCTCGGCGCCGTCCATCCACGGCTTGGCCCATGGCTGATCGGCGGGGGCAAGCCAGACCCCAGCCTGTAGCGCCCGTTCGGCGATCTCGGTCCGGCTTTTGGCGCGCGGATCGCTCTCCAGCACCAGAACGCGGGACGTATCCATCGCCTGCCTGACCTCAGGCGGCAAGGCAAGGATGGCGGGGTCGGACGAATGCAGGCTACCCCAGAGATAGGACACCTGCCCAGCGGGGCCGGTAATTCGCCAGAAGCGCCCGGTGCCGTTCGGCACCGCGGCGGCGAGATCATCAATGGTGGCGGCGGGAAGTGCCAGTTCGGCCGCCGACAGGGCGCAGACTTCAGGCGTGATCCGATCCTGCGCGCCAAGTGGCAAGGCCCAAAGCCCAAGAATGGCCGCAATGCCCCCGACCAACCGATGAAACACCCCTGCCCCCCTTAGGTTTCCCCGCTCAGGATAGCTCTATCATCGTGATTTCCGGCACAACCCCAAATCTGACCGGCAGGATCGAACAGCCAATACCGCCCGACACCACCAGGTCGCGCGCCCCTTCGCGCACATGGCCATAAGCAAACCGATTGCCATAGGCCGATGGCACGACGGGCGACCAGCCGAACAACCGGAACTGACCACCATGTGTATGCCCCGACAAGGTCAGCGCAACGCGGTCCGGCACCTTGGGAAAGATATCAGGCTCGTGCGCCAGCAAGATCACGGGTGCATCGTCGGTAATCTGCGAAAGCGTGCCGGACAGATCATCAAGGCCAGCGAACCGCCCCCCTCCTTGCGGAAATGCAAGCTGATCGTCCACGCCCGCCAACCAGAATGTGCTTCCCGCTGGCCCCGGGCTGATCCGCAAGGCGCGGTTTTGGAGGACCGGAATGCCCGCAGCCTGAAGCAATCCCGCAACCAGCGAAGGGCCGCCGCCGCGCGCTTGCGCCGCGCGATCATCCCACCAGTCATGATTGCCAAGGATCGCATGCACCCCCAAGGGGGCGCCAAGATGCGACAGCGCTTCGGTCACATCGGCCAGGGGCACCGCGCGACTGACGAACCGATGGCCGGCCGGCAGATCGCCCAGGATCACGATCAGATCCGCGCCCAGCGCATTGGTCCGCGCCACGATCCGGCGCACCCGGTCAAGGCTGACCCAAGGTTCGCCCGCATGCAGATCGGCCAGAACGGCGACCTTGAGCGGCCCGCCCGTCCAGCCCGGCGGGCTGATCCGCCAGCGCCGGACCCGCAGCCGCAACATCGGCTCGATAAGAAAGCCGTAAGTGCCCGCAACAATCGCCCCAAGGACCAGAGCGATCACCCCTTGCAAAAAGCGCCGTCTGTTCACTCACACTCGCCCTTCGGACTTCAGCTAAGGCCGACGGGACCACTGCCCAGACCAGCCGAAAATGACGAAGGCCCGCCGGACGATCCGGCGGGCCTTTTCATCTGCCTCAGCGATCAGAGCCGCGAGGCGACGTTTTCCCAGTTCGCCAGCTTTTCGAGGAAGTTGGTCAGGTAGGCCGGGCGCTTGTTCCGGAAGTCGATGTAGTAGGAATGTTCCCACACATCGCAGCCCAAAAGCGCCGTCTGCCCGAAGCAAAGTGGATTGACGCCGTTCTCGGTCTTGGTGACCTTGAGGCTGCCGTCCTTGTCCTTGACCAGCCAGGCCCAGCCCGAACCGAACTGGCCCGCGCCGGCGGCGGCGAAATCATCCTTGAACTTCTGCACGGAGCCGAAGCTTTCGGTGATCGCCTTTTCCAAGGCACCTGGCATCTTCTTGTTTTCGCCCGGTCCCATCATTTTCCAGAACTCATTGTGGTTCCAGTGCTGGGAGGCGTTGTTGAAGATCCCCGACTGCGCCACGGCACCCGCCTGATACGTGCCCTTGACGATCTCTTCGAGGGATTTGTTTTCCCACTCGGTCCCGGCAATCAGCTTGTTGCCGTTGTCGACATAGGCCTTGTGGTGGATGTCGTGGTGATACTCAAAGGTCTCTTTCGACATGCCCAGCGCGGCAAGCGCATCGTGGGCATAGGGAAGGTCGGGAAGGGTGAAGGCCATGGTCGTATCCTTTCGTGCCGCAATGTTCGCTCATACCTATAAGCGCGCTCATATCCTGAAGGTCAAGACCGGGGGACGTCTGCCCCGCCCCCCGAGGATTTTGCCGACAGACCATGGATCAGTTCAATTCCGATCCCGGTCGAGCCGAAAGTTCCAGCGCACCAAAGACATAGGCCGCGACCGAGCGGAAGGAGACGAGGGTGAATTCGTCGCTGTCCGATTTCCACAAAGCCGCCGCCACCTGTGCGGCGCGGGTGCGGCGCAATTCGCCCTCGGCCAGCGACGGCAGGTCAACCGGGCAAAGCTTCATCAGCACCTGGGCCGCCTTAGCCCCCTTGATGCGAAACATGGCACGGGCGTCGGACACATCGGCAACAAGGTGATGCTCGCCATCAAGCGCCTTGGACAAAGCCTCGACCGTGGCGTGCGCCTGCGCATAAGGAACCAAGATCAGCAGCTCGTCCGGGCTCATCCAGCCCGCACCTTTGCCGTCCTTCAGGGCAATCCGACGCTGTGCCGGGATATCAACCCCGGCCACCGCCTTCACGGCCTTCTTGACCTTGGCCGATGCCAGATCACCGCGCAGCGTGATCATGCCCTGCAAGCCAGCCTCGGAAACAGCGGCGAAACCGGCATACGCTTTGCCGTCCAATGCACTGACAGCGTTAGACATTCTGTTTCGCCCCTTCTTTGTCGTAGAAGACCTGATCGACGATCCGGGCCTTGAAGACCTTGCCGTTGTCGCCGGGGAAATCCAGCACTTCGCCCATCCGGTCGGGACCATGTTTCACAAGACCCATCGCAATCCCCTTGTTCAGGGTCGGCGAATGATAGGTCGAGGTGACGCGCCCCTGCACATTGCGCTGACCGTTCGCGTTCACGCCCTCGGCCACCGCATAGGCGCCATCGGGCAGGACCGAACCATCGAGCGTTTCCAGCCCCACCAGTTTCCAGCGGTCCGGGCTGGCCATATGGCTGCGTTCCTGCGCGCGCTTGCCCAGATAATCCGCCTTCTTTTTGGATATCGCCCAGTTGAGGTTCAGGTCCTGCGGGATCACCGTGCCGTCGGTTTCATCGCCGATCATGATGAAGCCCTTTT
>DAORUY010000125.1:0-8585 GCA_035433445.1 Paracoccaceae bacterium
ATGTTCAGCGCGTCGAAATTATACCAGTCACTTTCCACTTGCGGGCCTTCGGCCACGGCAAAGCCCATGTCGGCGAAGATCGCGGTAACCTCCTCGGTCACCTGGCTGACCGGGTGAATGGTGCCCTGACGGCGCGGGCGGCCCGGCAGGGTCACGTCCAGCCATTCGGCGCGCAGACGTTCGTCCAGCGCCGCATCGCCCAGTGCGGCCTTCTTGGCGCGGAGAGCGGTGTCAATCTCGTCCTTCAGCGCGTTCAGCGCCGCGCCGGCGACCTGCCGCTCAGCCGGGTCCATCTGGCCCAGTTCGCGCATCTTCAGGCTGATCTCGCCCTTCTTGCCAAGGGCCGCCAGACGCAGATCCTCCAGCGCCGCCTCGTCCGACACTCCGGCAATCGCGCCGATGTATTTTTGCAGAAGATCGTCCATGTCAGTCCCCGTCAGTCTTTCCATCAGCCCTTGCGCCAGCGCGCCGACAGGCGCGAGGCATCACGGGCGAAAATCAGTGGCACCATGAGGCGCGCGCGATAAAGCCGGATGCGGGTCAGAACCGCAAGGGCCTTGAGCTTGCCCATCACCCCCCCCTTGATCCGGCGCGAAGCGAGAACCCTTGGTATCTGTGCAAGCGGCGACAGGATCATCGCCCCAGTGCGCAGGGTCCAGCGCAGCCGGCCCAGCGGCTTTGCGAGAATCACCTCGAAGTCGTGGGCGGTGTGGCGGTCCCATTTGCGGGCCAGTTCCGCAAAGGTGGTGCGCGCCGGGTGGAAGGCCACCATTTCAGGCACCCATGTGATGCGGATCCCCTTGGCAAAGGCGCGCTGACCCCAGTCGCGGTCTTCGGCCACGCCGATCCCGGCGAAACCGCCCACACGGTCAAAGACCGCCCGCCGCATCGCCAGATTGCCGGTGCCGGTGAAGTTCTGGCCCTTGATGTAATGTTCCATCCGATAGCCGAATTCGGCCTCGAAACATTCGATACCGGTGGGCCGGGTCGTGTCCTGATGCAAGATCTGCACATCGCCGCCCAGAACCTGAACGGCAGGGTCGGTGAGGTTGCCGGTGATGGCCTGAATCCAGCCGGGTGCGGCCACGCAATCGGCGTCGATGAAGGCCAGGATCGCACCCTTGGCCAGCGTCACCCCGTGATTGCGGGCAGGGCCGGGACCCTTGGTCAGTTCCTGCACCAGCCGGACGCCGGGAAAATCCGCGACCACGGCATTGGGCATCTGGGCCGAACCGTTGTCGACGACAATATATTCAGCGCGACAACCCGGCGCACCCTGCCCAACAAGCGAGGCGAGGCACCGCCGCAACTCAGCGGGCTGGTTGAAATGCGGCAAGATGACCGAGACCAGATCCCGTTCACCATTCCCCGCCATTTCGGTTTTTTGGTTCGTCATCGCCACCCTGCTAGCACAGGTGCCCTTCATTGCAAGCCACTGAAACAAAAACCCCGCGCGGGCCTTTCGGGCCACTCGCGGGGTTTTCACTGTCCCTCGATTGGTCGAGGTTTGTTTACGCGAGCGCGGCTTTCGCCTTTTCGACGATTGCGCCAAACGCAGCCGGTTCGCTGACGGCGAGGTCGGCGAGAACCTTGCGGTCCACTTCGATCCCGGCCTTGGTCAGCGCATTAATGAAGCGCGAATAGCTCAGCGATTCGTCGATGGCGCGGCAGGCAGCGTTGATCCGCTGGATCCACAGCGCGCGGAAGTTGCGCTTGCGGGTCTTGCGGTCACGGGTCGCGTACTGCATGGCCTTGTCGACGGCCTGCGTGGCGGTGCGGAAGTTGGTCGAACGCGCGGCATAATAGCCTTTCGCCTTCTTGATGACCTTGCGGTGGCGGGCGTGCGTTACGACGCCGGATTTAACGCGGGACATGTGTCACTCTCCTCAGCGGTCGTAGGGCATGTATTTCTTGACGATTTTCGCATCCGATACGGACAGCAGCATCGTGCCGGTCGCATCGCGAATGAATTTCGTCGTACGCTTGATCATGCCGTGACGCTTGCCAGCGACACCTGCCTTGACGCGGCCAGAAGCCGTCATCGAGAACCGCTTCTTCGCAGCGGATTTGGTCTTCATCTTGGGCATTTCCATCTCCATCTAGAGTGAACGCGCGCCTCGGCAATGCCACATCGGCCGGACTCGCGGGTATTGAGAGGTGCCCTATAACGGCACCCGGCCGGATTCGCAAGCCGAAGGCGTGCCCTCAGGCGTCGCCCGGTGCGGCGACCGCCGTGACCTCGTACATCACCGGCTCGAACCGGCTGCACAAGGTGGCGATGCGGCGGTTGCGTTCGCGCATTTCCGGCGTGCGCAGCATGGCCTGAAAATCTTCGCGCCGCCGCCACTGGCTGTAGTTGGCGATGCGCGTCTGGGCGTCGTTCATGTGCAACCCCGCCCCCAGAAACCCCGGCTGAAGGCGGATGAACGTGTGATAGGCATCCTTCAGCTCGTCCATCAGATCCTGCGCGGTGCCGGGTGTCATCTCAAACGTGGTGATCACGGTCTGGCCAGAGAAGGCGGCACTGATGTTCGGCATGAGCGTATCCCCTTGTGTCTGCGCAGGTCCGACAGACCGGCAAAAGAAGAGTAACATAGCACCGGCCGCTGTCCATCGCGCCGGACGCCGCATGCGTGACAGTTGTAAGATCACCCCCGCCACGGCAAACTGGCCGCGATACTGCGAAATCGCCGTCGGACGGCGGAAAGGCCCGCGCGGGATGAAAAGCCATCACACGAAACGCCCTTCGCCCCGTTGCGACGGCTGGACCGCGATTTGCCGGAGGCATTGCTGATGCGTCTGGGGCGGCAGGTCCTGCTTTCCATCGCCATTCTGGCGGCAGCGTTGACGGGCTGGGCGTTTCTCTTGCCAGAGGCCCGGCCGATCCTTGCTGCCCTGGGTCTGTCACAGGACGCGCCCGCGCGGGATGGCGGCCCCACGCCGTCCGCCCCCCGGTCGACGGCCAGCCCGGTCCTAGTGCAGCCTTTCACCCGGCAGGTGCAGACCGATGTCCTGTCCGCAATCGGCACGGCGCGCGGCATCAGGTCGGTTTCCCTGTCGGCCGAAGTGACGGGCCGGATTACATCCGTGCGCGTGACGCCCGGCGAACATGTTGCCAAGGATGCCGTGCTGATCGAACTGGACAGCGAAGATGCGCGCATCACGCTGGAACGCAGCCGCCTGCTGGTCGCCGATGCGCTGGAAACCCGTGACCGGCTGGCGCGACTGGCGCCTTCTGGTGCCGTCACCGACCAGCAGCTGCGAGAGGCCGAGCTTGCGCTCAAATCCGCGGAACTGGAGGAGCAGACAGCGCGGATAGACCTGTCGCGCCACAGGATCCTGTCGCCGATCGACGGCTGGATCGGGCTCATCCCAGCCGAGGCGGGCGATATGATCGCCGCTGGCACGCCCATCGCCTCGGTCGAGGATCGATCGTCGCTCATCGTGGAATTTCGTCTGCCTGAACGGGTCGCAACGGTCGTGAAGCCTGGCGACCTGATTTCCGCCCGGTCCCTGACGGGTGCGGATGCCGCCGTCGAGGGCCGGATTTCCGCGCTCGACAACCGCATTTCGCCTGAAAGCCGCTCACTTGGAGCCGAGGCGGTGATTCCCAATCCGGACGATCACCTGAGGCCGGGCATGGCGCTTTCGGTAACGATTACGTTGGCAGGGCCAGAACGGCTGGCGGTTGATCCGCTGGCGATCCAGTGGGGCGCGAACGGGGCTTTTGTCTGGATTGCCCGCGATGGCAAGGCAGAACGCCTGCCGGCGCGGATCTTGCAAAGGCTGGCGGACCGTGTGCTGATCGACGCTACTCCGCAGGAAGGCGATCTGGTGATCACCGAAGGCATCGCCACGCTGCGCCCCGGCGCCGCCGTCGCCCCCGCGCCGGAAGGAGGCTAACGGGATGCCGGGTGCGTCCCCCACCCCCGACCCCGCCAAGGCGGCGGAAAGTCTGCTTGCACAGCTGATCGGTCGCCCGGTTCTGGCGCTGGTCCTGAATGCCTTGGTCATCCTTGCCGGTTTGGCGGCCCTTCTGGCCATCGAGGTGCGCGAACTGCCGCAGGTCGACAATCCGGTCATAACCGTGACGACCAGCTATGATGGCGCAACCCCCGAAACCATCGACCGCGAAATCACCGAGACGGTCGAAGGCGCGGTCAGCCGGGTCAGCGGGGTGCGCACCATCTCCTCCAGCTCGCGTTTCGGCACAAGCCGGGTGACGATCGAGTTTCAGGACGATACCAATATCGACCGCGCCGCGACGGATGTCCGTGATGCGCTGGTACGGATCGCGCGCAACCTGCCCGACGGGGCGGAAGATCCGCGCGCGGTCAAGGCTGACACCAATGGTGAAACGGTCATACGACTGGTCCTGACCTCGCCCAGCCGGTCTTCGCAGGAGCTGACCGATCTGGCGGAAACCCTGCTCGACGACCGGCTTCTGGCCATCGAGGGCGTGGCAGACGTGCAACTTTCGGGCAACCGGGATGCCATCGTCGGCGTGGATGTCGACCTTCTGCGCCTGGCAAGCCGGGGTCTGACGCTGGCAGATCTGGGCCGATCGCTAACCGACGTGGGCATCGACGTGCCCGCAGGCGCACTGGGGTCGGACCGCCAGACACTCCTGATCCGCACGCGCACCGCCTTGGGCACGCCCGCCGAACTCGAAAGCCTTCAGGTCGCGCCGAATGTGCGGCTGGGCGATGTGGCGCAGGTTTTCTTCGGCCCCGAACCGGGCACATCCTATCTGCGCACCAATGGCGAAAACGGCATCGGCCTTGCGATCATCCGGCAAGCGGAAAGCAACAATCTGGCCATCTCGACATCCGTAGCCCAACTGGTGGACGAGGTGCAGCCCCTGCTGCCGGGGGACACGCGGTTATTCGTCTCGTACGATGCGGCGACGTTCGTGCGCGGCGCACTGCACGAAATCGTGCGCGCCCTTGGCCTGTCGGTGCTGATCGTCGCGCTGATCATCCAGATCTTCCTGCGCGACCTGCGCGCCACGCTGATCCCGGTGGTGGCCATTCCCGTATCATTGGTGGGCACGCTGGCCGCGCTTTGGATCGCGGGGTTTTCGATCAATATCCTGACGCTCCTCGCGCTTGTGCTGGCCACGGGCCTTGTGGTCGACGATGCGATTGTCGTTCTGGAAAACATCGCCCGGCGGCGTGCCGAAGGGATGGGGGCGCGTGCCGCTGCGGTTCTGGGCACGCGGCAGGTGTTTTTCGCCGTTCTGGCCACCACGACCACGCTTGCGGCGGTCTTCGTGCCGCTGGCCTTCCTGCCGGGGCAGACCGGGCGGCTATTCCGCGAATTCGGCTTCACCCTGGCCATATCCGTGGCCCTTTCGGCTTTTGTGGCCTTGTCGTTGTGCCCGGTGCTGGCTGCGCGCCTGCTGGCGGGTGACACCGCCGGACAGCAAAGGGAAAGCGGGATCGGTACGTGGCTGTCCCGCTTCTATGCGCGCACCCTGCGCGACTGCCTGAATGCGCCGCTGCCTGTCCTGGTCTTCTCCGCCCTCTTCCTTGCGACCGCATGGATGGTTCAGGGTGGGCTGAAACGCGAACTCACCCCGCCCGAGGATCGGTCGGTCATCCTTATGTCGATCCTCGCGCCCCAGGCGGTTTCGCTCGACTATACGGCGGAGCGGATGCAGCAGATCGAAGACCGGCTGGCACCCTTGCGTGCCACCGGCGAGGTGACAAGCATCTTCGCCGTCGCCGGTCAGGGGGCGGAAAATCGGGGGTTCATGGTCCTGTCCCTTGCCGACTGGTCGGCGCGCACCCGCAGCCAGCAGGACATCGCGGCGGAGGTCGCCCGCCTGATCGCCCCGGTCATCGGCCTGCGCGCGACAACGATCCAGCCCAATTCGCTTGGCATTCGGGGCGCGGGCCAGGGCCTGAGTTTCGCCGTTGTCGGCACCGATTATTCGCGCCTGGCCGAAGCTGCAACGACCCTTAGCGAAAAGATGCAAGATGACGGCGCCTTCGGTCAGGTCCGCGTCGCCTACGACCTGACACAGCCGCAGCTGCTGCTTGACGTTGATCGCGCCCGCGCCGCCGATATCGGCATCGACCTTGCGGTGCTTGGGCCGACATTGCAGGCGGTTCTGGATGGCCGGACTGTCGGGCAGGTCTTTCAGGACGGCAAAAGCTACGATGTGCGGCTTTTGTCCCGCGCCGACCCCATCAACGATCCGGGCGATCTGGAGCGGATATTCGCACGCGCCAGCGACGGGCAGATGGTGCCCCTGTCCGCCTTCGTGACGCTGAAGGAGCAGGCCGTGGCGGCGGAACTCGGGCGTGAAGGGCTGATGCGATCGGTCCCGATGTCGGCAAGCCTTGGCCCCGATATTGCGGTCGGGGCGGCGTTCGACCGGGCAGAGCAGCTTGCGGCCGACATTCTGCCCGCAGGGTATCATCTGGCGCCCCTGGCCGAAGCCCGGACCCTGCGCGACAGTGCGGCGGGTACGTTGGTGACATTCGGCTTTGCGCTTGCGCTGGTCTTTCTGGTGCTGGCGGCCCAGTTCGAAAGCATGATCGCCGCGCTGATCGTCATGGCGACCGTGCCGCTGGGGCTGGCCTCCGCCGCTTTTGCTCTGCGCTTCACGGGCGGGAGCCTGAACCTCTACAGCCAGATCGGCCTTGTGCTTTTGGTGGGCGTCATGGCCAAGAACGCGATACTGATCGTGGAATTCGCGGGCCAGCTGCGCGATCAGGGCGCAACGGTGCGCGACGCGATCGAAAAAGCCTCGCTGACGCGCCTGCGCCCCGTTGCCATGACGATGATCGCAACCGTACTAGGGGCCTTGCCGCTTGTTCTGGCCTCCGGCGCGGGGGCCGAAGCGCGGGCGGTGCTTGGCTGGGTCATTCTGGGCGGGCTGGGACTTGCGACCCTCGCCACGCTTTATGTCACGCCCGTCGCCTTCCTTTTGCTGGCCGGACTGTCGCGCCCACGCGCCGCGACCTCCGCGCTCATCCGCAAGGAACTGCACGAAAGCCATGCCGAAATTGCGGTGCAGACAGAAAGCGAAAGGCCCGGGCGATGATGCCCAGGCCTTTGATCGTATGGTGAGCCCGACAGGATTCGAACCTGTGACCCACTGATTAAAAGTCAGTTGCTCTACCAACTGAGCTACGGGCCCAACAGGGCGCTTCTTTATGAAGGCCGCCGGGGGTGGTCAAGTGCAAAAGCGGCGGCACTGGCAAAAAGCCTGCATCGGGCGTATATCGCAGCCCATGAAAGACACTGGCGCACAGGGCGGCCTTGCATTCCTGAAGATGCACGGGGCCGGGAATGACTTCGTGATCATCGATTCACGGGGGCGGAATTCCATGATCACGCCCGCGCTGGCCCGTGTGCTGGGCGACCGCAACCGTGGCGTGGGGTTCGACCAGCTGGCTGAAATCCGCGATGCGCAGGATGCGGATTTTGCACTCGATTTCTGGAACTCCGATGGCAGCCGCGCCGGGGCCTGTGGCAATGCCAGCCGCTGTGTCGCAAGCCTGATCATGGATCAGACCGGCAAGGACCGCGTACAGTTCCGCACGTCACGTGGCAATCTTTGCGCCGAACGCCGCGCGGATGGTCAGATCAGCGTAAACATGGGCGCCCCGCAACTGGACTGGGCCGAGGTTCCGCTGGCCGGGGACACCGACACCCTGCACCTGCCAATTGCGGGCGATCCGGTGGCGGTGGGCATGGGCAACCCGCATTGCGTGTTCTTCCTGCCCGATGCCGATGCTGTCGATCTGCCGCGCCAGGGTTTGGCGATGGAACATCACCCCCTGTTCCCCGAGGCGACGAATGTCGAATTTGCCAGCCTGACCGGCCCGGACCGGCTGAGGATGCGGGTATGGGAACGGGGTGCGGGGATCACCCTGGCTTGCGGTTCCGGCGCCTGCGCCACCGCCGTGGCCGCCCACCGGCGTGGACTGACCGGGCGGCAAGTAACCCTGGACCTTGACGGCGGCACGCTGGAGATCGACTGGCGCGAGGATGGCGTCTGGATGACCGGGCCGACCGCTCTCGTCTTCGAAGGCCATCTGTCGCAAGATTTCCTGAACCGGCACGCATGACTTCTCCGCCCGTCTTTGCCACGCTCGGCTGTCGGCTGAATGCCTACGAGACCGAAGCTATGAAGGAACTCGCCGCCGCCGCGGGGTTGGAGGGCGCGGTGGTGGTAAACACCTGCGCCGTCACGGCGGAAGCCGTGCGCAAGGCCAAGCAGGAAATCCGCCGCCTGGCCCGTGAAAACCCCGGTGCGGCGCTGATCGTGACCGGCTGTGCCGCCCAGACCGAACCGGAAACTTTCGCCGCGATGCCGGAGGTGACGCGGGTCATCGGCAACCATGAAAAGATGCAGGCGGAAACCTGGGCGGGATTGAAGGCCCCCGACCTGATTGGCGCAACCGAACGGATCCAGGTCGATGACATCATGTCGGTGAAGGAAACCGCCGGTCATCTGATCGACGGTTTCGGCCGCCACAGGGCCTATGTGCAGGTCCAGAACGGCTGCGACCACCGCTGCACCTTCTGCATCATCCCCTATGGGCGCGGCAATTCGCGGTCGGTTCCGG
>DAORUY010000126.1:0-8585 GCA_035433445.1 Paracoccaceae bacterium
ATGATCGCGATGTTGCGAATGTCCATGATGTCCGCCGTTTGCTGCGGTGCCGCGCATACACGAGCCGGATGGATTTGGCTAGGCGGCGCGGGTCGAAGCGGCAGAGGGACCGCTATATTTCAAAACCTTTTACCAGGCGGATGAATATCGCAAAGGGCTGTGGCTCTGGTATCGCGGTCAGGCCGATGGTCAACGAAGTGATCAGCCAGAATAAATAGACAGCCTGCCGCCTGGGGGGGGCGGGTCGGAATTTTCCGGCGGCAGAGAGGCTGAGAAGCAGAAAAGTGATAACGGAAACCTGAAGAGAGATCCAGCGCCCCCAGTCTATCGCAATCGGAAAAAGCAGGAAAATGGGAAGCACGGCGGCAACAAGAAGCATGATCAACCGGCGATCTGCCCGGCCCAGGATGCACAAGTGGATCAATGGGGCGAAGGCGACGACGATGGCGATCGGCAGGAACCATAGGTTGACGCTGACTGAGAGGGCATATCGGACGGCTTCAAAACCTGCACCCTCTTTGGCCAGCCATGCGATGGCGCCATCACAAAATACCGGATGCACCACGGCATAGCGGGTGACTGCGCCGCAAATCTGCGCTGTGTCTTCAAGGCCGGGATGACGCAAGGCATAGAGTGCCGCCGCGAAGACCATCGCAGAGGTGATGACCGCGACTGCGATGGTTACCCGGGCGGGAACACGTGACGGGATCAGCACCAGGACCGCAATCCAGGCTGGCAACAGCAGGACCATCGCCTCGTGCGCCCATGCCGCGCAGGCGATGAGGATCGCCGACAGCAGCAGCCTGCCCGACCCGCGCCCCGGCAGGCCAAGCAGGACAATCGCCAAGAGCGCGATCATTTCCTTGCGCAGACCTGCCATGGCGTCCGCTGTCCACAGCACCGCGAAGAAGCCGGCCGAAAAGACCGCCACGGCCATTGCTTCGTGCTTCTGTAGTGACAGAAGGCGCAGCGTGCACAGAAATAGTGATGAAACAACAATGGCTTGCAGAAGGCCCACGACCCAGATCGGGGCGATCCCCGATGTATCCGCAAGGGTCAGCAGGACTGTGCCAAACGGGCCACGGCGCACGGGCCCGGACGTAAGATTGATCAACCAATCCGCCTGAAGCCACTTATGGCCGCCCACGCGCAGCGTTGCCCACAAGACCTGCAGCGTGCCCAGCCACGAGAGGATGGTCAACCCCTTGGCGACGTGGAGCCAATTCAGAACTGATTTCGTCTGTTTGCCAGACTGCGATGAAATATGTGAATCAAACATTGCAGTGACAGCTACGAAAAACATGCAAGGGTTGCAATAACGTAAATTGATCAACCTATATAATAGGTGATCGAAAAGAAAATGGCCGGGAAAGCCCGGCCATTTGTCAATTGAACCTGGTGGTCTGGATCAGCCCTGGAGCGCCTTGTTCAGATATTCGTCGACCTTTTCCAGATATCCTATCGTGGTCATCCACTTCTGGTCCGGCCCCACCAGAAGTGCCAGATCCTTGGTCATGAACCCGTCTTCGACCGTGTCCACCGTCACCTTTTCCAGCGTTGTGGCGAACCGCATCAGCGCGTCATTGCCATCGAGTTTCGCGCGGTGCTTCAGGCCGCCCGACCAAGCGTAGATAGAAGCGATGGAGTTGGTCGAGGTTTCCTTGCCCTGCTGGTGCTGGCGGTAATGGCGGGTGACGGTGCCGTGCGCGGCTTCGGCCTCGACGACCTTGCCATCGGGCGTCATCAGGACCGAGGTCATGAGGCCCAAGGAGCCGAAGCCCTGCGCCACGATGTCGGACTGCACGTCGCCATCGTAGTTCTTGCAGGCCCAGACATAGCCGCCGGACCATTTCAGCGCGGACGCCACCATGTCGTCGATCAGCCGGTGTTCGTAGGTCAGGCCGCGCTTCTTGAACTCATCGGCGAATTCCGCGTCGAAGACCTGCTGGAAGATGTCCTTGAAGCGCCCGTCATAGACTTTGAGGATGGTGTTCTTGGTCGAGAGATAGACCGGAACATTGCGGACCAGACCGTAGTTGAGCGAGGCGCGGGCGAAATCGAAGATGCTGTCGTCAAGGTTGTACATGCCCATCGCCACCCCGGCGGAGGGGGCGGTGAAGACATCGCGCTCCAACACCGTGCCGTCTTCGCAGACGAACTTCATCGTCAGCTTGCCCTTGCCGGGGAAACGGAAGTCGGTCGCGCGATACTGATCGCCATAGGCATGGCGGCCGACCACAATGGGTTTGGTCCAGTGCGGCACCAGACGCGGCACATTCTTGCAGATGATCGGCTCGCGGAAGATGACACCACCGAGGATGTTGCGGATCGTCCCGTTGGGGGATTTCCACATTTCCTTCAGGCCGAACTCCTCGACCCGCTGTTCGTCCGGGGTGATGGTCGCGCATTTCACGCCGACGCCATGTTTTTTTATCGCGTTGGCGGCGTCGATCGTGATCTGGTCGTTCGTCGCATCGCGGGTTTCGATGCCGAGGTCGTAATAGTGCAGGTCAACATCCAGATAGGGCAGGATCAGCTTCTTCTTGATGAAATCCCAGATGATCCGGGTCATCTCGTCGCCGTCGAGTTCGACGACGGGATTGGCGACTTTGATCTTGGTCATGGATGGGCTCCCTCGGGCAGGTCATGGGTTCCCGACGTCCATAGCTGATAATGGTGCGTGAGGAAAGATGGTATGCAAAGGTATACCACAAGAACTGCCCTTGGCGCGTCTACAGAAATATGCGCCGCGCGGGGCTTCTGAGAAGCACGAAACCAACCGCGGCAGAGCAGGCGAGAACCGCAAGGCCCAACGATGGGCTGCCGAACTCAAGCGGCGTCAGGCGCAGGATCACAGCCATGACCAGCGGGTGAACGAGGTAGATGGCGAGTGACAGATCGGCGGCAAGCCGACTGACCGGACTATCGGGCCGGGGTAGCGCCAGCGCCGCAATCACAACCGGCAGTCCGAAAAAGATCTGCGCGGAATTGTTGACGTTCAGATCGCGCAAGCCCAGTCCGACCAAGAGGCAGCCAAGGAAGGCGAAAAGCAATGGGGCCGGACGTTGCGGTACCAGCGCCAGCGCCATACCCAGAGCGACAGACGGCAGGTAGAGGCCGAAGATGCGCACGCCGGGCGGCAATTCAAGACCCAGCCAGAAGACAAGCCACGCACAAGCGGCGAGCGACAGTAACACGATGCTGCCGGCGTCGCCCGCCAACGCTCGCAGGTGACGCAGACACCAGGGTGCGAGGCTCGCAACCGCGAACCCGAACGGCAGGAACCACAGATGGTGCATTGTGCCGTTGGGGGGAAACCAGATGAGGAGCGTGTCGGCAACTGATACGCCCGACAGAACGGCATCAACCGCCCGCAGGACCACAAAGACCGCAAGCCAGGCCAGGAAGGGGCGCAGATAGCGGTCCGCCCGACGGGTCAGCCCGCCGGGGGCGGGCGCGCTGTTGCAGGCGTTGAATGCCAATATGGCAGCAAAGGCCGCAACCGCCGGGGTCATGAACAGGCCGCCGGGCGCGCGGGCATGAAAGAGGACAATGATGATCGCCGCCAGCAGACGCACCAGATCGACCGTGCCGTTGCGCGCCCGTGTGTGGCTCACGCGCGCAGCCAGGGCTGTGCCGGTCAGTGTCATCTTTGTAGGGCTTTCATTCCGGCCTTGTGTGATGCGCACTCTAAGCGGGCGCTATCAGGTTTGCCAAATCTTTTGCGCACGCCTGCAAGGGTGGAGGGAGTTGCGCCGGTTCGTTTCGACAAAAGGTCAATCCGGAAAGAAGAAATGCCGGGCGCGGTCGCGTACATAAGGCCAGAGCCGGGGTGCGCCGCGGGCGACCTTTTGGCCCACCCGTTCCTCCAACTGCTCGAAGGTGACGTTGTAGTCGATCCAGGAGCCGCCGCCTGAGGCGATATTGTGCAAAAGCGGCTGCACGCGGTCGAGTGATTTGGCGAAGATGGCATCGGCTGTTTCAGACGCTTCGAATTCTTCCCAAAGTGCCCGCAGGGGCTGGCCGATATCTGAAGGCAAAAGCCCGAAGATGCGGTCCGCTGCGCGGGCTTCGGCTTCGGTTACTGCGGCGGAGCCGTGGGCCTGACCGTTCTGGGAATGGATCGGCACGTCGCCGGTGTCGATCTCGACCAGATCATGCAAGATCAGCATCTTCACCACCCGGTCGATACTGACGCCGGGGGCGGCCTGGTCGGCCAGTATGAGCGCATAGAGGGTCAGGTGCCAGCTGTGTTCGCCCGAGTTTTCGCGCCGCGACCCGTCGGCGAGCGTGGTGGCGCGCAGAACCTGTTTCAGCCGGTCGGCCTCCAGAAGGAAGGCGAACTGCTGATCAAGCCTTTCTGTCATCTGGTCCTCTTGGTCCTCGGCTTCAGTGCGCGGAGGTGTCGCGCGGCGCTTCGGGGGCCTTGCCGCCCTCGCGTTTGGCGCGCAAGGTCTCTTCGAGGAATTTATGGCCGCGCGCCGCAGCCAGCCGGATCCGCACCGAGGTCATGAAGGCTTCCTGAAGTGTGGGCGAGGAAGCGCCGACGATCCGCGCCACTTCAGTGTAGAAGCGGTCGTTTTCAAGTTCGCCCATGGCCTTCAGCGTCTCGACGGCGAGCGCGTCGGCCAGATCCTCGACAACGCCCATGTTCTACCTCGTCACTTCGCCCAGACGGCGACGGACGTACTCCTGAACATTGGTGATCAAGGGTTGCATATGCGCCTCTTCGTCTTCGAAGAAATGGCCGGCCCCTTCGATCTTTTCATGGGTGATGGTGATGCCCTTCTGGTCGCGGAGCTTGCCGACGAGCGTTGCCGTATCCTTGGGCGGGGCCACACGGTCGGCGGTGCCGTTGATGATCAGCCCGGACGAGGGGCAGGGCGCGAGGAAGGAGAAATCATACATGTTCGCGGGCGGCGCGACCGAGATGAAGCCTGTGATTTCCGGACGGCGCATCAGAAGCTGCATGCCGATCCAGGCACCGAAGGAAAAACCCGCTACCCAGCAATGTTTGGAGTTGGGGTTCATCGCCTGAAGATAATCGAGCGCGGAGGCCGCGTCGCTGAGTTCGCCGATGCCCTGATCATATTCGCCCTGGCTGCGGCCGACACCGCGGAAGTTGAAGCGCAGGACGGTGAAACCCAGTTCGTAGAACGCATAATGCAGGCGATGCACCACGCGATTGTTCATCGTGCCGCCGAATTGCGGATGGGGATGCAAAACGATGGCGATTGGGGCGTCGGGGGCTTTTTGCGGGTGATAGCGCCCTTCGAGGCGGCCGTCGGGGCCGGGGAAAATGACTTCAGGCATGGCCTCTCATCAGTCTTTCTGTCGGATGGGTGCTTGGGCGGATCAAAAAGGCCTGGGCATTCTTGACGATTTTGCTCAAGTTCCCTAGAATTGTTCTAAGTGCCGGATACGGTCCGGCTGACCGGGTGGGATGGAGTTAAGCGGCCTCTCGCCCGGCGTCAATGCTTTAAGGGGCGAGCACTGCCATGAAACTGTCAACCAAGGGCCGTTATGCGATGGTGGCGCTGACCGATCTGGCTACGGCAGGGCCTGACATGCTGACCTCGCTGGCCGAGATTTCGCATCGGCAGGATATTTCGCTGCCCTATCTGGAACAGTTGTTCGTGAAGCTTCGTCGCGCGGGTCTCGTGGAATCGGCGCGGGGCCCAGGGGGCGGCTACCGGCTGGCGAAGACCCCGGCGGAGATCCGGGTCAGCGATGTGCTGGGCGCGGTCGACGAGACGGTGAGCGCGCTGCACACCGGCGCGGGCGCGACGGGCGGCGTGTCGGGCAGCCGGGCCCAGAGCTTGACCAACCGCCTGTGGGAGGGGTTGTCGGCGCATGTCTATGTCTTCTTGCATCAAACGACGCTGGATGACGTGATCCGCAACGGGCTGAAGCCCTGTCCGGCGGTGCCGGCGCTTTTCACTCTGGTCGACGAATGACGCAGGCGTTTGAAATAGCGGCGCGTGCCGCGCCATTCCTTTCCTGTCGCCGCGGCCTGACGGCGGTCGGCTCCGCCGGCCTCCGGCGGGGATGTCTGAGAACGGAAGATGGAGGGTGGTCGTGAGCGGGCGGGTCTATCTCGACTGGAACGCGACGGCGCCACTGCGGCCCGAGGCCCGTGCGGCGATGATCGCGGCGATGGATCTGGCAGGCAACCCGTCGTCGGTCCATGCGGAGGGCCGTGCGGCGAAGATGCTGGTGGAGCGCGCGCGCGAAGCGGTGGCGGCGGCGGTTGGCTGCCGGGCGGCGGAGGTGGTCTTTACCTCAGGCGCCACCGAGGCGGCGGGAGTGCTGGCCGGGTTTGCAGAGGTGGAAGTCGATCCGACTGCCCATGATTGTGTGCTGGCCCATGCGAGTGGCGGCACGCGGCGCGGGGCTGGCGGGATCAGGGCGCTGGGGTTGGCCAATGGCGAGACAGGCGTCCTGTCCAACACGCCCCCTGGGGGTGCGGTGTTTCTGGATGTGGTGCAGGCCATTGGCCGGGTGCCTTTTGCTTTTGGCTGGTCGGGGGCGGATTTCGCCTGTCTCTCGGCGCACAAGCTGGGCGGGCCGAAGGGGGTGGGCGCGCTGATCGTGCGCGCCGGGGTCGAGATCGCGAGCCTGCGCCCCGGCGGCGGGCAGGAAATGGGGCGGAGATCCGGGACCGAGAATGTCGCCGCGATTGCCGGGTTCGGCGCGGCGATCACGGCGGCGGGCAAGGATCTGGAAGCCGGGGTCTGGGACCGGGTGCGGGGCCTGCGCGACGGGCTGGAAGCGCGGCTTCTGGCGGCGGCGCCCGGCAGTGTGATTGCGGGGGCGGACGGGCCGCGCCTGCCCAATACAACCTGCATCGTTACCCCGGGCTGGAGGGGCGAGACGCAGGTGATGCAGATGGATCTGGCTGGGTTTGCGGTGTCGGCAGGGTCCGCCTGTTCATCGGGAAAGGTCCGGGCGAGCCGGGTCCTGAAGGCTATGGGTTTTGATGAGGTGGCGGCGGGATCGGCGATCCGGGTTTCGCTTGGCCCCACGACAACCGAAGAAGAGGTGTGGCGTTTTGCCGATGCCTGGAGCGAACAACATGCCCGGTTCCGGGCGCGTGCCGCGTGAAGAACGTGACACAGGACTTTGAAAAGGAAAACACAATGACCCTCGGTGGTGATGTGACGGCGGTGGAGGTGCGCGACGGTGTCGACCGCGAGACGGTTGAGACGGTCCAGAACATGGGCGCCTACAAATACGGCTGGAATACCGAAATCGAGATGGAATATGCGCCGATCGGCGTGAACGAGGACATCGTGCGCCTGATTTCGGCCAAGAACGGCGAGCCGGATTGGATGACCGACTGGCGGCTTCAGGCCTTCCGTCGCTGGCAGGGGATGGAGGAGCCGACTTGGGCGATGCTCCATTACCCCGAGATCGACTATCAGGCGCAGTATTATTATGCCAAGCCCAAGAGCATGGTTGAAAAGCCGAAATCGCTGGACGATGTCGACCCGAAGCTGCTGGCCACTTACGAAAAGCTTGGCATCCCCTTGAAGGAACAGATGATTCTGGCCGGCGTGGAGGGGGCTGATGGCGCGCCGTCGGAGGGCCGCAAGGTCGCGGTGGATGCGGTCTTTGATAGCGTGTCGGTAGGCACGACCTTCAAGGCCGAACTGGCGAAGGCGGGCGTGATCTTCTGCTCGATCTCCGAAGCGATCCGAGAACATCCTGAGCTGGTCAGGAAATACCTCGGCTCGGTCGTGCCGCAGTCGGACAATTTCTTTGCCACGCTGAATTCCGCGGTCTTTTCCGACGGCTCGTTCGTCTATATCCCGCCGAACACCCGCTGCCCGATGGAACTTTCGACCTATTTCCGCATCAATGCCGAAAACACCGGCCAGTTCGAACGCACGTTGATCATCGCCGACAAGGGCAGCTATGTCAGCTATCTGGAAGGCTGCACCGCGCCCAAGCGCGATGTGGCGCAGCTTCATGCGGCGGTGGTGGAGATCGTCATCCTTGAGGATGCCGAGGTCAAATATTCCACCGTCCAGAACTGGTATCCGGGCGACGAGGAAGGCCGTGGCGGGATCTACAATTTCGTCACAAAGCGTGCCGACTGCCGGGGCGACCGGGCCAAGGTGATGTGGACCCAGGTCGAGACCGGATCGGCGATCACCTGGAAATATCCCTCCTGCATCCTGCGGGGCGAAGCGTCGCAGGGCGAGTTCTATTCGATCGCAATCGCCAACAACATGCAGCAGGCCGACACCGGGACCAAGATGATCCATCTTGGCAAGAACACCCGATCACGCATCGTTTCCAAAGGGATTTCTGCGGGCAAGGCGCAAAATACCTACCGCGGGCTTGTGTCGATGCACCCCAAGGCCAAGAACAGCCGCAACTATACCCAGTGCGACAGCCTGCTGATCGGCGACAAGTGCGGGGCGCATACGGTTCCCTATATCGAGGTCCGGAACAATTCGTCGCGCGTGGAGCATGAGGCGACCACATCGAAGGTCGATGACGACCAGCTCTTCTACTGCCGGTCGCGCGGCATGGACGAAGAAGAAGCGGTGGCGCTGGTCGTGAACGGCTTCTGCCGC
>DAORUY010000127.1:0-8566 GCA_035433445.1 Paracoccaceae bacterium
TGTGCCTGAAGAAGGGTCAGACCGACGATTTCTTCGGCGAGTTTGTTCAGATCAGCCATTTCTCTGTTCCGTTCTTAAGTTAAGGGTCCAACGTCAGGGTATCAACCCTACGATGGCAATCAGTTGCTCACGCGGCTTGCCGTTCTTCCAAAGTCGAAAGAATGCCCGCGATGTTCGAAGCAGGCGCGCCAATGGCCCCGGCGATGTTCGATGCAGGCGCACCGATACACGACACGATCTGAGCGATAAGCTCTTCGCGCGACGGCATCGAGGCGACGGCTTTCACACCGGCCTGGTCCAAGGCCGTGTCACCCATCGCACCACCAAGGATCACGAACTTGTCGTTTGCCTTGGAGTACTTTTCCGCGACCTTGGCAGCTGCCACGGGGTCTTCGGAATAGGCCAACACGGTCATGCCCGTGAGAAGTTTGCCGATGCTTGCGCAGGGCTTGCCTTCAAGGGCGATCTTGGCGAGCTTGTTCTTGGCGACACGTACGGATCCGCCAGCGGAACGCATTTCCGCCCGAAGATCCTGCATCTGAGCAACCGTCATGCCTTCGTAGTGGGCAACCACCACGACGCCAGAGCTTTCAAAGATCTGGCCGAGTTCTTCGACCATTTTCTCTTTTTGTGCTCTATCCACGGTTTCACTCCAAGTATGGGGGTTTCCCCCCGGCTCTCATTTGCCCCCGATCGTCTGGGGGCGTTCGGGTCCGTGATGGTCCCGAGGCCAAAATCGCCCGAGGCAGTTCGCCCCGTTGAAATCTCGTCTCGTTCCCCATCTCAGGAAGGATTTATGAGGTTTCCCCCACCCTCCGTCTCGGACAGGGCGAGGCCGTTTCCGGCCCCGCCATCCACCGGGCCAGACGGCCCGGAGAATTTCGATGGGCGCGCTTCAGTGCACCCCGCGCCTCAGTTCCCCGAGGCGGATGCGAGGTCGAGCGACACGCCCGGGCCCATCGTCGAAGACAGCGAGACCTTCTTCAGATAGGCACCTTTCGCCCCTGAGGGCTTGGCGCGCGACACGGCTTCGACGAAGGCGCGAACGTTCTGGGCGAGCTTGTCCTCGCTGAACGACACCTTGCCGATCCCGGCATGGATGACACCGGCCTTTTCGACCTTGAACTGGACTTCGCCGCCCTTGGCCGCGTCGACCGCGCCCTTGACGTCCATCGTCACCGTGCCAACCTTGGGGTTCGGCATCAGGTTGCGGGGGCCGAGGATCTTGCCCAGACGGCCGACGAGCGGCATCATGTCCGGGGTGGCGATGCAGCGATCAAACTCGATCTTGCCGCCCTGGATGGTTTCCAGAAGGTCTTCGGCACCGACGATATCCGCACCGGCGGCTTTGGCTTCGTCAGCCTTGGCGCCACGGGCGAACACGGCCACGCGCACGGTCTTGCCCGTGCCGTTCGGCAAGGTGACAACGCCGCGCACCATCTGGTCGGCGTGACGCGGGTCAACACCCAGGTTCATCGCGATTTCGAGCGTTTCGTCGAACTTGGCCGACGCGGCGCCCTTGATCAGCTTGACGGCATCTTCGACCGAGAGGTTCGACTTGCCGGCGAAGGCGGCCGTGGCGACCTTCATGCGTTTAACGAGCTTGGCCATGATCAACCCTTCACTTCGATGCCGATCGACTTCGCGGAACCGACGATGATCTTCATCGCGGCTTCGATGTCGTTGGCGGACAGGTCTTTCATCTTGGCTTCGGCGATCTGGCGCACCTGCGCGACCGTCACCGTGCCTGCAACGTCGCGGCCTGGTTTCATCGAACCCTTCGGACGGTTGCGCTTGCCCACCGGCTTCAGGCCAGCGGCCTTTTTCAGGTAGAACGATGCCGGTGCGGTCTTCATCTCGAACGAGAAGGACTTGTCGGCATAGTAGGTGATGATCACCGGAACCGGCGAACCCGGTTCCATTTCCTGCGTCTTGGCGTTGAACGCCTTGCAGAATTCCATGATGTTGATCCCGCGCTGACCCAGCGCCGGGCCGATCGGCGGGGACGGGTTGGCTTGCCCCGCCTTCACTTGCAGCTTGAGGCTGCCCATTACCTTCTTGGCCATCTGGCCTTCTCCTTCATCACATGCCCCCCACGAACCATTCGGGCGGGCCTTGCTTAGTGGTAGGGCTTTGGCACTGCCTCAGCCTCCCACGGGTTACACGTCAGGCGCCTTTGGTGACCTGCGTGAATTCCAGTTCGACGGGCGTCGGACGCCCGAAGATCGAGACGGTGACCTTCAGGCGGCTGTGCGCCTCGTCCACCTCTTCGACCATGCCCGAAAAACCCTCGAACGGGCCGTCGGACACTTTGACATTCTCGCCGATCTCGAAGCGGATCAGGTTGCGCGGGGCTTCCTGGCCTTCCTCGGCGCGCTTGAGGATGCCGTTCACTTCGGCGTCGCGCATCGGCATCGGTTTGCCCTGCGGGCCAAGAAATCCGGTCACGCGGTTGATCGAGGTGATCAGGTGATAGCCCCGGTCGGTCATGTCCATGTGGACCAGAACGTAACCCGGCATGAACCGGCGCTCTGACGTAACTTTCTTGCCGCGACGGATTTCCAGAACCTCTTCAGTGGGCACCAGAACTTCGTCGATTTCGTCCTCGAGACCCTTTTCGGCGACAGTCGTTTTGATCTGTTCGGCGATCTTTTTCTCGAAGTTCGAGAGAACGCTCACCGAATACCACCGCTTTGCCATCTGCCCCGAACCTCGTCCTGCCAGCGGTGAACCGCCGGAAAATTCCATCTTTTCCGTGGGTTGCCCCACGCTTTTCCGAACAAAAAACAGCGCGCATGCCGAATCGCTGCGCGCCGGTTCCTGTAAAGTCCCGCCCATCTAGCGGCGAAGCCCGAGGAATTCAAGCCGCCGAGGTGGTGCGGGAACCTGTCGTCAGCCCGCGATGCCCAGGACGGCGTGCAGCCCCGTCTGGATGATCAGATCAACCAGAAAGAAGAAAACCGCCGTCAGGGCCGCCATGATGAAGACCATCACGGTGGTCAGCATGACCTCGCGCCGGGTCGGCCACACGACTTTGGCCACTTCCGAGCGCACCTGCTGGAGGAACTGAAAGGGATTGGCCATCTTGCTTCTGCCTTCGGCTTGAATTGCGACAGCGGGCAGATACGCCGGGCGCGCCGGGATTTCAAGCCTGCTGTCCTGAACCAGTGACCGGCCCCTATTGCAAACGGCTGGCGAAGCCCGTTAGGTCCCGGTGACGAGGCAGCGGGGTGCTGCCGGGGCGGAACCTGCACCACATGGCACTTTCGGACAATCTGCGCGGCGCGGCTCTGATGACGGCGGCCATGGTGGCGTTCACCTGCAATGATGCTTTCATGAAGGCGGCGACCACAACACTGCCGGTCTTTGAAGCGATCGTGCTGCGGGGTATCCTGACAACGCTGGCCATCATCGTGATCGGATGGCGCAGCGGGGTCTTGCGGATGCATTTTCCGGCGGCCGATCGCAAATGGATCCTGTTGCGCACCTTTGGCGAGGTTGCCTCGACCTACACCTTTCTTCTGGCGCTTAAGCACATGCCGCTCGCCAATCTTTCGGCGATCCTGCAGTTCCTGCCGCTGGCCGTCACGCTGGCGGCGGCGCTCTTGCTGTGCGAGAGGGTCGGCTGGCGGCGGCTAAGTGCGATCATAGTGGGGTTTGTCGGCGTGATGCTGATCGTCCGGCCCGGCACGGACGGGTTTGACCGCTGGTCGGTGCTGGGCCTTCTGTCGGTGGCGGGTGTTGTCGTGCGTGATCTCGCGACCCGCCGGATCTCACGCGAGGTGCCGTCGATGACCGTGGCGTTTCTGGCCGCCCTGTCCGTGACCGTGGGCGCAGCGCTGATCCTTCCGTTCAGCGAAATTACGCCCATCAGCCCGGTGCAAGCCCTTCAGGTCGCCGGGGCAGCCGGGTTCATCATCTTCGGCTATCTGACAGTGATCATGGCAATGCGGGTGGGCGACATTTCGATTGTAGCCCCGTTCCGCTACAGCTCGCTCGTGGCGGCGATCTTTCTGGGGTGGGCGGTCTTTGGGCAATGGCCGGACAATATGACATTGATCGGGGCGGCAATTGTTGTGGCGACCGGCATCTATACATTCTACCGCGAACGCCGGCTGGCGCGACTGGCGGCAGCCGGGACGGGGGCCTGACGGGCCGCCAACGTCCGGTGCAGGGGCGGACGCGCATTTACTTCGCGCTTGGCCTCAAGTAGCTAGCCAAACATGGGTTTGAGCAGGACCGCATCCCGATGATGTCGCTTTCCATCGTTATTCCGGCCAAGAACGAGGCGTTGAATCTGCCCGGCCTTCTGGCCGAGATTGATCAGGCCTGTGCCGGGGTCGACCATGAGGTGATCGTGGTCGATGACGGGTCGGACGACAATACACCTGCCCTTCTGGCGCGGCTGATGGGGGAACGGGGAAACCTGCGCCATCTGCGACATGACCGTTCCGGCGGCCAGAGCGCGGCGGTTCATTCCGGCGTGCGCGCGGCGCGCGGGGCCATCGTCTGCACGCTGGATGCCGATGGGCAAAACCCGCCGGAAAATCTGCCCGCGCTTTTCGCACCCCTGCTGGCGCCGGGGTCGGACCGGATCGGGATTGTCGCGGGCCAAAGGGTTGGACGGCGGGATACATTGTCCAAACGGCTGGCGTCGCGCTTTGCCAACGGGCTGAGGGGATGGCTGTTGCAGGACGGAACGCGCGACACCGGCTGCGGGCTGAAGGCCTTCCGCCGTGACGCCTTTCTGGCGCTGCCCTACTTCGATCACATGCACCGTTACCTTCCGGCGCTGTTTACCCGCGACGGGTGGGAGGTGCGCCATGTCGACGTGACCCACCGGGCGCGGCAGGCGGGGCGGTCGAACTACAACAATCTGCAACGCGGCCTTGTCGGCGCCGTCGACCTTTTCGGGGTCATGTGGCTGATCCGGCGCAAGAAGAAATCGCGCCCGACCGAGGTCGGCGGCGCACAGTAAGATAGGAGTGCGGGCTTGGACCGTCTCATGGCATTCATGCATGTCGAAAGCTCGGCGGAACTTCTGTGGGTTCTCTTCGGGCTTTTCGGACAGTTGATGTTCACCGGGCGCTTTTTGGTGCAATGGATTGCGTCGGAACGCGCCAAGAAATCGGTGATACCGGTGGTATTCTGGTATTTCTCGCTGGCGGGTGGGATGATCCTGCTGAGTTATGCCATCTACCGCAAAGATCCGGTGTTCATCCTGGGCCAGTCGCTGGGCGTCTTCATCTATTGCCGCAATCTGTGGCTGATCCACAAAGGCGGGGGCGTCGCATGACGGCGCTGAACCGCGGCTGGCTTCAGCCGGCGGCGGCGCTGGTTCTGGCGGTGACGGCGGCGCGGCTGATCGCGCTTGGCTTCAACCGCACCGACCTGTTCGTCGATGAAAGCCAATATTGGCTTTGGGGGCAGGCGCTCGACTTCGGATACTACTCCAAGCCGCCGCTGATTGCCTGGGTGATCCGCGCCGTGACCGATCTGGCGGGCAGCGATGCGCCCTTCTGGGTGCGGATGCCGGGGGCCTTGTGTCACGGGGGGACGGCGCTGGTGCTGGCCGCCGCTGCCGCGCGGCTCTGGGATGGAAAGGTCGCCCTGTGGGTGGCACTGAGCTACGTGACCTTGCCCTTCACCACGGTCGGCAGCCTGCTGATCTCCACCGATACGATCATGGCGCCCTGTTATGCGGCCGCGCTCTATTTTTGGGTCCGGCTGGTGGGGGAAGGGCGCGCGCGCTGGGCGGCGCTCGCCGGGGCGGCGATCGGGCTGGCGTTCCTGGCCAAATATGCCGCCGTCTATTTCCTGCTGGGGGTGGCGCTTGCCGCGGTTTTCGCGCCCGTGGCGCGGATCGGCTGGCGCAATGCGCTGGTGCTGGCCGTGGCCTTCGCGGTGGTCGCGGCGCCGAACGTGATCTGGAATCTGAACCATGACCTGACGACGGTCAGTCACACGATGGACAATGTGGGATGGGTCCGCAGCGAAAGCCTGCTGGCCGGGCTGAACCCGGCGGGTCTGGCGGAGTTCTTCTTCAGCCAGTTCGGGGTTTTTGGCCCGGTCTTGTTCGGGACCTATCTCTGGTCGCTGCGTGGGGCCTGGCGCGAGGGCGGGCCGGGCAGGGCGCTCCTGTTTCTATCGCTGCCGGTACTTTTGATCGTTTGTGTGCAGGCCTTCGCGGAAAAGGCCTATGCCAACTGGGCGGTGGCCACTTATTTTGCCGGAACCTTGATCGCGGTGCGGATGCTCAGCCAGCGCGCGCCCGGCCTGCTGGTTCTGTCGCTGGTGCTGAATGGGCTGATCGCGATTGCCCTGCCGGTTCTGACCATCACCGCGCCCGCGCCGGTCTGGAGTGGCGCACCCCTTATGAAACGTTATCTGGGCCGGGCGGAGTTGAGCGGCGCGATCATCGCGGCGGCGGGTGAACAAGGGGCGGGCGCGATACTGGCCGACGACCGCGATATTCTCGCGGACCTTTTCTATACTGGGGCCGGGGCGGGTGTCGCCTTTTACGCGCCACGACCCGAGGGGCGGCCACATAACTATTACGAGCAGACATTCCCCCTGCCGGACGTGCCCGGAAAGGTACTAGCGGTCCTGGGTACGGCGCCGGTCTGCAATGGCGCGACGCTGGTCCCGGTCGCACAATTCGACACTGAGGGTGGCGCCTATCAGGGCCGCAGCCTTGCGGCCTATCTTCTGCCTGAGGGGTGTTGAATGCTGTTTCGTGAACCTGGCCGGGCGGCAGGCGCAGTCGCGGGGATGACCGCCGTTGCGGCGCTGGTCTTCACCCTGTGGCCCGAGGTCGACCTGTGGTTTTCGGGGCTGTTCCACGACCCGGCGGCGGGCTTCTGGCTAACGGCATCGCCGCTGCTTGAGTTCTGGCGCGACAGCGCCTGGAATCTATCGATCGCGATGTTCCTCTGTGCGGTCATCGGGCTGGTCTTCGGGCTGGCCGGACGGCATGTGGCAGGGGTGGCCACGCGGACATGGGGCTTCATCGCGACGCTTTATCTGATCGGCCCGATCCTCTTGGTGAATGAGCTATTGAAGGAACATTGGGGCCGGGCGCGCCCGGCTTCGAGCGATGCCTTTGGCGGCACGGCTGCCTTCAGCCCGGCGCTGATCCCGTCGGATCAGTGCGCCTCCAACTGTTCGTTCGTTTCTGGGGAAGGATCGGCGGCGGTGACGCTTGGAATTGCGATGCTGGCGCTTCTGCCCGTGGTGGAGCGGCGAGCACCACGCGCTGTCGTCCTGGCCTGGCGCTGGGCAGCGGTCCTGATCCCTTTTGCCACGCTTTTACAGAGGATCGCGACCGGGCGACATTTCCTGTCGGATTCGGTTTTCGCTACCCTTTTCATGCTGGCCATCGCCCTTGTTCTGGATCGGCTGATCCTTGCCCCCGCGCGGCCCCGGAGCTAGGCCCCGGCGACGGGGGGGCTTGTTGACAACCCCCGCGACTCCCCCTATACGGCGCGCACTTGCGCTTTGGGTTTACGCCCGAGGTGCGGGTATCAAAACTGTAGTGGTCATGATCCGGGCGGCAGCGCCCCGATCCTCTGGAATTCCACCGCGTCGCCCCCGCGAAGGGGACGTCTGCGGTTTTGGTGTTTTGCGGACGCGCGGGACACGACATGAGCGAAAGCCCCCGGAAACGGCGTTGACGAGCGCACGTTGAACGGGTTGCAACATAGGGCGAGATTAATGCCGACGATCCAACAGCTGATCCGCAAGCCGCGGGAAGCGAACGTAAGAAAGTCCAAGTCGCAGCACTTGGAATCCTGCCCGCAAAAGCGGGGCGTCTGTACGCGCGTCTACACGACGACGCCGAAGAAGCCGAACTCCGCTATGCGTAAGGTGGCCAAGGTTCGCCTGACGAACGGCTTCGAAGTCATCAGCTACATCCCCGGTGAAAAGCACAACCTTCAGGAACACTCCGTGGTTCTGATCCGTGGCGGCCGGGTGAAAGACCTTCCCGGTGTCCGTTACCACATCCTGCGCGGTGTTCTGGATACCCAGGGCGTCAAAGATCGTCGTCAACGCCGTTCGAAATACGGCGCGAAGCGTCCGAAATAAGGAGAGAGCGCCATGTCGCGTCGTCACGCCGCTGAAAAGCGCGAAGTTCTGCCTGATGCCAAGTATGGTGATCGGGTTCTGACCAAATTCATGAACAACCTGATGGTTGACGGCAAGAAATCCGTCGCCGAAACCATTGTCTATTCGGCGATGGAACGGGTCGAGGGCAAGCTGAAGCGCGCGCCGATCGAAGCCTTCCACGAAGCGCTCGACAATGTGAAGCCGTCGCTGGAAGTGCGTTCGCGCCGCGTCGGCGGTGCCACCTATCAGGTGCCCGTCGAAGTCCGCCCGGAGCGCCGCGAGGCGCTGGCGATCCGCTGGCTGATCACCGCTGCCAAGAACCGCAACGAGAACACGATGGAAGAGCGTCTTGCTGGCGAACTTCTGGATGCCGTGAACTCGCGCGGTTCGGCCGTGAAGAAACGTGAAGACACCCACAAGATGGCCGACGCGAACAAAGCGTTCAGCCATTACCGCTGGT
>DAORUY010000128.1:0-8559 GCA_035433445.1 Paracoccaceae bacterium
CGTCCGCCAAGATCAAGCAGGTGGCGTCGGGGCGCTTTGGCGTGACGGCGGAATATCTGAACGCCTGCGACGAACTGGAGATCAAGGTGGCCCAGGGGGCCAAGCCCGGCGAAGGCGGGCAGTTGCCGGGCATGAAGGTCACGGCGCTGATCGCGCGGCTGCGTCATGCGACGCCGGGGGTGACGCTGATCAGCCCGCCGCCGCACCATGACATCTATTCCATCGAAGACCTGGCACAGCTGATCTATGACCTGAAGCAGATCAATCCGCGCGCCAAGGTGACGGTGAAGCTGGTGGCCAGTTCCGGCGTCGGCACGATTGCGGCGGGCGTGGCCAAGGCGAAAGCCGACGTGATCCTGATTTCGGGCCACAATGGCGGCACGGGCGCCAGCCCCGGCACCTCGATCAAGTTCGCGGGCCTGCCGTGGGAGATGGGCCTGACCGAGGCGCATCAGGTTCTGGCGATGAACAAGCTGCGCGACCGGATCACCCTGCGCACGGATGGCGGGCTGCGCACCGGGCGCGATATCGTCATCGCAGCGATGATGGGGGCCGAGGAATATGGGATCGGCACCGCCGCCCTGATCGCCATGGGTTGCATCATGGTGCGCCAATGCCAGTCGAACACCTGCCCGGTGGGCGTCTGCACCCAAAACGAAGATCTGCGCAAGAAATTCACCGGCAGTGCCGACAAGGTGGTAAACCTGATCACCTTCTATGCGCAGGAAGTGCGGGAAATTCTCGCCTCCATCGGCGCGCGGTCGCTGGACGAGGTGATCGGTCGGGCTGACCTTCTGACTCAGGTCAGCCGGGGCCATGCCGATCTGGACGATCTGGATCTCAACCCGCTTCTGATCACTGTCGATGGGTTCGACCGCATCGTCTATGACAGGTCAAAGCCGCGCAATATGGTGCCCGATACGCTGGATGCGGAAATCATCCGCGACGGCGCGCGGTTCTTCGACGAAGGCGAGAAGATGCAGCTCAGCTATGCCGTGCGGAACACCCACCGCACCATCGGCACGCGCGCATCGAGCCTGATCGTGAAGAATTTCGGGATGCGGAACAACCTGCAGCCGGACCATCTGACGGTGAAGCTGACCGGATCGTGCGGGCAGTCGCTCGGGGCATTCGCGGCACCGGGTCTGAAGATCGAAGTGGCGGGCGATGCCAACGATTATGTGGGCAAAGGCCTGTCGGGCGGCACGATCGTCGTGCGCCCACCGATGGGGTCGCCGTTGGATGCTGGCGAAAACACGATCATCGGCAACACAGTCCTTTATGGCGCGACGGACGGGTATCTCTTTGCCTCGGGTCGGGCGGGGGAACGGTTCGCAGTCAGAAATTCGGGCGCAAACGTGGTGATCGAGGGCTGCGGCTCGAACGGTTGCGAGTACATGACCGGCGGTGTCGCGGTGATACTGGGCTGGATCGGTGCGAACTTCGGCGCGGGCATGACCGGCGGCATGGCCTATGTCTGGGATCAGGATGGCGAAGCTGCCCTGCTGATGAACCGTGACAATATCGTGACCTGCCCGGTCAGCCACCCCCATTGGGAGGGCCAGTTGAAAGCGCTGATCGAGGACCATGTCCGCGAAACCGGAAGCCGCCGGGGGGCTGCGATCCTGGCGGACTGGGCAACGGAACGGGCGCGCTTCATTCAGGTCTGCCCGAAGGAGATGCTGCCGCATCTGAAATTTCCGCTGACCGATGAGGCACGGGCCGTTCCTGCGGAGTGAATTACGCCCTGCGCGAGAAGCGGCGCAGGGCAATTTCAGGATTGTTTACTGGCCTGCCGTTATTGTAGAACCGTTCAACACTGCGGGGCTGCAGAGTGGCGACCTACAAGGACCAGTTCTTTACCTTTGACCCGTCAGCGCCGCCCCCGGTGGGGACGGCGGTTAACTTCGTGCGCTATACCCTGACGGATGCGAATAACGACAATGACTTTGATCTGAACAACAACGACCTGATCAACGGGTCTGACATCGCCTCCTCCTACCCCGGGGATACAGTCACAATCAATGTGCCGGGTGTCGGCAATGTCACCTATAGGGGGGTGACATTTTACCTTGCCAACGGTCAGGTTGTCTTTACGCCGAACGATGGCCAGGTCTTGCGCAACGGCACCTTTGTCAGTTCGACCTTCGTAAACGGACAGGGGCCTTTACTCACCTCGCAACTTGGCCCGGCCTGTTTCACGGCGGGAACGATGCTGCGCACGATGGCGGGGAGGCGGCGGATCGAAACGCTGCGGGTTGGCGATCTTGTTGAAACGCTGGACCACGGGCTGCAACCGATCCGTTGGATCGGGTGCAGTCTAGTGGACGGCAGCGGGGCGTTCGCCCCGGTTCGGTTCGAAACGGGCGCAATTGGCAATGACCGGCCACTTCTCGTCTCGCCGCAACACCGGATCTTGTGGACCGGCGCGCAGACGGAACTCTTGTTTGCCGAGACAGAAGTGTTGGTGCCTGCGCTCCATCTGGTGGGCATGGCCGGCGTGACGCGCGCGCCGATGGCCGAAGTGACCTATCTGCATCTTCTTTTCGACCGGCATGAGATTGTCTTTTCCGAAGGCGCGCTCAGCGAAAGTTTTCACCCCGCAAGCCAGATGCTGGCCGGGGATCGCGCGCTCAGAGCCGAGATCGCAGCACTTTTCCCCGATTGTCCGGGCCTTCGGCCGGGGCGCGCCGCGGCCGTGGCGCGACCCGTGCTGGCCGCCTATGAAGCGCGGCTTCTGGCCGCCTGACGGCGGGCGAAGGCTTGACCCTGGCCCCGCTGGCATGGCTATGGTGCGCCATGACTGACACGCCCAGAAAGACCCGCAAAAAGCCTGCAAAAAAGGCCGCGCCCCCCCCAGCGCCGGATGACATTCCGACCTGGGGCGAACTTGGGCGCATGACCCTGCAACTTGCGTTGCGCGGGATCGGATATGCCGCCGTCGCATTCCTGGCGCTGGTAGTGATCTACACGATCGTCAACCCGCGCCTGACCCCCTACATCCTAGCCGAACGGTTCCGGCAAGGTGGGATCGAGCGGGCCTGGGTGCCGATCGAAGACATGGCACCCGAGGCGGCGCTGAGTTTCGTCGCGGCGGAAGATGCGAATTTCTGCACCCACTGGGGTTTTGACATCCGGGCGATACGCGCTGCGATGGCCGAAGGAGAGGGGCGTGGCGCCTCGACCATCTCGCAGCAGGTCACGAAGAATGTGTTCCTGTGGCAAGGGCGAAGCTGGCTCAGGAAAGCGCTGGAAGGGGTGATGACCCCGGTGGTCGAATTGGTCTGGACCAAGCGGCGCGTTCTGGAGGTCTATCTGAACGTCGCCGAAACCGGCCCCGGCCTGTTTGGGGTGGAAGCCGCCGCCCAGCATTATTTTGGCGTTTCCGCCGCCGATCTCAGCCCGTCGCAGGCCGCGCGCATCGCTGCGGTGCTACCCGACCCCAAGGGGCGAAATCCCGCCAAGAAGACCGGCTACATGGCGCGGCGGTCGGCGCAAATCCTCTCAGGCGCCGAAACGATCCGGACAGATGGCCGTGCGGACTGTTTCATGGATTGATCGCCCCCCGCGCCAGCGCTATCAGGACGATCAAACCCGGAAAAGGCACCCATGACCCGCCTCTATCACGTTCCCCTTTCGCCCTTCTGTCGCAAGGTCCGTCTGACGCTGGCGGAAAAGAAGATCGAGGTCGAACTGGTCGAGGAGCGCTATTGGGAACAGGGATCGGATTTCCTGCGCCGCAATCCGGCGGGCAAGGTGCCGGTCCTGAAGATCGACAACCGCACCCTGTCGGAAAGTCAGGCGATCTGCGAATTTCTGGAAGATACGGTGCCCGAACCCCGGCTGATGCCGCGCGATGCGGATGGCCGGTACGAGGTGCGTCGCCTTTGCGCCTGGTTCGATGACAAGTTTCATGGCGAAGTCACCTCGAAGCTCCTGTATGAGCGGGTGAACAAGAAGATCATGGGGCTGGGTTATCCGGATTCGAAGAATGTGAAGTCCGGGGCAAGCCGGATCAAATATCATCTGGATTACATGAGCTGGCTTCTGGATCAGCGCCGCTGGCTGGCGGGCGATCAGATGACGCTGGCCGATCTGACCGCCGCCGCGCACCTGTCTTCGCTCGATTATATCTCCGACGTGGACTGGAACCGGTCGCAGACGCTCAGGGACTGGTATGCGAAGATCAAGTCGCGCCCGTCGTTCCGGTCGATCCTGGCCGATCAGATCCCCGGCTTCCCGCCGCCGCCGCATTACGCGGATCTGGATTTCTGAAGGAAGAACGAGGGGGCTTTCACCCGGCCCGGCCACAGGCCGGGTGTTCCGCGCGACGAAGGTCCACTGAACCTTCGCGTTTCGCGCTTCACCCCCCTCGCGCTCGTCCGGGGATGTTTATCGACAGAAAATGGTATTGGCGCGCCGGACGGCAACGACGTTAACCCTTTCTAAACCATCACGAGCGGACGATCGGGCCATGAAGACTCGCCCCGCCTTTCAGGAAGCCCCCCTTCCCCTTTTCCCCGCGGACGAGGCCCCCGTGGCTTCGCTGCCCGAAGGGCGGCTGCCGTCCTACATCCGCGATCATCGCCAAAGGCTGAGAGAGCGGTTCATGCAGGGCGGCGCGGCGGCCATGCCGGACTATGAACTGCTGGAGATGGTCCTGTTTCGCGCGATCCCGAGACAGGATGTGAAACCGCTGGCGCGGCGGCTCCTGGACCAGCTCGGGGACTTCAGCGGGGTTCTGTCGGCACCGCTCAGCCGGCTGGAGGAGGTGGAGGGCGTCGGCCCGGCCGTCATCCAGGAACTGAAGATCGTGGAAGCGGCGGCGCATCGGCTGGCGCGCGCCCGGGTGATGAACCGGCCGGTCCTGTCGTCCTGGGATCAGCTTCTGGACTATTGCCGCGCCTCTATGGGGCATCGGGCGACGGAACAGTTCCGCCTGCTCTACCTCGACCGCAAGAACGTGCTGATCGCGGATGAAGAACAGGCGCGCGGCACGGTCGATCATGTGCCGGTCTATCCGCGCGAGGTGGTCAAGCGCGGGCTGGAACTGAACGCGAGCGCGTTGATCCTGGTTCATAACCACCCGTCCGGCGACCCGTCGCCATCAGAGGCGGATATTCTGGTGACGAACCAGATCGTCGATGCCGCGCGGGTTCTGGGGATCGTCGTCCACGACCATCTGATCATCGGGCGCGCGTCGGTCCTGAGTTTCCGCGCACAAGGCTATCTGTAGCGCTCCAAGCCGCTCAGGGCGCCGCTGCAACAGTCAAGAGACGGCGCAGAGGGTCATCGCCAATCACCAGCCGCTCGCCGGATGCGTCGCAGGTCGGCATCGACAGGCTGATGGCGCCGGTGGCAACCGGTTGAGCGGCTTTGCCAAGCGCCAGCATCAGCAGGAGATCGCGGTCGCAATTGGCCGGGCCGACCTCGGCCGTGACCGCCAGTTGCGCGCCCTCAGAAGCAACGGGCAGGGTCAGGACTTCGGCAAGATGGGGCGCAGGCGATGCGGCATCGCCAAGCCGGGTCAGGAAGCCGCCCCCGGCGAGCGTCGGCAAACCGGGCGTCTGGTGATCCACCCGGCGCGGCCCCTGCGCGCCAGTGGCCGGAAGATCGGCCGACAGATGCAGGCCGGGCGCGGCACGGGCGTTGAGAACGAGGCGCGTGACGGATACCAGATCGGGCACCGGCACAGAAGCCGTGACCTGCGCGCCATCCCCGAAGGCCACTGACAGCTCCGCCGGATCAGCAAGCGCCGGGATGGTCGCGGTGAAGCGCCCTTTGTCGTCCAGAACGACCGCAAAGCCAAGCGCCGCATGGGATATCTGCAGAGGCTCCCCCGCGCGGCAAGGGGCCGACAGGCTCAGGAGCATCAATGCCGGGGGCAGATGCCAAAGCCGGATGTCTGGGGCCGTGTCACAGGCTTCTTTCGCGCCAAGGCCAACGGGTTCGGTCGCGGGCAGATCGGGAAGTGCGGGCAAACTGCCCGTCTCGGCCAGGGCCGGCGCCGCCAATAGGGCAAGGCCGAAGGCCACAACAACACATTGGGCCCGGCGGACTGCGCGTGTCGTCTGGATCATCACGAGCCTCCTTTTCCTGTCCGGTGGTGCTTAACCGACAATCGGGGCGGGGCCATGGCGAAAAGGGTCATGGCCCCGAACTGTTATCACAGGCGGCCGTGACAGGATTTGAACCGTTCGCCCGAACCGCAGGGGCAGGGATCGTTGCGGCCGGGGTTGCCCCAGGTGGCGGGGTCAGCCTCATCAAAGCCCGAAAGCCTTTCGCCCGATGCCGCGGCGGCTGCCCCCGCCAAAGCCGGTGCCGCTGCGGCAGCTTTTGCCGGCGCCGGGGCGGATTGCTGGGCCGCAGCCTGCTGCTGAGCGAGGAACTGCTGCATCATCGCCTGCTGCTCCTCTTCCGTCATCGGGCGGACCTGGCCAAGTTTTTGCGTCACCTCAACCCGCAGACTTTCAAGCAGGTTTTCAAAGAGCTGGAAGGCCTCGGTCTTGTATTCCGACAAGGGGTCGCGCTGGGCATAACCACGGAAGCCTACGACCGAACGCAGATGTTCCAGCGTCACCAGATGTTCGCGCCATTTCGCGTCGATGGTTTGCAGAAGGAACTGCTTTTCGACCTGCCGCATCGTATCGGCACCGAAGGCTTCGGTCTTCTCCGCCGCCAGCTTGTCGGACGCTTCATAGAGACGCTCGCGGATCATCTCCTGATCCACGCCCTCTTCGCCAGCCCAGTCAGCAAGCGGCAGCTCCATGTTCATCTGGCGGGCGACCGCGTCGCGCAGACCGGCTGTGTCCCACTGATCGGGATAGGATTTCGGCGGCATATGTTCGTCGACCAGATCGTCGGCGACCTGATGGCGCATGTCCTGAACAATATCCTCGATATCGGCCGAGGACATGATTTCAAGCCGCTGGCCGAAGATCGCCTTGCGCTGGTCGTTCATCACATCGTCGAACTTCAGCAACTGTTTACGGATGTCGAAGTTGCGCCCTTCGACCTTGGCCTGGGCGCGTTCCAGCGATTTGTTCACCCAAGGGTGAATGATCGCTTCACCCTCTTTCATGCCGAGCGTGGACAGAATCTTGTCCAGACGGTCGGACCCGAAAATGCGCATCAGGTCATCTTCGAGCGAGAGATAGAAGGACGACCGCCCCGGATCGCCCTGACGGCCCGACCGGCCACGCAGCTGGTTGTCGATCCGGCGGCTTTCGTGGCGTTCGGAGGCGAGAACGAAAAGGCCCCCGGCCTCCAGCACCTTGGCTTTCTCGTCGGCATGTTCCGCCTCGATCCGGGCGCGGATTTCGTCGGGATGCGCCTCAGGATCGGCGGCCAGCGCCTCCATCACCTTCATCTCGACGTTGCCGCCAAGCTGAATGTCGGTGCCGCGACCGGCCATGTTGGTGGCGATGGTCACGGCGCCGAACTTGCCGGCATCAGCCACGATTTTGGCTTCCTGCTCATGCTGGCGGGCATTCAGCACATTGTGGGGGATGCCATCTTTCTTCAGCATCTCGCTCAGCATCTCGGACTTTTCGATGGAGGTCGTGCCGACCAGGATCGGCTGACCCTTTTCGTTGGCTTTCTTGATTCGTTTGATCACCGCCTCGTATTTTTCGCGCGCGGTGCGGTAGACCTGATCATGGTCGTCCTTACGCTGCACGGGGCGGTTCGTGGGCACTTCCACCACGCCAAGGCGGTAGATTTCCATGAACTCCTCGGCCTCGGTCGCCGCCGTGCCGGTCATGCCCGCCAGCTTTTCGTAAAGCCGGAAATAGTTCTGGAAGGTGACAGAGGCGAGCGTGACGTTTTCAGGCTGGACCTTCACGCCCTCTTTCGCCTCGATTGCCTGATGCAGGCCGTCCGACAGGCGGCGCCCCTTCATCATGCGGCCGGTGAATTCGTCGATCAGGACCACTTCGCCATCGCGGACGATATAATGCTGGTCCTTCTGGAACAGTTTGTGCGCGCGCAGGGCCTGGGTGATGTGATGGACGATCGTGGTTGATTCCGGGTCATAAAGCGTCTGATCGGCGGGCAGGATGCCCACTTCCTGAAGACGCTTTTCGACAAACTCGTTGCCGTCCTCGGTAAAGGTGGCATTGCGGGTCTTTTCGTCGATCTTGTAATGCTCGGGCGCCAGTTCGGGCACATAGGCATCGAGCGTCTTGTAAAGCTCGGACCGATCCTGCGAGGGGCCGGAGATGATCAGCGGCGTGCGTGCTTCGTCAACCAGAATACTGTCCACCTCGTCGACGATGGCGAACGCATGGCCACGCTGGGCCATCTCCTCGAGCGAGCCCTTCATATTGTCGCGCAGATAGTCGAATCCCAGTTCGTTGTTCGTCGCATAGGTGATGTCGGCCTTGTAGGCTTCGCGCTTTTCGGCATCGGACTGGAACGGATAGACGACCCCGGTGGTCATCCCGAGTGCTGCATAGACCTTGCCCATCCAAGCGGCGTCACGTTTGGCCAGATAGTCGTTCACGGTCACGACATGCACGCCCTTGCCGGTCAGCGCATTCAGATAGGCCGGGAAAGTCG
>DAORUY010000129.1:0-8418 GCA_035433445.1 Paracoccaceae bacterium
GCGCCCCGGCGCGCCCTATATCCAGTTCACCTATGGGACCAAACCCTCCGTCCCGCCCGAGATCATCGCAGAGCTTGGCCTGACGGTGGAAGAGGTTGCCCATGTCTGGGCCAACCTGCCGCCTGCGCGCGTGCATCACTTCCGGCAGAAAACCGCAGGCTGACAGCGCTAACCCCCTTGCATGCGCGTTGATTTCCCGCGCGCCATCGCCATAAGAGGGGGCGACAGAAGTTCGGAGAGCCGCCATGACCCTGACCCGCACCGAAACCGACAGCTTTGGCCCGCTGGAAGTTCCCGCCGATAAATATTGGGGGGCGCAGACCCAACGGTCGATCCAGAACTTCCCGATCGGCTGGGAAAAACAGCCCGTCGCCATCGTGCGGGCGCTGGGGGTGATCAAGAAAGCCTGTGCGCTGGTGAATATCGCGCAGGGCGATATCGACGAAAAGCTCGGCCAGACCATCGCCGCTGCTGCGCAAGAAGTGATCGAGGGCAAGTTCGACGACAACTTCCCGCTGGTCGTCTGGCAGACCGGGTCCGGCACCCAATCGAACATGAACGCCAACGAGGTGATTTCGAACCGCGCGATCGAAATGCTGGGTGGCGTGAAGGGATCGAAAAAGCCGGTCCATCCGAACGATCATGTGAACATGGGGCAGTCGTCGAACGACACGTTCCCGACCGCGATGCATGTGGCCATCGGCATGATGGCGCGCGATGTGCTGCTGCCGGGCCTGGAGAAGCTGCACAAGGCGCTGGTGGCGAAGTCCGAGGAGTTCAAGGACATCATCAAGATCGGTCGCACCCATACCCAGGACGCGACCCCCCTGACGCTGGGCCAGGAATTTTCCGGTTATGCCAAGCAGGTCGAAAAGGGCATCGCGCGGGTGAAATCCTGCCTGCCTGACATCTATGAGCTTGCACAGGGCGGCACCGCCGTTGGCACCGGGCTGAACACCCGCGTGGGTTGGGACAAGCGCGTGGCGGGCGAGATTGCCAAGATTACTGGCCTGCCCTTCGTCACCGCACCGAACAAGTTCGAAGCGCTGGCGGCGCATGATGCGATGGTGATGTTTTCGGGCGCGCTGAAGACGGTGGCGGCCAGCCTGTTCAAGATCGCCAATGACCTCAGGCTTCTGGGGTCCGGTCCGCGTTCGGGCTTGGGCGAGCTGATCTTGCCGGAAAATGAACCGGGATCGTCGATCATGCCGGGCAAGGTGAACCCGACCCAGGCCGAGGCGCTGACCATGGTCTGCGCGCATGTGATGGGCAATGACGCCGCCGTGGGCTTTGCCGGTAGCCAAGGGCATTTCGAACTGAACGTCTACAACCCGATGATGTCCTACAATGTCCTGCAAAGCATGCAGCTTCTGGGCGATGCGGCAGGGTCTTTCACGGACAATATGGTGGTGGGCACGCAGGCCAATGTGGCGCGGATCGACCAGTTGATGAAAGAGAGCCTGATGCTGGTGACAGCGCTGGCACCGACCATCGGCTATGACAATGCCACCAAGGTCGCCAAGACCGCGCACAAGAACGGCACGACGCTGCGCGAAGAGGCCATTCGGCTGGGGCTGGTCGATGGCGAAACCTTCGACCGCGTGGTCCGCCCCGAAGACATGATCGGCCCGAAAGGCTGATGGCCGAGATCGTCAACCTTCGCACCGCCCGCAAGGCCAAGGCCCGAAGCGCGGCGCGCACGACGGCTGACGGGAATGCCGCGAAATTCGGTCGGACCAAGAGCCAGAAGGCGCTGGAAAAGACCGAGGCGGAAAAGGCACGCGCGGCGCTTGACGGGCATAGGCTTGATCCGGGATCTGGACCCGAATGACCCGACCCGTCAAACGATCTTTGACCCTGAACGGCCATCGGACCAGCGTGTCGCTCGAGGCGGAATTCTGGACCGCCTTCCGGGATCTAGCCACCGAGAAGAACATGCCGATCAATGCCCTGGCGGCCGTGATTGATGCGGAACGCGGTCAGGACAGCGGCCTTGCGACCGCCATCCGCCTTTATGTGCTGCGCGCATTGCAGAACCGGGGTCAGAGCGTCCGCTGACCTGTGATCGGCGACGGTTTCCGCCCTCGCCGCCATGTGCGTAAATCCTGAAGTTCATCGCGAAACAAGGACCGGATCTCCTGTTGCGATACCCCCTGCCCGTGCGCAGGGTTACCGCGTCCGATCAGCCTCCACGCAGGAATTGCGATCCTGATGCGCAGGCCGCGCAGATCCATACCTGACCCGTTGTGCATCTTTTCACTCATCAAAAAAGCCTTCAAACATGCAAACAATACGGCTGAGATTGCTGCCAATCCTGTCGGGAGTGTGGCGAGGATATGTTCATCGGGCTGATGCTCGTTGTGACGTAACGTCACAAAACTATTACTCAGCGGGTGTCACCGAAAGCCAAATACCACAGCGCGATCTGACGGTCAGATGCGCAACCGGAACGGGTTCCGGCCCCGCGGTGGCAAAACGGAACTCCCGCAAAAGCAGCGCCAGAATCAGTGGCCCCTCGATCATCGCAAAGCCCGCACCGGGGCAGACGCGCGGCCCGGAGGAGAAGGGAAACCATGCGGCGCGCGCTGCTGTGCGACCCTGGCTGGTTTGCCAGCGGTCGGGGTCGAAATGATCCGGCCGGTCCCAGAACCGTTCATGACGGTGGACATGCCAGGGCGACAGGACGATCTGTGCGCCGGGCGCTATGTCGCGCCCGCGAAACTCCACGGGGCAGCGGTTTTCGCGCACCATCATCGGAACCGGCGGGTAAAGCCGCAGCGTTTCGCGGAAGATGTCGCGGAGGAAGCCCAGCCGGGAAATATCGGAAAAGGTGGGATTTTCGGGCAGTGCCTGCGCCTCGGCCCGCGCGCGGGTCTGCACATCTGGGAAAAGCGCCAGCAGATAGAGCGCCCAGGCGAGTGCTGAGGCAGAGGTTTCATGCCCCGCCAGAAAGAAGATCGCCACCTGATCGACCATCTCCGCCGGGCTGAAACAGCGCCCGGTCTGCGGGTCGGGGGTTGTCATGATCTTCGTGGCCAGATCGTCGGGCGCGCGCCCTGCGTGAATTGCAGTTGCGCGCTCTTCGGTCAGGTCGGTCATCAGCCTGCGAATGTCGCGGGCGGCACGGCGCGCGGACCGGCGGTGGAAGCGTGGCATCCATCGTGGCAAGGGCAGGAAGGCCGCCAGATTCAAAAGCGGTTGTGCGCGCTGGTAATCGCGAAAGCGCGCGAAGACCCGCGCCGCCACGGCATGATCAATCGGGATCGAAAAGAGCGTGCGGAAGATCACATCCGCCGCCGCATGGCTCATCTCGGCTTCAACCTCGAGCGGGCCATTCCCCCTGCCCTGCATTCGCGCCACGGCGGCATTCGCGGCGGCCAGCATCGCGGGATAGGTTTCGCGCAAACGGCCGCCCTCGAAAGCAGGGTCGATGATCCGACGCTGGCTTTCCCATTCCGCGCCGTTGGTCACGAAGACCGACCGGCCCAGAAGCGGCATCAGCCCTTCGCCTACCCTTTCGGATTTGGGGAAATTCGCGGGCTCCTCTTTCAAGATCCGGTCAATCAATGCGGGATCATTGCACAGGTAGGACCGGAAGAAGGGCGTGCGAAATTCCGCCATCAGCGCCCGATAAAGCCGCGCGGGCTGCGCTGACAAGATGTCCTGCCGGAAGAGCCTGAGATAGCGGAAAAGCGAGACCTTTTCGGCCCGCGCGGCGGGTTTGGGCGGGATCATGGCGCGCGCCCAAAACGGTTGTATGCGGTTTCGATCCGGCTTTTCGATGGGGCACGGCCCCGGTAGCGATCGGCAAGGGTCAGCGGCCCGGCGGTGATGCGGAAATAATCATAGTCACCGGGCAGGTCGAAGGCGCACAGATACTGGAAATGCAGCCGGAAAAACCGCCAACGCAGCGCGCGCCAGCGTTCGGGCGACAGCGTCCGGGTAAAGGCCGCCGACAAGACGAGCGGCCAGCGCTTGCCCGGCCCGGCCATCCCGGACACCGCGACCGGGTCACACAGCGCGAAAGCGCACCCATCGCCCGGCGCGGTCACATCAACCCAGGTCAGCCGGTCCTGCACCGACAGAAAGGCCAGATCGGCGCGAAGCCGGTCCGCCCCTGGCAGATAGGACACCATTGGCACCACCTGACCGAGCGACAGGAAGCCCAGTACGGGCCGCTCGGCAGGCACACGCTGATCGCGGATCAGGTCGGCGAGGATCGATATGGCCAGATGGGCGCCCGACGAATGGCCGACCACCAGCACCTCGTCCCAATCCTCAGCAAAGGATGTGGCAATATGATCGCCGAATTCAGCCATCCGCGCCTCAAGCTCCGGCGGGTTGGCACCGTGATATTGCGCAGTGAAGGCGTAATCATGCATCAGATACCAGGCGAATATCCGGTTATCCACCCGCCGGAACCAGGCCAGCACCAGCGGGACGACGACCAGCGCGCCCGCCAGCCGCAAGACGGTGCCCAGCGCGCCGGTGTCGGCGGACAGCACCAGGCCCGTCAAAGCCCAGACCCCTGCCCCCAGCCCCAAAGCCACCAAGAGCTCCAGGACCAGCAGCGCAATCGGGTAGAGCGCCGCGATCATCGGCCCCTTGCGCAGGCGCATGAGCCGGAAGAGCGCGCCCGAGCCCAGATAGGCCCAGGCAGTGCGTACCAACTGCACATAGGTCGCGACAATGCCCAGATCCATCGAACGTTCAACGATGTCGGACCAGACCAGAACCTCGACCGCGCTTTCCACACTGCAGCCGTCCATCCGGCCCTGCACGTGCCAGCCGTAACCCGACTGGCCTTTTGCTGCCGCCACGGTCACGGCATAACCGGAAATCGCGGCCTGAGCGGCACTTTCGCTGCGATAGAGCTCTCGGTAGCGCCGAGGCGGGAATGGATCAAACCCCGGAAGGTAAAAGACTTTCCGCCGCCGGACCGCCCCGCTCATCCTGGAAATACCCGGCCAGTCAAAGGCTCGTGCCACCCATACGTCGCCCGGCGGACAGGCCGAGTTCGCGGGAAATATCGGTGAAGATCCCGTCATAGGCCGCATAAAGCGCCCGGTTCAGGGCCACGCCCGCCGGCGTTTCGGAGAAGGCAATATAGGTCTGCATGTCCTGATCGCTCAGCGGCGAATAGGCCATCAGCGAAAAGGACAAAAGCCAGCGCTCCGTTTCGACGCGCACCTCCTCCTCCTGCGACCAGACCTGCGCGAGGATTTCATCCTCCGGCATCTGGCTCTGGAAGCCGCCCGCCTGCGACAGGCCCGTCAGGAAGGCCAGATTTGCATTCAGCGCGCTGGAGACGTTCATGTCCACCAGATGATTGGCGGCGACATAGGCGCGGATCATGGTCAGGCGCGGGTCGCCCGCCTCCTCCAGCCGGTCCATGGCGACCTTGGCCTCCTCCTCGATCGCATCATCGATCATCGCGGAACGCGCCGACAGTTCCAGCGTCAGAATCCGCTGACCAAGGTCGGACCGGAAAAATTCGATCATCGGTGCGGGGTCAGAGCCGGTTCTTGCCAGTTCCTCCTCGAAGGCCTGATGAAAGGCGGGGCCGATACGGGCCGGATCATAGATGCGCGCCACGTCGCTCGACCAGTCGCTGTCAGGTTCGCCTTCGAAAAACTCGGACGCGACCTCTTCGCCGTAGGCGACCCCTTCCTTTTGCATGATTTCAAGCAGGTCGGGGATCAGCAAAATCCGCTCCAGCTCCGCCGCCGGGGTTTCGGCGGCTTGCGCCATCGACCCGCCCCCCGGAACGAAGGTCGCAACGCTGGCACCGCTGACGCAGAGCGCCACCAGAATGGCTTTGGTCGATCGGGAAAGGGTCATGTTGTGCCTGCCGGAACCGAGCCTTTGCACGGCCCTGCGCCCAGCCTAACCCGTCCGCCGCCCGCTGCCAAGCGAGCCAACTGAGCCCGCCATCTTTGCGCAGAGGATTGCCGGACGACTTTGCACGTTTTTCAGGTTGCGCTGCAGACAAAGCCCAGCTAAACCCCGCCCCCACGACGACCCCTGATGCGGAGAGGTGGCAGAGTGGTCGAATGCGGCGGTCTCGAAAACCGTTGTCGGTGCAAGCCGACCGTGGGTTCGAATCCCACCCTCTCCGCCACCTTCCCCAGAGAAAGCGTTCTCCCGCTCCGGTTATCGCCGGATTTTTCCGTTGTTTTCAAAGGTTATGCGGGTGAGGCTGAGCGCTACAAGCCCGAGACTGCTCGCCCAAGGCCACGGCCTTGATCGACAAGGTCCGGACCAAGCTGATGAACTGAAAGGAAGACACGTGGCAATCGTGACACTGGCCGCAACCCAGATGGCCTGTTCCTGGGACCTGGATGACAATATCCAGAAGGCTGAAGAGCAGGTGACGGCGGCCGCAGAAGATGGGGCAGAGATCATCTTGCTGCAAGAACTGTTCCAGACGCCCTATTTCTGCATCGAAAAGGACCAAAGCTTTCAGCAGTATGCCAAGCCGATGCAGGCCGACCGCGCGGTGCAACACTTCGCGGGCCTGGCCAAGCGGCTGGGGGTGGTGCTGCCAGTCAGCTATTACGAGGCGGCGGGCAACACGTTCTTCAATTCCCTGGCGATGATCGACGCTGACGGGGCGATCATCGGCAACTATCGCAAGACCCATATCCCGCATGCGACAGGCTATGAGGAGAAGTTTTATTTCACCCCCGGCGATACCGGCTTCAAGGTATTCGACACGCGGTTTGCAAAGATTGGCTGCGGTATCTGCTGGGACCAGTGGTTTCCAGAAACCGCGCGGTCGCTGGCCATTCTGGGGGCCGAGGTGCTGCTGTTCCCAACCGCGATCGGGTCGGAACCGGGGCAGCCCGATTTCGACAGCGCGAGGCACTGGCAACGTACGATGCAGGGCCATGCCGCGGCCAATATGGTACCGGTGGTGGCCTCCAACAGGGTGGGGCTAGAAAAGGGGCCGAACCTGGAGATGACGTTTTACGGATCGTCCTTCATCGCTGACCATACGGGTGCGATGCTGGCCGAAGCAAACCGGGTGGATGAAACCTATCTGACCGCAAAAATCGACCTCGATGCGATCCGTAGCTACCGGCAAAGCTGGGGCACCTGGAGGGACCGGCGACCCGAGACCTATGGTCTGATTTCCCGGCACGATGCGACATGAAAACATGCGGTCGGGTCGAACCACAGGTAAGGATCAAGACCCCAGGTTTTGCGAATCCGGTGTCCAAGTGGTCTGATCCGGCAGAAAGAGGAACATAATGATCGGCTACGTAACGGTCGGCGTGGATGACATCGCTCGGGCGGAAAGGTTCTATTCGGCCTTCCTGCCGGACCTCGGCTACAATCTTGACGTTTCGGACGAGGGGTTGAGCTACGCGATCCCTGTCAGCTCTGATCAACAGCATGAAACGGCCGACTTCTATGTCAAATCACCCTATGACGGGCTGGCCGCATCGGCGGGCAACGGCACGATGGTGGCTTTCAAGGTGCAAACCCAGTTTCTGGTGCGAAAACTACATGCGGCTGCAATTGCGGCTGGCGGGCGAAACGAGGGGGCGCCCGGCTTTCGCGCCCAATACGGTGCACATTTCTATGTGGGCTATCTGCGCGATCCCCAAGGCAATAAAATCGCCCTGTTCTGCAACAACCGGAATGAACCGAAACGACCTGACTGAATTGCCTGCGGGGGCAAGTCCGCCAGAGTATGGAGGTTCCGCTGCCAATCGCTTTGCGCATCGGCGCCCGCCCCACATAAAACGGCCCCCACTTTCGCGGGGGCCGAACGTTCGCCACTCGGCGCTTACTTCATCAGATCGGCGACAGGGATGGCTTCTGAAATGGTCCATTCATCCACCACGCCAGGCTTGCCCGCGTTGGTCTCGACGATCAGGTAACGAGCCTGGTTCTGATGGTGAATTTCCGATGTGTAGGTGCGCGGGCCAAACAGCGTCGGCTCGCCATTCATCTTCTCCAGCTCCGCCACAACAGCAGCGGTTTCGGTGGTGCCCGCACGTTCCACCGCCTTGGCCCAGACGTCGATCATCACATAACCCGGATAGACATACTGGGTCGAGGGATCGCCGCCGGTCACTTCCTTGTATTTGGCGTTGAAGGCCGTCACATCGGCATTCGGGTCATCGCCATAGATCGAGCCCTGGACCGGCACGAAGAAGTTCGACAGGTCCGGCACAGCCGACAGCCAGTAGCTGCCGTCAACGCCCGACCCGTTCAGGATCATCGAGTTGATCCCGGCGGCCCGGATCTGTTTGATGGCCGACACAGCGCCCGGCATCATGGTGCAAAGCATGATCGCATCGGGCTCTTCCGGCAGGGCCTTGATGCGGGTGATCTGGGCGGCGATGGAGGCGTCTTCGTTCAGGAAAGTATCCTCGCCCACCAGTTTGGCGTCCGCGAGCTTCGGCA
>DAORUY010000130.1:0-8318 GCA_035433445.1 Paracoccaceae bacterium
AAGGGCTACACCCAGAAGGCGATCGTCGGCGGCCACAAGGTCTATCTGCGCACCGGCGAATATGACGATGGCGCGCTTGGCGAGATCTTCATCGACATGCACAAGGAAGGCGCGGGCTTCCGGGCGATAATGAACAACTTCGCCATCGCGGTGTCGATGGGCCTGCAATACGGCGTGCCGCTGGAGGAATTCGTCGACGCCTTCACCTTCACCAAGTTCGAACCGGCGGGCATGGTGCAGGGCAACGACTCGATCAAGAACGCAACCTCGATCCTGGACTATATCTTCCGTGAACTCGCCGTCAGCTATCTGGACCGCACCGACCTGGCCCATGTGAAACCTCTGGGCGCGAGCTTCGATGATTTGGGCGGTGGTGCGGACGAAAGCCAGCCGAATGTCGCGCCGATGAACGAAAGATCGGCGTCGAAGTCCCTGGAAGTACTGCGGCAAATCTCCTCCACCGGCTATCTGAGGAAGCGCCTGCCGCAAGATCTGATCGTGCTTCAGGGCGGCATCGGGGCGACGGCCCTGTCCGGCGATCCGCTGGCCGTGCTGAACACTCTGGTGCCAGAGACGATGCAAGGCGGTGGCACGATCGGCGCAACGGCGCTGGCCAGCGGCACCGTCACGATGGACCCACGCACCAAGGCCAAGATGCAGGGCTACGAAGGCGATCCCTGCGGCGAGTGCGGCAACTACACGCTGGTGAGGAACGGCACCTGCATGAAGTGCAACACCTGCGGCGGGACAAGCGGGTGTAGCTGATGGGCGAATACTCATTCAAGAAAGATCCGCGCATTGCCGATTGGCAACGAGAGCAATTGAGGGAGTTCTGCTCCTCCCTTGATGGCAACGTAGTAGCGCTTGCAAAGGGTCTTGGCCTGAAAGTGTTTGAAAAGGACCTACTACCATATGAACGGGGGTTCTTAGAAAAGAGTCCGAGTTGTGGATCGGCTTCCGGCTGGGTCATCAATCTCAACAAGAATGATAAGCCGACTACAAAGCACTTTACGGTTGCTCACGAGCTAGGGCACTTCGTTTTGCACGGAGCACGTATGGCCGACTTGGACCAGCTGGATGGGAGATTGAACCGAAATACGAACGGCGCATTGGACCCATTTTCCTATCTTGAGGATCGCGACCAGATCATGGAGTCGGAGGCGAACACTTTTGCGGCGGCTTTGCTGATGCCGAAAAACCTTTTTGGGCCAGCATTTCAGCGGCTCGGCGGTGACACTCAGGCGCTCGCGAAGCTCTTCTTTGTTTCAGTGGATGCTGTGACAAAGAGAATAAGGGAACTAGGGCTTCGACTATCGAACGGGTACGACGGCAACACCTGCGGCGGGACAAGCGGGTGTAGCTGACACAGAATTACCGCCCCCGATCCGCCGGTCGGGGGAGGCATCCGGGGCGGGTGCGCTCGCCCCCGACGACGTTCAGGCCGCAGGCGAGAACACCGAGCGGTATCAAACAGGAGCCTGAACGGCGAAACTCAGGGGGCAGGGAAACCTGCCCCTTTTTCTTTGAAAGATCGTCATTTTCCCGCCTGTTATTGCCTAACGGGGAAAAGAAAGGGCATTTTCCCCCCAACGCTAGCCCCTTGCATAAGCCCGCGTCCGCCTTAGATTGAAGGCGTGGCGCTGGCCCCCGGCACCGGGACGCGCCCGCCACTGATGGAGATGTGAATGATGAAGACCATGATCGCGATTACCCTGACCCTCGGCCTCAGTGCCGTCGCCGCGCAGGCCCAGACCACGGTCAGCGATACCGATGGCAATGGCGTCTTCTCGATCGAGGAACTGACCGCCGCCTATCCCGACATGGATGCCGGTCTCTTTGGCCAAATGGATGTGGACGGTTCCGGCGCGATCGATGCGGACGAACTTCAGGCCGCGCGTGAAGGCGGGCTGATCGCCAACTGACCCTTTGCCCTATGACGGGCGGATTTCCGACCCCGCGCCTCAGGCGGCGCGGGGTCTTTGCTTTTCAGATACCGCGACGGATTGGCGATTCACGCCCCGCGTGAGAGGGCGGCAACCCCGGTGCGCGCCACGTCGACAAGACCGAGGGGGCGCATCAGATCGGCGAAAGCGTCGATCTTTTCCGGCGTGCCAGTGATTTCGAACACGAAACTTTCCAGCGTCGAATCCACAACATTGGCGCGGAAGATCTCTGCCAGGCGCAACGCCTCGATCCGCTTCTCGCCGGTGCCCGCAACCTTGAAGAGCGCCAGTTCCCGCTCGACCGACGGGCCTTCGACCGTCAGGTCATGCACGTCATGGACCGGCACCAACCGGCCAAGCTGCGCCTTGATCTGCTCGATCACCGCAGGCGTGCCGCGCGTGACCACGGTGATGCGCGACAGGTGGCCCTTGTGATCGACCTCCGCCACGGTCAGGCTGTCGATATTGTAGCCGCGCCCGGCAAAAAGCCCGATCACCCGCGCCAGAACGCCCGCTTCGTTGTCGACCAGAACAGCCAGCGTATGGGTTTCGATGACCTGTGCATTTGGGTCGCGCAGATCATAAGCGGAATGGCTGGATGCGCCTTTTTTGATATTCAGTGCGGACATTTGCCCTCTGCCTTTATTTTCTGTTCACAAGTATCCTCGGGGGTCCGGGGGCAGACGGCCCCCGGCGCTTACACCAGCACCGCGCCGCCGGCCTGGATTGCGCCTTCGGTCGACGCATCGCCCAGAAGCATCTCGTTGTGCGGTTTGCCCGACGGGATCATCGGGAAGCAGTTTTCATGCTTTTCGACCAGACAGTCGAAGATCACCGGCCCATCGTAGTCGAGCATCTCCTGAATGGCATCGTCCAGCTTCGCGGGATCCGAACAGCGGATGCCTTTGCAGCCGAAAGCCTCGGCGAGCTTGACGAAATCGGGCAGCGCTTCGGACCAGCTTTGCGAATAACGCTCGCCATGCAGAAGCTGCTGCCACTGGCGCACCATGCCCATCCGTTCATTGTTCAGGATGAACTGCTTGACCGGCGCGCGGAACTGCATGGCCGTGCCCATTTCCTGCATGTTCATCAGCCAGGATGCCTCGCCCGCGACGTTGATCACCAAAGCCTCCGGATGGGCAATCTGCACGCCGATCGAGGCGGGCAGGCCATAGCCCATGGTGCCAAGCCCGCCAGAGGTCATCCAGCGGTTCGGCGCGTCAAAATGCAGGAACTGGGCGGCCCACATCTGATGTTGGCCGACCTCGGTCGTGATGTAGCGGTTACGCCCCTTGGTCAGCGCCTCCAGCCGTTCCAGCGCATATTGCGGCTTGATGATCTTGTCGGAGCCTTTGTAGGTCAGGCATTTCTTCAGTTTCCACTGTTCGATCTGGCTCCACCATCCGGCCAGACCGGCCTTGTTGACCTTGCGCCCGCGCGCCTTCCAGATGTTGAGCAGGTCTTCCAGCACATGGCCCACGTCGCCCACAATGGCCAGATCCACATGGATGACCTTGTTGATCGAGGAAGGGTCGATGTCGATATGGACCTTCTTCGAATGCGGGCTGAAATCGGCGATGCGTCCGGTGATCCGGTCATCGAAACGCGCACCGATGTTGATCATCAGATCGCAGCCGTGCATCGCAAGGTTGGCCTCGTAAAGCCCGTGCATGCCCAGCATGCCGATCCAGCCCTTGCCGGACGCCGGATAGGCGCCAAGCCCCATCAGAGTTGAAGTCACGGGAAAACCCGTCGCGTCGGCCAGTTCACGCAGAAGCTGGCTGGCGCCCGGACCGGAGTTAATGACCCCGCCGCCGGTGTAGAGGATCGGGCGTTCGGCCCTTTCGATCATCTCCGCGAGCGCGGTGATCGCGGCGACGTCACCTTTCACCTTCGGGGCATAATGGCTGATCTTGGCCTCGCGCGGGGCGCTGTAGCTGCCGGTCGCAAACTGCACATCCTTCGGAATGTCGACCAGGACCGGGCCGGGGCGGCCGCTTTTGGCGACATGGAAGGCCTGATGGATGGTCTCGGCCAGCTTATCCGTGTCCTTCACCAGCCAGTTGTGCTTGGTACACGGGCGGGTGATGCCGACGGTATCGGCCTCTTGAAAGCCATCGGTGCCGATCATGAAGGTGGGCACCTGGCCTGACAGAACCACCAGTGGGATCGAATCCATCAGCGCATCGACAAGGCCGGTCACGGCATTGGTGGCGCCGGGGCCTGAGGTCACAAGTACGACGCCGGGCTTGCCGGTCGAGCGCGCATAGCCTTCGGCCATGTGGACCGCGCCCTGTTCGTGGCGCACCAGAATGTGACGGATGTCGTTTTGCTGGAAGATCTCGTCATAGATCGGAAGGACAGCACCGCCCGGATAGCCGAAGACCACATCGACGCCCTGATCCTTCAGCGCCTGCACCACCATCTTCGCACCAGTCATTTGCCGTGACATCCGTCTCTCCGTCTTCTACCTGCTTCGGTAACAAAAAGCCCCCGAGGATCATCGGGGGCGCATGGGAACCATTATGGTCTGCCGTTACCGGCCCATGCGCCAACTTCCCCCAAGTACAAGGATCGCCTCCATCGGCTTCTTCCTTTGCTGCTTCGCGGCGGACATTATGTGCCGCCTCTCGGGGCGTCAACCGTGAAAATTGGGAATAAAGTGTCCGTGGGATGGTATTTTTCCTATTTTTCTTTCGCTCGCGGCGCACTTGCGGAAAGAAATGCGAAACTTTCTGCAGGGGCGTCGTGATTTGCGGCCTGCCCCGCCGCACAAGTCATCGTTTGGACCTAGGGACTTTTCAATTGACTGTGTAGTCAATATGATTGCCTCGCAAACAGGGAGGCATATATGAAACCGATTTCAAACACGGAACGCCGGATCGCGAATATCCATCGAGCCGAGTTCAAACCCTTTGTCTATCCCGACGGGCTGGCGCTCGGGGATACGGTGCTGCAGCTCGATGGCGACCGTCCGCTGGGCGAGGGGTTTCACGTCTACCGGATGCCGGCCGGCATGACCACGCGCGGTCATCGCCACAACGGGCACGAACAGTTCCTGATCCTGGAGGGCGAGCTGCATGAAAGTGACGGCACGATCTTGCGGGCGGGCGATCTGGTCTTTTACCGCGACGGCAGCGAGCACCATTCTTACACGCCCAACGGCTGCCTGCTGGCCGTCCATATCGCGGGACCGGAAATAGCGGTAGAATGATGCTGTCTGCGCACCGCCAGACGTGACCTGATTTTGCGGGTCACGCCCGATGCGTCACGCCGCTTCCCGGGCTTCCTCCGCGCGGGTTTTCAGGCGGTGGCCCACATCCATGATCGCCTGGATCACCGGCATGAATTCGCGCCCGAGTTCGGTCAACTCATATTCGACCGAAGGCGGCGAGGTCGGCATCACCCGGCGGGTCAGCACGCCGCGTTCTTCCATCTCGCGCAGGCGCTGGGTCAGCACTTTGGCCGAAACCGCCGGAATGTCATGGCGTAGTTCCGAAAAGCGCCGGGCACCCGCCGACAGGTTCCAGATGATGTTCGACGTCCAGGCCATGCCCAGAAAAGTCATACACTGCCCGATGGGGCAGAGCGGCTTCGGCGCGCGATTCTTCCTGATTTTCAAGGCCATGATACGGCTCACCTGTGATTTACGGTTACTCTGCAGATACCGCAAACTGGTCGTTACCACAAGTGCAGTGGTTTCCTTTTGTAACGATCTGCTCTAGCTCTCCGTCATCGCAACCCAAGACGGAGATGATCCATGAAACTCTACTACTCGCCCGGCGCCTGTTCGATGGCTTCGCATATCGTTTTGCGTGAAGTTGGTCAGCCTTTTGAAATCGAACGGGTCGATACCGCAAACAAAACCACCGAAACCGGCGCGGACTTCTGGGCCGTGAACCCCAAGGGCAAGGTGCCGGTTCTGGCCGTGGAAGGCGAGGTGCTTACCGAAGGTCCGTCGATCCTTCAGTTCGTGGCCGACCGGGCGGGCGACGAGACGCTTGCGCCGCGTGCGGGCACCATGGCGCGCGCCCGCGTGAACGAGCTTCTGAATTTTACCGGGACCGAACTTCACGTCGCGTTCCATCCGCTTTTCAACCCCAATGCCGATGATGCGGCCAAGGATGCCGCGCGCAAGAACGTGGGCAAGAAATTTGACTGGCTGGAAGCCAAGCTTGCGGACGGGCGCATCTATCTGACCGGCGCGAATTTCACCGTGGCGGATGCCTATGCGTTCGTGGCGTCGAACTGGGCCAACTTCACCGGCATTCAACTGACCGCCTGGCCGAAGCTTAAAGCTTTTGTCGAGCGGGTCGCCGCGCGTCCCTCTGCACAGGCCGCGATGAAAGCAGAGGGGCTTTTGGGGTGATGGCTGGCGCGCTCGACAAAGAATTCACTGCCGTAGCCGCCGTGATGCAGGACTATTTCGATGGTCTGCATCACAGCGACATCACGCGGCTGGCGCGGGTGTTTCACCCGCAGGCCCAATACGTCTGTGCCACGGACGGAACACTTCTCTATCGCACGATGGAAGAATATTTCCCCGTGGTCGATGCCCGCCCGTCACCCGCGTCGCGCAACGAGGTCAGGACAGACAAGATCCTGTCGATCGACTTCCACGGCCCGGTCACGGCGCGGGTGCTGGCCACCTGCACGATTGCCGAAAAAGATTTCATCGACTGCCTGACCTTCATCAAGCTCGAAGGCCGGTGGCAGGTGATTTCCAAAGTCTTCCACTTTGATCTGAAAGAGTGATGCCATGCCCTATGTGAACATAAAGATCACCCGCGAAGGGGCCACCGCCGAACAGAAGGCGCAATTGATCGCAGGTGTGACCGGCTTGCTGGTGGACGTTCTGAACAAGAATCCTGCAACCACTTTCGTCGTGATCGACGAAGTGGCGATGGAGGATTGGGGCGTCGGCGGTTTGCCGGTCGAAGACTACCGAAAGACCCTGGCCAAAGGCTGACGGTCCGGTAGGTTCGGGCTGCGGCGCCTGTCCGGAGGCACCCCACCACTGTGCCGCAGCCCGTTTCATCCCAGTCCTGTCACGGAGGAACCATGTTTGCCGAACCGGTCCGATACGCTTCGATCATGCTGGCTGCCGGTATCGGCATTCCGGTACTGGCCGCGCTGAACGCGCAGCTTGGCCAAAGGCTTGGCGCGCCGGTCGCGGCGGCGGCAATCCTGTTTTCGGTGGCGTTTGGGATTGCGGCGGTGGTTCTGGTGCTGACGGGCAGCGCGCCCGCCTTGCGTGCATTGCCGGGCACGCCCAAACATTTGTTTCTGGCGGGGGCGCTTGTCGCCTTCTATGTTTTGTCAATCACCTGGGTCGCGCCACGTTTTGGCGTGGGCAACGCGATCTTCTGCGTATTGATGGGGCAGATGTTATCTGCGGCGCTTATCGACCATTTTGGTCTTTTCGGCGCGCTGGAGCGCCCCCTTTCCGTGCAGCGGCTGGCGGGGCTGGTGCTGATGGCGCTGTCGCTGGTGCTGATCCAGAGAAGCTGACGGTGCGCGCCTTTTCGCGCATGATCGGGTTTGTGGTGCGGGATCGCCGGTTCCTTGGTTCTTGTTGAGCCTTTGGGTTTGAAAAGCCGTTTGCAATCTGCATGATACCCCAAGGCGCCGGGGCAAGGCGCACATCATATTCCGGGAGGATTTATATGGATCGTCGTTCATTCCTGACCAAGGCCGGCATCGGCGGGGTGGGGGCTGCGGGCGCGTCGCTTCTGGCCGCGCCCGCAATCGCCCAGTCGGCCCCGCAGATCACCTGGCGCCTGGCGTCAGGTTTTCCAAAGTCGCTCGACACGATTTATGGCGCGGCCGAAACGATGGCCAAATATGTGTCCGCGATGACCGACGGGGCGTTCCAGATTCAGGCCTTCGCGGCGGGCGAGATCGTGCCCGGCCCGCAAGCGGCCGAAGCTGTCGCGGCCGGCACTGTCGAGGTGGCCCATACCGCCTCCTACTATCACTGGGGCAAGGACGCGGCCTATGCACTGGGCACCGCTGTTCCCTTCGGACTGAACGCTCGCCAGCAGAATGCCTGGTTCTACTATGGCGGCGGCAACGACCTGATGAACGAGTTCTATGCGACCCAGAACCTTTATGCGATGCCTTGCGGCAATACCGGCGCGCAGATGGGCGGCTGGTTCCGCAAGGAAATCAACACGATCGACGATCTGAAGGGGCTGAAATACCGGGTCGGTGGTTTTGCCGGCAAGGTCATGGAAAGGCTTGGCGTCGTGCCGCAGCAGCTTTCGGGCGGTGATATCTATCCGGCCCTGGAAAAAGGCACGATCGACGCTGCCGAATTCACCGGCCCCTATGACGACGAAAAGCTCGGCTTCTACAAGGTCGCGCCCTACTACT
>DAORUY010000131.1:0-8305 GCA_035433445.1 Paracoccaceae bacterium
AGGGCGTGGACGTGGTGCTGGAATGCACCGGCAAGTTCAACGACCGCGACAAGGCGGCGGTGCATCTGGGGCGCGGGGCCAAGCGGGTGCTGATCTCGGCCCCGGCCAAACGCGCCGACCTGACGGTGGTCTATGGCGTGAACCACCGCAGCCTCCTGCCCGAGCACAAGGTCGTCTCGAACGCCTCGTGCACCACGAACTGTCTTGCGCCCTTGGCCAAGGTGCTGAACGACAGCATCGGGATCGAGAGCGGGATCATGACCACGATCCACAGCTACACCGGCGACCAGCCGACGCTGGACCGCCGCCACAAGGACCTGTATCGCACACGGTCGGCGGCGATGGCGATGATCCCCACCTCGACCGGGGCAGGCAAGGCGATCGGCGAGGTGCTGCCGGAACTGGCCGGGCGGCTGGAAGGCTCGGCGATCCGGGTGCCGACGCCAAATGTCAGCGCGGTTGACCTGACCTTCATCGCGCAGAAGTCGGTGACGGTCGCCGAAGTGAACGAGATCGTGCGCGAGGCCTGCCAGGGCTACATGGGCATGGTCATGGCCTATGACCCCGAACCCAAGGTCTCCATCGACTTCAACCACACCCCGCAATCGTCGATCTTCGCGCCCGATCAGACCAAGGTCGCGGGGCGTTCCGTTCGCGTGCTGGCGTGGTATGACAACGAATGGGGCTTCTCTTGCCGGATGGCCGATGTGGCCGGCGTCCTGGGGCGGCTCGCACAGTAATCCGGGCCCCGGCGGCCCCTGGAGGGCCGTCTTGACCAATCACATCGCAGTCTGGATCAGCCTGGTCCTTCTGGCCCTTGGCATCGCCGACTTCGCCCTGAACGGCGGGTCGGCGGTCACGTTTCTGGTGCGCAAGTTCCTGGACCTGATCGAATGGGTGGCTTTCTGGCGCTGATCGCGTCAAACTGCGGTTGCATTTCCCGGTGATTTGTCATTGTTAGCGCTATCGGGACACCCCCAGCTTCGGAGGACAGGACATGGCCGTGAAGGTTGCCATCAACGGGTTCGGGCGCATCGGGCGCAACATACTGCGCGCCATCATCGAGTCGGGCCGCACCGATATCGAGGTGGTGGCGATCAATGATCTTGGCCCGGTTGAAACCAACGCGCATCTGCTGCGCTACGATTCGGTGCATGGCAAGTTCCCAGCAACCGTGACCACCGGCACCGATTCCATCGACGTCGGTCGTGGCCCGATCCGGGTGACGGCGCTGAAGAACCCGGCGGACCTGCCCTGGTCGGATGTCGATATCGTTCTGGAATGCACCGGCATCTTCACCTCGAAGGAGAAATGCCTGCCGCATCTGGAGAACGGCTCGAAACGGGTGCTGATCTCGGCCCCCGGCGAGGGTGCGGACAAGACCATCGTCTACGGCATCAACGACAGGTCGCTCACCAAGGACGATATCGTGGTGTCGAACGCCTCTTGCACCACCAACTGCCTGGTTCCGGTGGCTTCGGTCCTGCATCAGGCAATCGGGATCGAGAAGGGCATGATGACCACGATCCACAGCTATACCGGCGACCAGCCGACGCTGGACACGATGCACAAGGATCTTTACCGCGCCCGCGCGGCGGCCCTGTCGATGATCCCGACCTCGACCGGGGCGGCCAAGGCGGTGGGGCTGGTCCTGCCCGAACTGAAGGGCAAGCTGGACGGGATCTCGATCCGGGTGCCGACCCCGAACGTCAGCGTGGTGGACCTGAAATTCATCGCCAAACGCGCGACCACGGTGGAAGAGATCAATTCCGCGATCCGCACGGCGGCGGGAGGCAAGCTGAAGGGCATCCTTGGCTATACCGATGAGAAGCTGGTCAGCTCGGACTTCAACCACGACCCGCATTCCTCGGTGTTCCACATGGACCAGACCAAGGTGATGGACGGAACCTTCGTGTCGATCCTGTCCTGGTACGACAACGAATGGGGTTTCTCGAACCGCATGGCTGATACAGCCGTCGCCATGGGCAAACTGATCTGACAGCGTTGAAATCATACGGAAATGGCGCCTTCGGGCGCCTTTTTCTTTGTCCAAGCCATGCGACGCATGCATAGCTGCACCGCAGCATTGGGCGTTGTTGGCGCTAACAAAATCACTATGTTCCTGCCTGCGAGAAGGAAAAGCAGACCCCTCGCAGATGAAAAGGACGATGATGATGAACTCTGTGTTTGAAATGCTGAAGACCGCTGCGGTGAACTATGCGCTGTATCGCCAGACCCGCAACGAGATTGCCAACCTGCCTGCCGACATCGCGCTGGACCTTGGGATCTATCCCGGCGACGCCGAGCGGATCGCCCGCGAAGCCGTCTACGGCAAGGCGGCCTGAGAGCGGCCATCCCCGCCGGGACGGATGCAGGGGCCTTCGGGCCCCTTTTGCATGTCAGGCGTATTTCCCGGCCAGCGCCCCGACCACCGGAGCCGGGACGAATTTCGACACGTCACCCCCCAGCCGGGCGATTTCCTTCACCAGCTTCGACGCAATCGCCTGACGGCGGGCATCGGCCATCATGAACACCGTCTCGATGCTGGAATCCAGCGCCCGGTTCATGCCGACCATCTGGAATTCATATTCGAAATCCGCAACCGCCCGCAGGCCGCGGATGATGATCCCCGCCCCCACGTCGCGGGCGCAGTCGATGAGCAGGTTCTCGAACGGATGGACGACGATCTCGCCCCCGGTCTTGGCGGTGATGGCCGCGCATTCCGCCTCGACCATGGCGACCCGCTCTTCCAGCGTGAACAAGGGCCCCTTGTCGCGGTTGATCGCCACGCCGATCACCAGCCGGTCAACCAGCGCCATGGCGCGCTGGATGATGTCGGTATGACCAAGGGTGATCGGGTCGAAGGTTCCCGGATAAAGCCCGATGCGCATGATGTCCTCCGCAGCCGCCCGCTTGCGCACGCACGCAACAATATTGCGCGCGCGGGCGCAAGGTCTTTCTGCCGGATCAGAATCCCTTGATCATGCCTTCCAGCGCATCCTTTTCCGCCGCCAGTTCCATCAGCCGGGCCTTCACCACGTCACCGATGGAGATGAGGCCGACCATCTGCCCGTCCTCGATCACCGGCATGTGGCGAAAGCGGCCATCAGTCATCCGCCCCAGCACCGCATCAGTGCCTTCCGCGCGGGTGCAGGACACGATCTTTGCGGTCATCAGGCTTTCCACCTTGTCGCCCAGGCAGGCGCTCCCGCGTTTGCCCAGTTCGCGCACGATGTCGCGTTCGGACACGATTCCCTTGGCCGCCTTGCCGTCCGCCGAGACGATCACCGCCCCGATGCGCTTTGACGACAAAAGCTCGGCAACCTGCTGGACCGTGGTTCCGGGCGCCACCGTGATCACGCCGTGATCACCCTTCGACGTGAGGATCTGCTGTACGAGCATGGGACGGCCCCTCCCTCTGACCGGAGGTCAAGCGTCGGGCCGGAAAGGGGATTCTGTCAAGCGCGGCTTTCATCCTGCCGCAAGGCGCTTTCCAGCCGGACCATTTCGGCCCGTGCTTCGCGCGTCAGCTGGTCGGCAAAGCGATTGAGCCGGTCAAGCCGCGCGTCGCTTTCGTGCCGGATCAGCCAGAAACTGCGGGTCAGATGGATGCGGTCGGTCAGGATCCGGGTCAGACCGGGTGCGGCGGGCAGGGCGAAATCATGCACCACCCCCACCCCTGCCCCATGCCGCAACCAGTTCAGCTGTACCGAGACCGAGTTCGACGTGAGCGTCGCCGCGCCGATCCCGATCTCGGCCAGATAGTCGAGTTCCTTGTCGAAGATCAGGTCGGGAATGTAGCCGATGATGCGGTGTGTCGTCAGATCCTGCGGGGTGTGGATCGGCGCGGCACTCGCCAGATAGTCGCGGCTGGCGGCCAGATGCAGGTGATAGTCGGTCAGCTTCTGCACCGTCAGTCGTCCGGCCTCGGGTCGGCTCACGGCAATCGCCATGTCCGCCTCGCGCTTCGACAGGTTGAAAACGCGGGGAAGCGCCACGATCTGCACCTCCAGCCCCGGATTGGCGTCGCAGATGCGGGCCAGAACCTGCGGCAGCAGGTAGTTCGCGCAGCCGTCGGGCGCGCCCAGCCGGATCAGCCCGGTCAACCCGCCCGGACCGGACAGGCTCTCCTCGGCTCCAAGCGCCGCGCGTTCGGCGGTTTCCGCATGCGGGATCAGCCGCGCGCCCTCTTCCGTCAGCGCGTAGCCATGCGGGGATTTGCTGAAAAGCCGCGCCTTCGTCGCCTCTTCCAGCCTGCCGATGCGGCGGCCCACGGTGGCCGGGTCGATCTTCAGCCGCTTGCCCGCCGCCGACAGGCTTTCGGTTCGTGCCACCGCAAGGAAGACGCGCAGGTCGTCCCAGTCCATAGAAAACTCCTCATGCGGTTCGCTTTTCGTCGCAGCCCTCCGTCAAGCGCATGAAATGCGACGAGGGGGAATGCATTTATGCAAAACCCTTTTGACACATTGCCGCTTTGTCTGGCGTTTGTGCAATGGTAAACCCTTGCAAAGCACAAGGAGGATTCCATGGAAGAGATCGGTCACTGGATCAACGGCAAGATCGTCAAGGGCATGTCGGGCCGCTTTGCCGATGTCATGAACCCCGCCACCGGCGAAGTGCAGGCGCGGGTCGCGCTGGCCACGCCGGGCGAGTTGGACCACGCCATTCAGGAAGCCGCCAAGGCCCAGGTCGGCTGGGCCGCCACCAACCCGCAGCGCCGCGCGCGGGTGATGATGGCCTTTGGCGCGCTGATCAACGCGAACATGGACAAGCTGGCCGAGCTGGTCGCGCGTGAACATGGCAAGACCATCCCCGACGCCAGGGGCGACGTGCAGCGCGGCCTTGAGGTGATCGAGGTCTGCATGGGCGCGCCTGCCATGCTGAAGGGCGAGATGATGGATTCGGCCGGCCCCGGCATCGACCTTTACGCCATGCGCCAACCCCTTGGTGTCGTTGCCGGAATCACCCCGTTCAACTTCCCGGCGATGATCCCGCTGTGGAAGATCGGCCCGGCGCTGTCCTCGGGCAACGCGATGATCCTGAAACCGTCCGAGCGGGTGCCTTCGACCTCGCTCTTCCTCGCGGAACTGCTGAAGGAAGCGGGCCTGCCGGACGGCGTCTTGCAGGTTGTGAACGGCGACAAGGACGTGGTGGACGGCATCCTGGACCATCCGGTGATCCAGGGCGTCGGCTTCGTCGGCTCGACCCCGATCGCGCAATACATCTATGGCCGGGCCGCTTCGAACGGCAAGCGGGCGCAGTGCTTTGGCGGTGCCAAGAACCACATGATCATCATGCCCGACGCCGACCTGGACAAGGCGGCGGACGCGCTGGTCGGCGCGGGTTACGGGGCGGCGGGCGAACGCTGCATGGCGATTTCCGTCGCGGTGCCGGTCGGTGAAAAGACCGCCGATGCGCTGATCGAACGCCTGATCCCGAAGATCGAGAAGCTGAAGGTCGGCCCCTATACTGCCGGGGATGATGTGGATTTCGGCCCCGTCATCACCCAGGCCTCGAAGGACCGCATCCTGGGGCTGATCAACTCGGGCGTCGACCAGGGCGCGAAGCTGGTGGTCGATGGCCGCGGGTTCAAGCTGCAAGGCTATGAGAACGGCTTCTTCGTCGGACCGTCGCTGTTCGACAACGTCACCGCCGACATGGACATCTACAAGCAAGAGATCTTCGGGCCGGTCCTGACCACCGTCCGCACCAAATCCTATGACGAGGCGCTGAAGCTCGTGATGGACAACGAATACGGCAACGGCACCGCGATCTATACCGCCGATGGCGACACCGCGCGCGACTTTGCCAGCCGGGTCAACGTCGGCATGGTCGGGATCAACTTCCCGATCCCGGTGCCGCTGTCCTACTTCTCCTTCGGCGGCTGGAAGAAGTCGGCCTTCGGCGACCTGAACCAGTACGGGCCGGATGCGTTCCGCTTCTACACCAAGACCAAGACCGTCACCGCACGCTGGTTCTCGGGCATCAAGGATGGCGCGGCGCTGAACTTCAAGGCACTCGACTAACTCACTGTCCTGTAATGACAATCGGGGCGCGAAGCTTGCCGGTTCGCGCCCCGATGCCATTCCGGATGGGCAGCATTGTGCCGAACCGACCCTTCGACGTCTTTCCGCCATGGAACCCGCGCAGCGATTGCGGCATTGAACAGCATCGCCCTGCCACCCGGAGCCCGCCGATGCGCCGCATTCTCATTCCAATCGTTCTGACGCTGGCCGCTGCCCTGACTGCCCCGGCGCAAGCCAAGGACAACAAGCACTGCCCGCCCGGTCTGGCCAAGAAGGACGTGCCCTGCGTGCCCCCCGGATTGGCGAAGAAGCGGCATCATCACGACGATGATCACGACCACGATCACGACCATTGGCGGCGTGGCGACCGGATTTCCGGCGATTACGTCCTGATCCCGCGCGACGAATGGGAGCGCCTGGCCCTGCGCGACTATCGCGACGGCAGCACCTACCTGCGTGCCGACAACCAGATCCTGCGCGTGATGCGTGACACGCTGGTGGTGCTGGAAGCGGTCCGTATCCTCGACCGCATCCTGGACTGATCCCGGCGTGAGGGCGGGCGAACGACCCGCCTTACTCCGCCGCGATCTTGCGGGATTTGAGCAGGTCTTTCAGATAGCGCCCGGTATGGCTGGCCTCGATCTTGACCACATCTTCGGGGGTGCCGGTCGCCACGATCTCGCCGCCGCCATCGCCGCCTTCGGGGCCGATGTCGATCACCCAGTCGGCGGTCTTCACCACGTCGAGGTTGTGTTCGATCACCACGACCGTATTGCCCTGTTCCACAAGGGAATGAAGCACTTCCAGGAGTTTCCTCACATCTTCGAAATGCAGGCCGGTGGTCGGTTCGTCGAGGATATACAATGTCCGCCCCGTCGCCCGCCGAGACAGTTCCTTCGACAGCTTCACCCGCTGCGCCTCGCCACCTGACAGCGTGGTCGCCTGCTGGCCGACCTTGATGTAACCAAGGCCCACCTCGCACAAAGCATCCATCTTTTCGCGGATCGCCGGGACCGCCTGGAAAAACTCGCGGGCATCTTCGCATGTCATCTCAAGAACGTCGGCTATGCTCTTGTTCTTGAACTTTACTTCCAGAGTTTCGCGGTTGTAGCGATGGCCCTTGCAAGTCTCGCAGGTGACATAGACATCGGGCAGGAAGTTCATCTCGATCTTCAGCAGGCCATCGCCCTGGCAGGCCTCGCAGCGCCCGCCCTTGACGTTGAAGCTGAACCGGCCGGGCTGGTAGCCCCGCGCCTTCGATTCCGGCAGCCCGGCGAACCAGTCACGGATCGGGGTGAATGCGCCGGTATAGGTCGCCGGGTTCGACCGGGGGGTGCGGCCAATGGCGCGCTGGTCGATGTCGATCACTTTGTCCAGATGCTCGAACCCCTTGATCGTCTCACAAGGTGCCGGCGTCTCATGCGCGCCGTTCAGGCGCATGGCCGCGGTTTTGTACAGCGTCTCGATGGTCAGGGACGACTTGCCCCCGCCCGACACCCCGGTCACACAGACGAACTTGCCCAGCGGGAAGTCGGCCGTCACGGATTTCAGGTTGTTCCCGGTCGCTCCGACGACGGTCAGCTTCTTGCCGTTGCCCTTGCGCCTGGTCTTCGGCACCGCGATCTCGCGTGTGCCGGACAGATACTGCCCGGTCAGGCTGGCCGGGTCCGCCGCCACCTGTTCCGGCGTGCCGTGGCTGACCACCATCCCGCCATGCACCCCGGCCCCCGGCCCCATGTCGAAGACATAATCCGCCTCGCGGATCGCATCCTCATCATGTTCGACCACCAGCACCGTATTGCCCGCATCGCGCAGGTTCTTCAGCGTGATGAGCAGGCGGTCATTATCGCGCTGGTGCAACCCGATGGAGGGTTCGTCCAGCACATAAAGCACGCCGGTCAGCCCAGACCCGATCTGGCTGGCCAGCCGGATGCGCTGCGATTCCCCGCCCGACAGCGTCCCCGCCGCCCGGCTCATCGTCAGGTAGTTCAACCCGACATTCACCAGGAATCCAAGGCGTTCCCGGATTTCCTTCAGGATCGCGCGGGCGATCTCATTCTGCTGCTTGGTCAGCGTCGCCGCCACGCCTTCGACCCAGGCAAAGCTCTCGGTGATCGACATCCGCACCACCTGGCCGATGTGCAACCCGGCGATCTTCACCGCCAGCGCCTCGGGTTTCAGGCGATAGCCGCCACAGGCCCCGCAGGCGCGGTTCGACTGATAGCGCTCCATCTCTTCGCGGCTCCAGGCAGAATCCGTCTCGCGGTAGCGGCGTTCCA
>DAORUY010000132.1:0-8256 GCA_035433445.1 Paracoccaceae bacterium
ATTAATGTGGGGGCGGGCAGTCTGCTTATTGCGGTCGGAGTGCTGATTGCCTTCCTTTGACCGCTAAATCTTGGGGCTTGGGCGTGACATTCCCCCCCTGACCCCCTATAAGATGGAGAGCTAAAAACAAGGCGGACAGGCATGACCGATACGGCGCAGAACACCGGCGAATATGGCGCGGATTCGATCAAGGTTCTCAGAGGGTTGGAGGCCGTTCGCAAGCGCCCCGGCATGTATATCGGCGATACTGACGATGGCTCGGGCCTGCACCACATGGTCTATGAGGTCGTCGATAACGGCATCGACGAGGCGCTGGCCGGTCACGCTACTGCCGTCACGGTGAAAATCCACCCCGACGATTCCGTCTCTGTCCGCGACAACGGGCGCGGCATCCCGGTGGACATCCACCAAGAAGAGGGCGTGTCCGCGGCCGAAGTGATCATGACCCAGCTTCATGCGGGTGGTAAGTTCAACAACACCGACGAAGGCGGCAATGCCTATAAAGTGTCGGGCGGTCTGCATGGCGTGGGTGTGTCGGTCGTCAACGCTTTGTCGGAATGGCTGGAACTGACGGTCTGGCGCAACGACAAGGAATATCGCGCGCGGTTCGAGGATGGCGAATGCACGGTGCATGTGCATGAAGTCGGTCCCGCGCCCGGAATGCGGGGGACCGAGGTGCGGTTCCTGGCCAGCGCCAAGTCCAATCGCCCGGATGGCACCTTCTCCGACCTCGACTATCAGTTCAAGATTCTGGAAACCCGTCTGCGGGAGTTGGCCTTCCTCAATTCCGGCGTGCGGATCATCATCGAAGACGAACGTCATGCCGAACCGATCCGGACCGAGCTTTTCTATGAAGGCGGCGTGCGGGAGTTTGTGAAATACCTCGACCGCTCCAAACAGTCGGTGATGGCGGAACCGATCTATATGGTGGGTGACCGCAACGGCATCGGCGTCGAAGTCGCGATGTGGTGGAACGACAGCTACCATGAAACGGTGCTGCCCTTTACCAACAACATCCCGCAGCGCGATGGCGGCACCCATCTGGCCGGGTTCCGGGGCGCGCTGACCCGCACGATCAACGCTTATGCCCAGTCGTCGGGCATCGCCAAGAAGGAAAAGATCGACTTTACCGGCGATGATGCGCGCGAAGGCCTGACCTGCGTTCTGTCGGTCAAGGTGCCTGACCCGAAGTTTTCCAGCCAGACCAAGGACAAGCTCGTGTCCAGCGAAGTTCGCCCGGCTGTGGAGAATATGGTGAACGAGAAGCTGGCCGAGTGGTTCGAGGAGAACCCTGTCAATGCCAAGATCATCGTCGGCAAGATCATCGAAGCCGCCCTGGCGCGGGAAGCGGCGCGCAAGGCGCGCGAACTGACCCGCCGCAAGACGGCGATGGATGTGGCCTCGCTGCCCGGCAAACTTGCGGATTGTCAGGAAAAGGATCCTGCCTTGTCGGAGCTTTTCATCGTCGAAGGGGATTCGGCAGGCGGATCGGCCAAACAGGGCCGGTCGCGGCAAAATCAGGCGGTTCTGCCCCTTCGAGGCAAGATTCTGAACGTCGAACGCGCGCGGTTCGACCGGATGTTGTCATCCGATCAGATCGGCACACTGATCACTGCTCTTGGCACCGGAATCGGACGCGATGAATTCAACGTGGGCAAACTGCGCTACCACAAGATCATCATCATGACCGATGCCGATGTGGACGGCGCCCATATCCGCACGCTGCTTTTGACCTTCTTCTTCCGGCAGATGCCGGACCTGATCGACCGCGGGCATCTCTATATCGCCGAACCGCCGCTCTATAAGGTCGCGCGCGGCAAGTCGGAGGTCTATCTGAAAGACCAGTCCGCGCTGGAGGACTACCTGATTCAGGCAGGTGTCGATGGCGCGGTCTTGAGGCTTGGTACGGGCGAGGAAATCACGGGTGCCGATCTGGCGCGCGTGGTGGAGGAGGCGCGTGTGGTCAAACGCGTGCTGCAGGCCTTCCCGACGCATTACCCCCAGCACATTCTGGAACAGTCGGCCATTGCCGGGGCACTTCTGTCCGGCCGGATCGACGCGGATGCGCAAGGGGTCGCAAACGAAGTGTCGCGCAGGCTGGATGATGTCGCGGTGGAGTATGAACGCGGCTGGTCGGGCCGACCGACGCAGGACCATGGCCTGCGTTTCAGCCGCAGCCTGCGGGGCGTGGAGGAGGTTCGCACGCTGGACGGTGGCGTCCTGCGTTCGGGCGAGGCGCGCCGACTGGCGTCGCACACCAAGGCGTTGCAGGAAACCTATGGCGCGCTGGCCCGGTTGGTCCGCAAGGATCGGGAACAATCCATCCATGGTCCGGTCGAACTTCTGTCGGCGATCTTGCAGGAGGGCGAAAAGGGCCTGACCTTGCAGCGCTACAAGGGTTTGGGCGAAATGAACCCCGAACAGCTTTGGGAAACGACGCTTGACCCGTCGGCGCGCACGCTTAACCAAGTCAAGGTCGATGATCTGGCGGAGGCGGATGACATCTTCACCAAGCTCATGGGCGACGTGGTGGAGCCGCGGCGCGAGTTCATCCAGCAAAATGCGCTAAACGTCGAGAATTTGGACTTCTGATCGGGTTTACGCCCCTGCGTTGTGGCAGGTCTTGCCTGACTGATGAAATGCCCCCATGTTCGGGGCATTGGTGTAGGAGTGTCAGATGGATTTTCAGGAACTTCTGGGCGGCAACGCGGTCTTTCTGGCTATCGCGTTTTTCATTCTTCTGTGCATCTGGCTGGGCGTGCGCATCGTGCCGCAAAGCGAAAAGCATGTGGTGGAACGGTTCGGCCGCCTGCGCGCGGTTCTGGGGCCGGGCATTAACTTCATCGTGCCTTTTCTTGACCGGGTAGCCCACAAGATCAGCGTATTGGAACGCCAGTTGCCAACGGCGCATCAGGACGCCATCACCACCGACAACGTTCTGGTGAAGGTCGAAACCAGCGTCTTCTATCGCATCACCGAACCGGAAAAGACCGTCTACCGGATCCGCGATGTGGATGCGGCGATTGCCACGACGGTCGCAGGGATCGTGCGTTCGGAAATCGGCAAGATGGAACTGGATCAGGTGCAGTCCAACCGCAACGAACTGACCCAGAATATCCGCGAACAGGTCAGGGCGATGGTGGATGACTGGGGCATCGAAGTGACGCGGGCCGAGATCCTTGACGTCAACCTCGACGAGGCGACGCGGGCGGCCATGTTGCAGCAGTTGAACGCGGAACGCGCCCGTCGCGCACAAGTGACCGAGGCCGAGGGCAAGCGGCGCGCCGTGGAGCTGTCGGCGGACGCCGAACTTTATGCCGCCGAACAGGTGGCCAAGGCCCGCCGGATCACCGCAGACGCGGAAGCTTATGCCACCGGAGTTGTGGCTCAGGCGATCAAGGAAAACGGGATCGAGGCGGCGCAATATCAGGTTGCGCTGAAACAGGTCGAAGCGCTGACGGCGGTTGGGCAGGGATCCGGCAAGCAGGTCATCCTGGTGCCCACCGCGGCGCTTGATGCGTTTGGCGATGCGTTCAAACTTCTCAAAGGGCGGTCGTGATGCAGTTGTGGCAGGAATGGTGGGTCTGGATCGCCGCAGGGGTCGTTCTGGCGATCCTTGAGGTTGTGGTGTCAGGCTATGTCTTGCTGGGGTTCGCGGTTGGTGCGGTGCTGACCGGACTTCTGACCTGGGGCGGCGTGATCGGCACCTCGCTTTCCGTCATGCTGCTGGTCTTTGCGCTTGCCTCGCTCGGCGGGTGGCTGGTGCTGCGCAAGGTATTCGGATTGCCGAAAGACAATGTGAAAATCATCCATCACGACATCAACCAGAACTGAAGCCTCTGTCAGGCCGCCAAGTTGGCCTGACGGGCATCAAATGCCGTACGGGCGGCGCGGACCGCCGGTTGATTGGATGCTGCCCAGCTTCGTAGCGATATCAGCGTTTCATTCAGACTTTCGCCGACGCCGGTCAGTGCATATTCGACCTGTGGCGGGGCCAGCGGCAGAACCCGGCGGCTGACCATTCCGTCACGCTCCAACGTGCGCAATGTGACCGACAGCATCCGCTGCGAAATCCCGTCAATGACCCGCAGAAGCGCGTTGAACCGGCAAGGCCCCTTGGCCAGTTCCATCAGCACCAGAACCGACCAGGCATCACCGATCCGGTCCAGCACATCCCGAATAGGACAGGCGTGATTGGTATTGTTGCGCGGCGCCATGGCGGTTCCCTCCATGTAACTATGTGACGGGAAAATGGGTCTTACCCAGTCCCGTCTCCAAGCGTATCTGATTACGGTTAGTAACTTGATACGCATGGAGACGCAAATGAAGATTTTTTTGATCGGTGCCAGCGGCATGGTGGGCAGCCGGGTGCTGCAAGAAGCCCTGTCGCGCGGCCACGAGGTGATCGCAGGTGCGCGTCATCCTGAAAAGATCGCGGCGGCGAAGGGCGTCACAGCAGTGAAGGCCGATCTTGCCGATGCAGCCGGTCTGGCCGGGTATGCCGCAAAGGCGGATGTGATCGTCGCGGCCGTATCACCACGCAGCGGCGCCAATCCGGTCGACGAAGCAAAGGCCAACGGCGCTGCGGTGATCGCGGCGGCAACCGCTTCGGGCAAGCGGCTGATGATGGTGGGCGGCGCCGGTTCGCTGAACCTGCCTGATGGAAGCCCGGTCCTGCCGCATGTGCCGGAACCCTATAGGGCCGAGGCAACCGGCATGAAGGCCGTCTATGAGGCGCTGAAGGAAAGCGCGCTCGACTGGACATTCTTCGCCCCCGCAAGTCTGATCCAGCCCGGGGCGCGGACGGGCAAATTCCGCCTGGGCAAGGATGTTCTGATCACTGCCGAAAATGGCAGCAGCACCATCAGCGCAGAAGACTATGCGGTGGCATTGGTCGACGAACTGGAACGACCCGCGAACCGTCGGTCGATCATGACGATCGGCTACTGACGCCCGGAACGCGAAAGATCCGCGAGGATCGCTTCGGCCGCCCGTCGCGGGTCGGCCGAAGCCCAGATCGGGCGGCCAACCACGATATGATCCGCTCCGTCCGCAATCGCCTGCGCGGGCGTGGCGACCCGCTTCTGATCGCCTAGTGCCGCGCCGGTGGGGCGCACGCCGGGGGTCACGATCAGCTTGCCCGCCGCTTCAGGCAGGGCACGGATCAGTGCGGCCTCTTGCGGGCTGGCGATCACACCGTCGGCCCCGGCGAGATACGCGCGAGCGGCACGTTCGGTCACGATATCGGCGATGTTGCCAGGTCGGATCAGCCCCGCATCCAGATCGGCGCGGTCAAGCGAGGTCAGGATGGTGACGGCAAGGATCTTGAGTGGTTTTCCCGATGCCCCCTCCTTGGCGGCGCGCACCACGTGCGGATCGCCATGCACCGTCAGAAAATCGAGATCATAGGCCGCCAGCCCCCGCACCGCCGCTTCGATCGTGGCGCCTATGTCGAAGAGTTTCATGTCGAGGAAGATGCGCTTGCCCTGTTCGGCCTTCAGCTCATTGGCCAGCGCAAGACCGCCGCCGGTCAGCATCCCCAGACCGATCTTGTAGAAACTGACGGCATCGCCCAGCGTTTCGGCCAGCTTCAGCCCGGCCAGCGCATTGGGTACGTCCATGGCCACGATCAGTCTGTCGTCGGCTTTCATCGCGGGTCTCCTTTGGCGCAAGGTCGTGGCGCTTGTGCGACCCGTGACGATCCCTGTCAAGGCGTTGCTCAGGCGGCGCGATCGGCAAGAAGTGCGTCAGGCAGCAGGCCGTCTTCGGCGCGCATGGCCACCATCAGTTTGGCCGCGGCAATCAGCCGGCTTTTCAAAGGGGCCGCCCCCGGTGCGGTGATGGGGGCAGAGGTGTGCACTGCGACGGAATACTCCTCGCCGCCGATCCACAGCAGAAGGTGGACGCTCGCAGTCACGCGCCGTGCGGCCTTGTCGATGGTAATATTGCGGATACGGGCGGAAAGAACGCGCATGATCGGCTCCTGCATGGGGTGCATATGCCAAAGCTTAACCATGCCGAGATTACCAAAGCCTTGCGCCGCATTGACTTGCCGCGCAGCGCCAATAGCATCGCATCACGCGAGGGGAAGGACCGATCATGCAGGTACACATCACCTATGACCGCCCGGAAACCGGCACGGCTTCGGGGCCGGTTACGGTGGGATGGTTTCGTGCGACCGATAAGGGGGCGGTGCTTTACGATCCGCCCATGCGCCTGCAATCGCGCGATGCGTCCCGGTCGCATGCGAAGTCCGCCGCGCGCTGCCCTGCGGTGGTGCAGATGGAAAGCCGCTATTTTGCCGTTCCCTGCCCCTTCGATCTGCATATCGGTTTTGGCCGTGACGCGAAGGGCAAGGCGTTGCTGGTGAACCGCGCGGGCGAGGCCAGTCCTATCCGCACCAACAAGTTGAACGAATTGCTGGTCATGGTGAACGAGGCCGAATGGCGCTATCCCGACCGGCCGACGATCCAGATGGTATTGCCTTATGTCTTCATTGCCGACGAGCCTGTCTGGCTGACCCAGCTTGGCGCCTTTGCCCATTACCGCAAGGATCCGCTGCCCGGCACGCTCTTTGGCGGGCGCTTTCCGATCAGCCTTTGGCCACGACCGATCATGTGGGCGTTTGAATGGCACGAGCCGGAGAAAGACATCGTACTGCGCCGGGGTGAGCCGCTTTTCTATTGCCAGTTCGAGAGCGCAAACCCCGACCGACCCGTGCAACTGGTCGAAGCGGAACGGACGGAGGAACTACAACGTTATATGGAGGCGGTCAGCGGCGCGGTGAATTATGTGAGCCAGACCTTTAGTCTCTTCCGCGCTGCCGAGGAGATGCGGCCGAAGGTGCTGCTTGTGCCGAAAAAGCGCGGCTGAAGGGGGATGCGGGCAAGGGGCGCTGTCCCTCCTGGCATGACCGGTAGTTCATCCCCGGATATTTGAACCAGAATGAAAGCAGAAAGCTTTCGGCCCAGCCCTTGCGGCGCGAAAATCCGATCCCAACTATGTGGCAAGGCCCGAAGGGACGTGCTGCAGGACGGGCGTTCCGGGACGGGTGCTTCAGATAAGGAGTTCGCCGATGAACATGGAAAAGTTCACGGAGCGGTCGCGCGGCTTTTTGCAGGCGGCCCAGACGATCGCAATGCGCGAAGGCCACCAGCGGGTGATGCCTGAGCATCTTCTCAAAGCCCTGATGGACGATGATCAGGGGCTATCCTCGAACCTGATCCGCAGAGCCGGCGGTGCGCCCGATCGGGTAGTCGAAGCCGTCGATCTGGCGCTTGGCAAGATGGCCAAGGTGTCGGGTGGCGATGGTCAGGTCTATGTTGATACCGCGCTGGTGCGCGTCTTGGACGAGGCCGAAAAGATCGCCAAGAAGGCGGGCGACAGCTTTGTGCCGGTGGAACGGATCCTGATGGCGTTGGCCATGGTGAACACCAAGGCCAAGGATGCGCTGGATGCAGGTGCTGTTACGGCCCAAAAGCTGAATGCCGCGATCAATGACATCCGCAAGGGACGCACGGCCGATACGGCCAGCGCCGAGGAAGGGTATGACGCGCTGAAGAAATATGCGCGCGACCTGACCCAGATGGCCGAAGAAGGCAAGATCGACCCGATCATCGGACGCGACGAGGAAATCCGCCGCACGATGCAGGTTCTGTCGCGCCGCACCAAGAACAACCCGGTGCTGATCGGCGAACCGGGCGTCGGCAAGACAGCGATTGCCGAAGGTCTTGCGCTGAGGATTATCAATGGCGACGTGCCCGAAAGCCTGAAGAACAAGAAACTCATGGCGCTGGACATGGGCGCACTCATTGCCGGTTCCAAATATCGGGGTGAGTTTGAGGAGCGGCTGAAGGCGATCTTGAAGGAGATCGAGGCGGCGGCGGGCGAGATTGTCCTGTTCATCGACGAGCTGCATACGCTGGTGGGCGCCGGCAAGACCGACGGCGCGATGGATGCAGCCAACCTGATCAAGCCGGCCCTGAGCCGGGGAGAATTGCATTGCGTGGGCGCTACGACGCTCGATGAATACCGCAAGTATATCGAGAAGGACGCTGCCCTTGCCCGTCGGTTCCAGCCGGTGGTGGTCGAGGAGCCGACGGTCGAGGACACGATCAGCATCCTGCGCGGGATCAAGGAAAAGTATGAGCTGCACCATGGCGTGCGGATCAGCGATTCCGCCTTGGTAGCGGCGGCGACCTTGTCGCACCGCTATATCACCGACCGTTTCCTGCCCGACAAGGCGATCGACCTTGT
>DAORUY010000133.1:0-8219 GCA_035433445.1 Paracoccaceae bacterium
CGAGACACGAACTCACTCCCCTGATCGACGCGGCAAAGTCCTATTGTGACGGTGAATTTTCAGTCTTCCCCGAAGCCGCGGTCCAGCGCGACCTGAACGGCGACGGGGCGCAGGACTGGCTTCTTGACGAAGGTGCCTTCAGCTGTTCGACCTCGACCACGCTTTATTGCGGCACGCTCGGTTGCGGGGTCGATACGCTGATCGACGGCAAGCTTGCCAGCCTGACGCTCTTCGACTGGCAGATGGTTGAGGACAATGGCAAGACGCTGCTGCGCGCCACCACCGGCAAGGGAACGGCTGATCTGATATGGAATGCCGATGCCGGCCAATGGGATCAACTGGATCGCTGACTTTTCGCCCCCCCCAGACAGGAAGGCCCTCCATGAAACACATTCTGACCATCGCCCTTTTGTCGCTTGCCAGTCCAGCGCTGGCCGAAACGCCCGTACTGCCAGCGCCGATGCAGGGCCTGATCGACTACAGCCGCACATCGTGCGAAACTCAGGGCGGCACGTTCCAGCTTGGGCCCGACGCGGTTCTGATTGCCGACCTGAATGCCGATGGGCAGGACGACTACATGTTTGATGGGGCGGGCGTGTCCTGCACTGCAAATCCGAACCTCATGTGTTCGGAAGTGGGATGCGAGCTCAACGTCCTTGTCGGCACGGATCAGCACAATTTCATCGTCCTTGGCTGGTCGGTAGAAAAGCTGGACGGCAGGACGGTGCTGCGCACCAAGCAATCCGGACTTCTGGTGAACAAACCACAAGATACCGTCTTCGATCTGGTCTTCGACGACCGGCAAAACGCCTGGGTGACGCTGAACTAGGCCCTATCCCCGCTCTTGCCTCCGCCCGGCCGATCCGGCAGTCTGGCCTGATCTTTCAGGGAGTGACACATGACGTTCCATATCGGTGCCAAGGCGGGCGAGATTGCCGAAACCGTTCTGCTGCCCGGCGATCCCTATCGCGCAAAATGGGCGGCGGAGAAGTTTCTGAAAGACCCGGTCTGCATCAACCAGGTGCGCGGCATGCTGGGCTTCACCGGCACCTGGAAGGGCAACCGTGTCACCATCCACGGCTCTGGCATGGGCATGCCCTCGCTCTCCATCTATGCCAACGAGCTGATCCGCGACTATGGCGCCAAGACCCTGATCCGCATCGGTTCCGCTGGTGCGATGCAGCATCATGTGAAGGTTCGCGATGTGGTCATCGCCATGACTGCCTCGACCATGTCCACGCCCTCGCGCGGGTTTTTCCGGGAAATGCAGTTCGCCCCCTGCGCCGATTACGGCCTTCTGGAACAGGCGGTCGCGGCAGGTCGGGCCAAGGGCACGGCGATCCATGTGGGCGGCATCTATTCGTCCGATGTCTTCTATGACGAACGCCCCGACCTGACCGAAATGCTGGGCCGCCACGGGGTTTTGTGCGTTGAGATGGAGGCGGCGGAGCTTTACAATGTCGCCGCTCGCCATGGCGCGCGGGCGCTGGCGGTCCTGACCATTTCGGATCACCTGCTCACGCACGAGGCGCTTCCGGCCGAAGACCGGGAACGGTCTTTCGGCGATATGGTGGAAATCGCGCTCGGCGCGGCGTTCGGCTGAAGCGCCCTACCCGTCCGCCAGCCAGCCCGCCACCCGCGCGGACGCCGATCCGGGCCTGAGCGGGCGGGCCGACCACAGCGTCAGTGCCCGCCCCAGCGTGACCCGTGGCCCAAGCGGCGCGACCAGCGTGCCGGCACTCAGGTGTCGTTCGACCAGGGCGCCATGGCCGATCAACACGCCTGCCCCGTTGACCGTCTCTTCGACCGCCAGCGCATAAAGCGAAAAGACCGGCCCCTTGGGCACGAAGCTCCAGCCCGGACGGGCAGCATTGGCCCAGATCTGCCAATCGTCCGACCACGCGCTGTCGGTCAGGCACGGCAGATTGGCCAGATCGGCGGCAGAACTGATCCGTCCCGCCAGATGCGGCGCACAGACCGGAAAAATTTCATCCGGTGCAATCTTCCGTCCCTCGTCCCCGGCGCGGAAGAACAGGCACAGATCAAAGGGCGTGCGCTTCAGATCAGGCGGGCTTTCCAGCGCGGTGATGGAAATGGTGATCTCAGGCGCAGCGGCCCGGATCGCCGGCAAGCGCGGTGACAGCCAAAGCTGCGCAATTGCCGGAAGGGTGGCGATATGCACGGTGCGGGGCGCGGCCTCGGCCCGCAGCGCCTGCACGGCCGACCCAAGCTGATCAAAGGCCGCGGTGAAGTCCGGCAAGGTGCGTGCGCCAAGCGCGGTCAACTGCACGCCCTTGGCATGGCGGGCAAAAAGCGGGGCACCCAGAGTTTCCTCCAGCGCCTTCACATGGGCCGCGACCGCGCCAGCCGTAACACCCAACTCGGCCGCCGCAGCCGAAAACCCGCCCAGACGCGCCGCAGCCTCGAACGCGCGTAACGCATTCAGCGGCATACCTTTCAACGGGGGTGGTGCAACTGGCATAATGCCTTAGATTTTCTACGCCTAAAATTTTGCATTTCTGGTTTGTCGATACAAGGCCGATCTGGTTTCCTGCCCCCATCACAAGGGAGGAACCGATGCCCCATCTTGTCCGCCGGCCTTGGGTGCCGGACGTCTGCGAAACGCTGATCCAGCGTCAGGCCAGTGAAACTGCCGCACAGGCGTCGGCCGATGTTGCCGGACGGATCGAAAGGCTGATCCGGCAGAACGAGCAGATCCACGACCGCGACTGTTTCAACCTGAACCCCGCCACAAACAAGATGAACCCTCTGGCCGAAGCCGCCCTGTCGCGCGGGATGGGGTCGCGCCCGTCGCTCGGCTATCCGGGCGACAAGTATGAAATGGGGCTCGAGGCCATCGAAGAGATCGAAGTGATCGCCGCCGAACTGGCTGCCGAAATCTTCGCCGCGCACTATGCCGAAGTGCGGGTGTTTTCGGGCGCGATGGCCAATCTTTATGCCTTCATGGCACTGACCCGGCCCGGCGATGCGATCATTGCCCCGCCTGCCAGCATCGGTGGCCATGTCACCCATCATGCGGCGGGCTGTGCCGGGCTTTACGGGCTGGTGACCCATGCCGCCCCGGTGAATGCCGACGGCTATACGATTGATCTGGAGGGGCTGGCTGACCTTGCACAGCGCGTGCGCCCGAAACTGATCACGCTGGGCGGCAGCCTCAATCTCTTTCCCCATCCGGTGCGCGCCGTGCGCGCGGTTGCCGACAGCGTGGGCGCGACGCTTCTCTTTGATGCCGCCCATCAATGCGGGATCATCGCCGGGCGCCAGTGGGCCAATCCCTTGGCCGAGGGCGCGCATGTGATGACGATGAGCACCTATAAAAGCCTGGGCGGCCCGCCCGGCGGACTTTTGGTGACGAACGAGGCCGATATCGCCGAAAAGCTCGACCAGATCGCCTTTCCCGGCATGACCGCGAATTTCGATGCGGGCCGGGTGGCGGCGCTGGCGATTACATTGCTGGACTGGCGCGACTTCGGCCCGGCCTATGCGGAAAAGATGATCAGCTTGGCCCAGGCGCTGGCCCATGCGCTTGCGGGCGAAGGCCTGCCGGTTTTTGCTCGCGCACAGGGCGCGACCGCATCCCACCAGTTCGCGCTTGAAGCTGCGGCCTTCGGCGGCGGGCAAGCCGCGTCCAAGACCCTGCGCAAGGCGGGCTTTCTGGCCTGCGGCATCGGCCTGCCGATTGCCGAGGTGCCGGGCGATCTGAACGGCTTGCGGATCGGCACGCCCGAACTGGCCCGTCTGGGCGTGACCGAGGCCGATGTTCCCGAACTGGCGCGCCTGATCGCCGCCGCGCTTCGGTCAAACGATCCCGCCGGTCTGGCCCCCGAAGTGGCCACCCTGCGCCAGCGGTTCAGCGGCCTGCATTATATCCGGGTCTGAGCATTAGGAACCGCGCGCGGGGGTTTTCCACCCCCGCACCCCCGGAGGATATTTGGCGACAGAAAATGTCAAAGCCCGTGGCTGCGGTCATAACCGTTGGCCGATGGGGCCCTCCACCCCGCCAGCGCGTCGTCGGCGGGCTTCAATACCTCCACCCGCAAGGGATAACAGCGCGCCGCGTCCGAGGAATGTTCCGCCGAACAATCCCCGCCGGGGCAGGCCGACAGCGCGCCCAGAAGGTCAATCTCGGCGAAGAACTCCAGATAGTCGCCGGGCCGCACCGGCGAGGCTTTCATGAAATACTGGCCCGTATCGCGGGTGAAACCCGTGCACATGAAGACATTCAACACATCATGCACATGCGGTTCCGCCGTGGCAGGCGCCAGACCGGTTGCCGCCACCAGCGCGCGGGTCAGGTTCGAATGGCAGCAATGATGATATTGCCCGCCATGGCTGAGCAGGTTGTGCGTGTAAGGATCGCAGCGCGTGCCGATCACATCATGGACCGACCCGCCAAACCCGTCGAACCCATACCAGTCGAGCGTGTCATGGGTGATCGTTGCCATCGGCCGCAGATGCGGCAGTGCTGACCAGAGTCTGTCGCCCGTCGACAGATGCGTGCCATGCAAGGCTCGGGTCTTGCCCGAAAAGAACCGTTCGGACAGGTCGGCGGCATTCCACAGGTTTAGATCACCCACCTGCGGCCCTTCGACCGAATGGATGCGAAAGAAATGGCCGGCTGGCACGTGGAACGACCTCGCATCGCGCGGTGGCACCAAAACCTCGGCAACCGATGTCAGCGTCTGGCGGGCGGCGCGGTAAAGGTCCAGCGGCGCGGCGGGCAGGCCCTCGGTCGGATAGCAGATCACCGGCCGGACAGCGTGGCGGGCGGCAGCATCGGCAGGTGGCGCGGTTTCGGGTGTGGGTTTCATCCGTGCTCCTCTTTCGCCCCGACATTAGCCGCCCGTCCCCTGCCTGAAAAGCGCTTATCCTGCCCGTTGATCCGTTGCTTCGTCATCCGGGATCCCGACCTCCTCGACCGTCAACACATCCTTGCGCCCGTCGCGGGTCCGCCAGGCAATCGACTGCCCGGCGCGCAGTCCAAGGAGCGCTGTGCCGATCGGTGTCAGAACGGAAATCCGCCCCCGGTCGATATCGGCGTGATCGGGGTAGACCAGCGTCACTTCGCGTACACCGCCGCCACGGGTCCGAAAGCGCACGCGCGCCCCCATGCGCACCACGTCGAGGGGGAGCGCCTTAGACGGAATGGTCTCGGCGCGGGCCAGTTCGGCGAAAAGATCGTCGCCAGCGGGGCCAACGGCCAGCGCCATCAACCTTTCCTGATCGGCATCGCCAACGATGATCGGCGTTCGGGAAAATTCGGTCTGGTGCATCTTTGCCTCCTGCGGGGCGAGGCGCGCAACCATGAACGGTGTGCACGTCGGTTTGATGAAAGAAAGGGAAAGTGCCGGATAACCCTAAGGCTGGCGAACGGGCGCAGCCTTAGGGCCGCGATCCTGCGACGGGATACATGCGGCTAATGCAGATCAACGAAGGGTCGAAACCGGCGATCATCATATCAATTTAGGGGTGCCGCGCCGATAGTCAATGGCGGTCCTGCGGTATCACGGGCCGCAGGCAGTGCCGCGGTTTGCCAGTCGTGCGCGCGCCACAGGCCGCGCACTGGTAATGGTCGGGACCGGCCATGCGATCCACGCGCCAACGACAGGCGCGGGTCAAAGTACTCCCCCGCCGCATCAGCCACAGATAGGCCAGGACCGAGAGGAGAAGGACGAGAAGCAGGACCGGCATGGCCCTGCCCTATCACAGCACAAGAGCCCGGAAAACCGGGGTCAGAGCATGCCGCGACCGCTGTAGTAGCCGTACATCTGTTCAAGCGCTGTCAGCGACAGCAGGCGCGACCGGCTGCCAGCCGGTTCGGGCATGTAGTAGGCGGGTACGGCCTCAACAGTGGCAAGGCGGGGCTTGCGGCTGAACAGGCGGGAAAGCAGGTGGTACATTGTCTTACCTCAATTACCGTTTCCGGATGCTTTCAAGATAGGGTGGACCACCCGGCACTACATCAGCCGTTTGCGCAAACGCGGCATGCGTTTTCTGCAATGCAGCATAATCCATCAGAACCCGTGATCGACTGGCAACAGATGATCATTTGCCCTGGCCGACACCCCCACCTAATGTTCTGGCTATTCGCGATACGGAGCCGCCACACATGCCATGGGCAATCGAACGCATAGCCGCCTTCTCAATCGACGGACGGGGCGGCAATCCCGCCGGCGTGGTGATCGCCGACCGTCTGCCTGATCCAGCACAGATGCAGGCCATAGCGCGGAGCGTCGGCTATTCCGAAACCGTGTTTGCCGCCCGACTGCCAGACAGCAAATGGCGGACCCGTTATTTCTCACCTGAGGCAGAGGTCGCCTTTTGCGGTCATGCGACGATCGCGCTTGGAGCGATGCTCGGACGGCGTTTTGGCACCGGGCGCTATGATCTGACCTTGAATGGCGGCGATATCAGCGTCGAAGCAGGGAACGGCGGCACAGCAACCCTGACCTCACCCCCGTCCCGATCCGCGCCACTGGCGGCGGAGGCGCGGGAGGCGATATTTGCGCATTTCGCCCTGAGCGAGGCAGAACTCGATCCCCGATTGCCGCCACGACTGGGCAATGCCGGCAATAACCATCCGATTCTTCTGCTGCGCGACCGGGCGCGGCTGGCGGCGATGGATTATCCGTTCGATGCGGTAAAGGCACTGATGGAGCGCGAGGGCTGGACGACGATTTGTCTGGCTGTGGCAGAACGCCCCGACCTGTTCCATGTCCGCAATGCGTTCGCCATCGGCGGCGTCCGGGAGGATCCGGCGACCGGCGCAGCGGCAGCCGCACTGGCGGGGACTCTGGTCGATTGCGGTTGGCCGGGTTTGGCAGGCGGAGGGCGCTTTATCATCAGGCAGGGCGAGGATATGGGCGCGCCGTCGATCCTGTCCGTCGCGGTGACAGGCCGCCCGGGCGATCCTGTTCGCGTCACGGGCGCGACAGCGGCCATCGCTGACTGATCAGCCTGGCAGCCGCCTCACACCAACCGTTCCACCATCATCTTCTTGATCTCGGCAATCGCCTTTGCCGGGTTCAGCCCCTTAGGGCAGGTCTTGGCGCAGTTCATGATCGTGTGGCAGCGGTACAGCTTGAACGGGTCTTCCAGATCGTCCAGCCGCTCGCCCGTCGCCTCGTCACGCGAGTCGATGATCCAGCGATAGGCATGCAGCAGGGCCGCCGGGCCAAGATAACGGTCGGAATTCCACCAATAGCTCGGGCAGGAGGTGGAGCAGGACGCGCACATCACGCATTCATAAAGCCCGTCCAGCTTCTTGCGGTCCTCGATCGACTGGCGCCATTCCTTCGCGGGCCGGTTGGTCTTCGTCTCAAGCCACGGCATGATGGAGGCATGCTGGGCATAGAAATGCGTGAGGTCGGGGATCAGGTCCTTGATCACCGGCATATGCGGCAGGGGATAGATCGCCACATCGCCCTTCACCTCGTCCAGACCATAGATGCAGGCGAGCGTGTTGATGCCCCCGATGTTCATCGCGCAGGACCCGCAAATCCCCTCGCGGCAGGACCGGCGGAAGGTCAGCGTCGGGTCGACCTCGTTCTTGATCTTGATCAGCGCGTCCAGAATCATCGGGCCGCACTTGTCCATATCCAGGAAATAGGTGTCTACCCGCGGGTTTTCGCCCGTGTCCGGGTCCCAGCGGTAGATGCGGAACTTCCGCACATTCTTGCCCTCTGGCCGGGGCCAGGTCTTGCCGACGCGGACTTTTGAGTTTTTGGGGAGCGTGAACTGGACCATATCATCCCTGCCAATCGGGTCGGGTATAAAGCGGCTGCCGGGGCGGCTGGCCGGATTTCTGCAAGACGCAAGCGTCGTAGACCGCAGACGGGTCACGGCCCTGCAAATAGTCGGACGAGACAGAAAGGCTCAGGCCCGCACGCGGCCCGCCTGACCCCACACCCACCGCGACCCTGCCGCGCGGGCTGGCCGCAAGCCGGGCGCGCTGGAAACATTCCCGCTCCGCCCGGTCGACGGTCATCGGACCGCAAGCAGCCAGAAGGGAAATTCCGGCAAGAGCCGCGAGCGTGCGCATCAATAGACCCTCGCCTTTGGCGCGATCTTTTTCAGGCTGATTCCGCCCTCGGCCTCGGTCGTCAGCGGATCAAGATGCACGGGCCGGGTCGAAAGCGTGACTTTCGCGCCATCGACATGGGCCAGCGAATGCACCCGCCAGTTCACGTCGTCGCGGT
>DAORUY010000134.1:0-8201 GCA_035433445.1 Paracoccaceae bacterium
GTACGCCCCATCCTGCTGGCGGAGGGCTGATCGTCGAGCGCGCACACCCGCGCGGCCAGCGCCGAAACCGTGGGGTTCGTCAGGCGGGAATAGATGTAGCCGACTTCCTGAAGATTGAAGAGCCGCGCCGCATGGTCGGCGTCTTTGAAGACGTAGGCGGTCGTTTGATAGATCGGCACCTGGCGCGCGCCGGTCGCCGGGTCGGGCGCCGTGCCGGCGTGGATGGCCAGCGTGTCGAAACGGTAGTCGGTGGTCATGTCATTCTCCCGCACTGAGGTCGGGTTTGACGTTAGGGGAAGGGGCCGCCTGCGGCAACACCCGCTTCATCCGGGCGCCCGTAATAATGGCTGACCACATGTTCGGCTTCGGCGAAAAAGAGCCACCGCTGGGCGAACGCCCCGCTCAGGTGCAGCGCGAAGGCCAGAAGGCTACCGATCAGCCCACCGGGCGCGACCAGCAAGACCAGTGCGGGCAGGACCGCCGACAGGCCTAGCGCGACTACCCTCAGTTTGCGCGCATGTTTGCGCCCGACCTGATGGATCATTTCGCGCATCACATAGTTGGGGCTGGTATGCGGTGGGGCAAAGGGTCGCACCTGCGGCCCAAGGCCGGTCGCGGCGCCAAGGCTGCTGCCGCGCTGGCCGAATTGCCGGTCGCCCAGACGAAAGGCCAGAAGGATGACAATGCCGAGGGCTACGCAGCAGGCCAGCGCCAGCAAGCGCTGCCCCGATAGGATCGCGCCGCCGGTCGCGGCATAGGCGAAAAAGCTAAGGGGCGTCGTCCAGTGGTTCCAGCGGGGCACTGTCTTCAGTTGTGCATAGATCATCGCGGTGCACAGGATGGTTGAGGCGCAAAGGAGCGCGCCGATCAGACCAATCATCCCCGGCCCGCCGCCGCCAACCGCCGCAAGCGCCACAGGGGCGCTGAGGCCAAGCGCCGCGACCGAGGCCCAGCCTTCGCGCGACAGCCAGCTTGTCTGCCATTGGCTGAAGGCGCGCAATGCCCGTTGCGGATTGCCCAGATGAAAGGTCGAGGCAAGGAGCCCGCATGTCGCCAGAACGTAAGCCAGCCCGAAAGCGACAAGCGCGCCCAGCCCGGCAGGTCGCAGCACGCCTGCGTCCAGCATGAACAGAAATCCGAACCCCGCGCCGGACAAGACCGTGAACAGGATGACCGAAGGGGCGGGATGCATCAGAACTTCTCCAGAAGACGGTCGAGCCATCCGGCAAAGCCCGTCGCCTTCAGATCGAGAAGTGCTGCAAGCGGGGCCTCGGACTGACCGCGATCCTTGGGACGGGGCGGCAGGTATTTGTTGGTGGGGCGCGTGCCCAGATCGGGCATCAGGTCATAGCCGCCGCGTTCCGCGACAAGGCGGCTTACGGCGCTATCGGGGTCACCCAGATCGCCGAAATGCCGGGCACCCGTCGGGCAGGTGCGTACGCAGGCGGGTTGGCGGTCTTCCTCGGGCAGGTTTTCGTTATAGATCCGGTCTACGCAGAGCGTGCACTTCTTCATCACTCCCGCCGCCGCGTCCATTTCCCGCGCGCCATAGGGGCAAGCCCAGGCGCACAGGCCGCAGCCGATGCAGGCGTCTTCGTTCACCAGCACGATGCCGTCCTCGGCCCGTTTGTAGCTCGCGCCGGTCGGACAGACGGTGACGCAGGGCGCATTGTCGCAATGCAGGCAGGACCGGGGGAAGTTGATGATCTGCGCCGCGCCTTCGTCGGGCGTGATCTCATAGCTGTGAACCCGGTTGAGGAACGTCCCGCAAGGCTCTGATCCATAAGCGTCTATGTCGCTCAGCGGCGCACCATATCCCTGATCGTTCCAGCCCTTGCAGGCGGTCACGCAGGCTTGACAGCCGACGCAGGTGTCAAGGTCGATGACGAGACCAAGTTTCTTGGCGGAAGGCGCAGGCAGGGCCGTCATGGCCGGTTCCTTTTGGCAGGGGCAACGGGCAACTTGAGTGGCGGGAAGGCGGGCTGCGACTCGGATGGGGGTGGGCATTTCTCCACCCGTACCCGCAGATCGAACCATGCAGCCTGCCCGGTGATCGGGTCAGAGTTTGACCAGCGTCGCCCGTCGCCACGGTCCGGCAGAAGTTCGTCGATCAAATGGTTGAGAAGGAATCCTTTTGTCGCTTCTGGCGCATCGTCGTCCAGTGCCCATGCCCCCTTGCGCTTGCCGATGGCATTCCAGGTCCAGACGGTGTTTTCATTCAGCGCGGCCATATGCGCGACCGGCACAGTGATCTGACCCGAAGGCGAGGTGACACGCGCCCAGTCGCCCTCTGCAAAACCCTGCGCCTGCCAGACTTTCGTCGGCAGGTAGAGCGGATTATGGCCATGGATCTGGCGCAGCCAGGCATTCTGCGAGCCCCAGGAGTGATACATGGCCATCGGCCGCTGGGTGATCGCGTGCAGGGGATAGTCCTCTGCCGCTTCGCCATAGGGCGGATACCAGTTGGGCAAGGGATCCATCGTTGCCTTGATCCGGGCGCGCAGATGGTCTGGCGGCTGACGTTCGTGATAGCCTTCGGCGGCCAGTTGAAAGCGGCGCATCGGTTCGCAGTAAAGCTGGAACAGATAGGGCTGGGGCTGGTCATAAAAGCCCATCTTCACCGCCCAGTCCTGATAGGCCTTGTTCCAGGGTTTGAAAAAGCGCGCTTCCTCGGGCACTTCGGCCATGAAGAACCCGCCCGCCGCAATATAGGCATTGAGCTGGTTGGGGTTCGGCGCGCCGCGCCCGACCTCTTCGCCTTCGCCCCGGAAGCCGATCAGCGGGCCAACGCCGGGGCGCCGCTGATGGTGGACGATATAGTCGGCATAGTCGCGGTATCTCGGTCGCCCATCCTCGGTGATGAAACCCGGCAGGCTCAGCCGGTTGGCCAGTTCCACCAGCACCGACTGAAAGCCCCGCACGTCACGATCGGGTTCTATCACCGGCCAACGGATCGCGTCGGCGGCATGATCCGCCTCGCAGATCGGCCGGTCCAGCAGGCTGATGCAATCGTGGCGCTCCAGGTAGGTCGTATCGGGAAGGATCAGGTCGGCATAGGCGACCATCTCGCTTGCATAGGCGTCGGAATAGATGATGCGCGGGATCTTATATTCGCCATTGCCGTCCTTGGCGGTCAGCATCGCCATGGTTTCCGTCGTGTTCATCGATGAATTCCAGGCCATGTTTGCCATGTAAAGCATAAGCGTATCAATGGGATAGGGGTCGCCCGCGACGGCGTTGGAGATGACCATATGCATCATCCCGTGGCACGACAGCGGGTTCTCCCAAGTGAAGCCCTTGTCGATGCGCGCAGGTGTCAGGTCATCAAGCTTCAGGGCCAGATGTTCGGGGCCTTGCGGAAAGCCCAGGTGCGGCCCGTCCAGAGGGCGCCCCGGCATGAAATAGCTGTGCGGCGTCGGGTGAGCATGGGCCGGCTTGGGGTAGGGCGGCTTGAAGCGGAAGCCCCCCGGCACCTCGACCGCGCCCAGAAGGATTTGCAGCACATGAAGAGCGCGGGCAGTCTGGAACCCGTTCGAATGGGCCGAAATCCCGCGCATCGCGTGAAAACTGATCGGGCGACCCATCATGTTTTCATGCCGCTCGCCCCGAAAATCGGTCCAGGGCTGATCGATCACCACCGGATTGTCGAAAGCCGCACGCGCGATCTCCGCCGCCAGCGATCGGATGCGCGCCGCTGGGATGCCGCAGCGGTCCGCGACGGCGTCGGGCGCATAGTCGTCGGCCAGATAGCGCTCCGCCAGATGTTGAAAAACCGTCCGGCAGCCCTTCCATGTGGCGCCCAGATCGGGTTTGACCCCTGCCTGATCATAGGGCGTGGGTTGGCCGGTCGCCCGGTCGATGACGATGGGTTTGCCCAGTTCATCGCGCAGAAGCAGGCCTTTTTCCTCGCCCTCCGTCTCATCGACCAGGCAAGGTGCATTGGTGTAACGGGCCAGATAGTCGAGGTCGATCCGGCCCGCTTTCAGCAGTTCGTGGATCAGCGCCAGGATCAAGAGCCCGTCGGTCCCCGGTGTGATCCCCAGCCAGTCGTCGGCCACCGCATTGTAGCCGGTGCGGACGGGATTCACGCAGATCATCCGGCCGCCTTGGGCCTTCAGCTTGCCGATGCCGATCTTGATCGGGTTGCTGTCATGATCCTCGGCCACGCCGAACATCACGAAGAGCTTCGTTCTGTCCCAATCGGTCTGGCCGAACTCCCAAAAGGCGCCACCCATCGTGTAGATGCCTGCCGCCGCCATGTTGACCGAACAGAAGCCGCCATGCGCCGCATAGTTTGGTGTGCCGAAGTTCTGCGCCCAGAAGCTTGTGAAGCTCTGGCTTTGATCGCGCCCGGTGAAGAAGGCGAGTTTTTCCGGCGCCTTGGCACGCAATGGCCCAAGCCATTGGGCAGCAAGCCCCAGCGCCTCTTCCCAGCTGATCGGCTCAAACGCCCCTGATCCGCGCGGGCCGACCCGGCGCAAAGGGGTGGTCAGGCGCGAGGGGGCCGTGACCTGCATGATGCCGGAGGCCCCCTTGGCGCACAGGACACCCTTGTTCACCGGGTGGTCGCGGTTGCCCTCGATATAGCTCACGCGCCCGGACTTCAGATGCACGTTGATCCCGCAGCGGCAGGCGCACATGTAACATGTGGTCTTCCTCACCTCGTCGGAGACCTTGGGTGATAGATCAAGGTGCGGCTGGTTCATCATCGGACTCCGACGCCCAAAGGGCCATGGCTTCTCGGGCAATCTGGCGTTCTTCTTCGGCCGGAACAATCCAGATCGCGACAGGGCTTGTCGATTTGTGTATACATATTGAGCCGGTGGCATTTGCCTCTGGGTCGAGTGCAGCCCCGGTGAAGAGCAACCCCTCCAGGATACCGGCACGCATTGCGGCATCATTTTCCCCAATGCCGCCGGTAAAAGCGATCCCGTCCAGCCCACCCATTGCGGCGATCATCGAACCTGCGTGCCGGATGGCCCAATAACGGAAATGTTCGATGGCAAAGCTCGCCTGTGGAGTTCCGGCGGCCTGCAGGGCGCGCATGTCGCTCGCCCCGCCCAAGCCCAGAAGGCCGCTTTCGCGGTTCAGGATGCGGCCCGCGCCCTCAATGCCATATAGTTCCGCCAGCCGTAAAACCGCATTGCCGTCGATGGTGCCAGACCGCGTTCCCATCGTCAGCCCATCGAGGGGCGAATATCCCATCGTTGTGGCAACAGATTTGCCGTCGCGGATAGCACAAAGCGATGCGCCATTGCCTAAATGAAACGCGAGCAGCCGCTCATATGGCTTTCCAGGCGATAATTCTTTCACTTTTCGAACTAATGCGGTGAAGCTGATCCCGTGGAAGCCATAGCGGCGGATCCCATGGGACAGGGCGGTATCCGGCAGGGCGTAACGCCAGGCTACTTCGGGATTGGTGGCGTGAAAGGCCGTATCGAAAGCCGCATATTGCGGCAGACTGGGCGCACGTTTTGCCAGTGCGCGGACGGCCAACAGGTTGGCGGGATTGTGCAGGGGCGCAAGCGGGATGGTGGCGGCAATTGCGGCCTCGACCGATGGCGTCACCCGGCAGGTGGCTGTCAGGTCCGGGCCGCCGTGGACCACGCGGTGCGCGGCAATCTTGATGGCGGCAAAGGGGTGGCCGGCCCCCTCGGCGGCCTTCAGCAGCACATCCAGCGCCGCCGCATGGTCCGCCACTGTGATTGCGGTCGTCCGCCCGGCCACAGACAGGCGAGACTGACCACCGATCTCACTCACCAGTCCCGCGAAAAGTTGGGTGAGTGACGGATCAAAGATCGCGACCTTCAGCGAGGATGACCCGGCATTGACCACCAGAACCGACATCAGAGCACCGCCTTCACAAGGCCCAAGACCGCGAGGGCCGCCAAAAGACCGATGGCAAAACGCCGGAAATCCTGCGGATCGGTGCGCAGAAAGTGCCGCCCCCCCAGCCATATCCCCACAAGGATCAGCGGAGCCGCCGCCAACGTGACCACGAATGTATCTTGGGTGACCAGCCCATGCCCCCACATCAGCGGCAGGGTATAGAGGTCGAGGAAGGCGAAATAGGTGATCAGCGTTGCACGGAACGCCCCCGCCGCCATCGGCTGCGCGGCGAAAAAAGTAGCGACCGGCAGGCCGCCCATGCCGGGGGCGTTTGCCATCCCGGACATCACCCCCACTGCGATATGGTCACGATCCCCCGCAAGTCGTGCCATCCGCCAGCCGCGCAACATGATTGCGCACATGCCCAGGACATAGAGGGCAATGACCACGCGAGCCGCGTCCAGACCGATCCCGGTGATGGCCCACAGTCCGAGCGGAACCCCAACCAGCGCCCCCGCCATCAGGGATAGGACACGTCGCCAGTCGACATCGTGCGCAATACCTGTCCATTGCTGAAAGATAATGGCGAATTCGCACAACATCACGACCGCGACGAAATTCAGCGGATGCGTCACCAACGCCGCCGCCGACACGACGAGCGCCGAAAAGCCGAACCCGGAATATCCCCGCACAAAGGCGGCAACAAAGAAGGTGGCGGCCATGAAAGCCGCCGCCCCCGGTGTCAGGTCGAACGGCAAGCTCACACCTGCTGCGGGCGCATGTCCGCCTTCGAGATGCCCGCGACGGCGACTGGCTTCTTCATCGCGTCGCGGCGGAAGGGCTCGCCCAGTTCCTGATTGATCAGCGCTTCGATCAGCGTCGTCTTGCCATGCTTCATCTGGTCTTCGATGGCCTTGCGCAGCGCTGTCGACAGATCTTCCATCGTTTGCGCCTGGACGCCCTGCAGGCCGCAGGCCCGCGCAATCCCGGCGTAGCTGACATTGTCGTCCAGCTCGGTGCCGACGAAATTATCATCATACCAGAGCGTCGAGTTGCGCTTTTCCGCACCCCATTGATAGTTGCGGAAAACGACCATGGTGATGGCGGGCCATTCCGGCCGACCGATCGCCGTCAGTTCGGTCACCGCTATGCCAAAGGCACCGTCACCGGCAAATCCCACGACCGGCACGTCCGGACAGCCGATCTTGGCGCCGATGATTGCGGGCAAGCCATATCCGCAGGGCCCGAAAAGCCCCGGCGCCAGATATTTCCGTCCGGCTTCGAACGTCGGATAGGCGTTGCCGATGGCGCAGTTGTTGCCGATATCGGACGAGGTGATCACATCCTTCGGCAGCGCCGCTTGAATGGCGCGCCAGGCCATGCGCGGGCTCATCCATTTCGGCTTGGCAGCGCGGGCGCGCTGGTTCCAGCTGGTGCCCGGATCATCATCTTCGTGATCCATACCCGACAGCGCCTGCGCCCAGGCAGATTTTTTCTGTGCAATCATGGCCTTGCGGTCGGTGCGCCCGGCGTCGCCTGCCGTCTTGCTCAGCCGTGCCTGAATGCCCTCGGCCACCTTCTTGGCATCACCCACGATCCCGACCGTCACCTTCTTGGTCAGGCCGATGCGGTTGGGGTTGATGTCAACCTGAATGATCTTGGCCTCTTTCGGCCAGTAGTCCAGCCCATAGCCGGGCAGGGTCGAGAACGGGTTCAGACGCGACCCCAGCGCCAGCACCACATCGGCCTGCTGGATCAGCTCCATCCCGGCTTTCGAGCCGTTATAGCCCAGCGGCCCGGCGAACAGGGGATGCGAGCCGGGGAAGGCGTCGTTGTGCTGATACCCCACGCAGACCGGCGCATCCAGTCGCTCAGCCAGCGCCATCGAGGCCGGGATAGCGCCACCGATCACCACGCCAGCACCGTTCAGGATCACCGGGAACTTGGCGCTCGACAGAAGTGCCGCCGCCTGGGCAATCGCCTCTTCCCCGCCCGAGGGGCGCTCGAACTCAACCATCATCGGCAGGTCGATATCGATCACTTGCGTGAAGTAATCGCGCGGGAAGTTGATCTGCGCCGGGGCCGACTGGCGCTTGGCCTGCAAGATCACACGGTTCAGCACTTCGGCGACGCGCGACGGGTCACGCACCTCCTCTTGATAGCAGACCATGTCCTTGAAGAGCGCCATCTGCTCAACTTCCTGAAAACCGCCCTGACCGATGGTCTTGTTGGCGGCCTGCGGCGTGACCAGCAAAAGCGGCGTGTGATTCCAGTAGGCGGTTTTCACGGCGGTGACGAAGTTGGTGATGCCCGGGCCATTCTGGGCAATCATCATGCTCATCTTGCCCGAGGCGCGGGTAAAGCCGTCGGCC
>DAORUY010000135.1:0-8076 GCA_035433445.1 Paracoccaceae bacterium
CGTGTTCGACAGTATCGCGCGCACCTCGCTCGATGCGGCCTTCTGCGATGGAGTAACACGCGAACGTGTTCAAAAAAGGCTCGGTGGTCGGGAATAGCTGACTTGAGGGAAAGCCGCCGGGGGCGCAACCTGTGATCATTGATCCGACAGGTTTTCCCTATGTTCAAATATTTTTTTCCATCCCTTCCCTTCGTGATCGCGGTTGCGGTCCCGGCCTTGGCGGCCCTTGCACCCGATCTGGAACGTCAGCGCGAATTGTCGGCGATCCTGGCCGACCCCGCCGTTCTGGCGGGTTTTGAAGGCCGCCCGATCACCGAAATCCGCTGGATTTCGGAGGATCTGTTCGAAGTGCGCGCCGGGAACTGTGTCCGACAGGTCTATATCAACGGCACCGACACGCTGACGAACGAAGGGCCAAGGCCGTTCACCGTCCAGCCGCTCGATCTGATCTGCGCCGACTGACGCGGCCAAGGCTTGACGCGGCGGGGATGATGGTTCAGGCCTCGGGGGAAACTGCTGCACGCGCCCCCGGGGAAAGACATGAACCAGCATCTGACCGTCGTTACGCATCCGCTTGTGAGCCACAAGCTTTCGATCATGCGCGAGAAGGACACGTCGACCAATTCCTTCCGCCGTCTTCTGCGCGAGATCAGCCAGCTTCTGGCCTATGAGATCACCCGCGAGATGGAGATGACCACGAAGCGGATCGAGACGCCCTTGTGTGAGATGGATGCGCCGACGATCGACGGCAAGAAACTGGCGCTGATTTCAATCCTGCGCGCCGGAAACGGGCTGCTGGACGGGGTGCTGGAACTGATTCCGGCGGCACGTGTGGGATTTGTCGGGCTCTACCGCGACCCCGAGACGCTTCAGCCGGTGCAGTATTATTACAAGGTGCCGGATCTGCGCGACCGCCTGACCATCGCGCTCGATCCGATGCTGGCGACCGGCAATTCCTCGGTCGCGGCGATTGATCTTCTGAAGAAGTCGGGGGCCACGAACATTCGCTTCATGTGCCTGCTGGCCGCCCCCGAAGGGGTGGCGCGGATGCGCGAGGCGCACCCCGATGTGCCGATCGTGACGGCGGCGCTCGACAGTCATCTGAACGATCATGGTTATATCGTGCCGGGTCTGGGCGATGCGGGCGACCGGATGTTCGGCACCAAGTGACGGGCGAGTGTGACGGGCCAATGGCGGAAAGTGGGGCGGGCATGAGGATTGTCATCCGCAGTCTGATCGGGCTGGTCCTGCTGGCGGGGCCGGGGGTGGCAGAGGCTGGCCCGGCGGAAGAGCCGGGCGCGGACTATGTGGGGCGCAGCTATATTGACAGCGAAGGCTGCGCCTTTCAGCGCGCGGTGCTGAGCGGCACCGTCCTGTGGGTGGCGCGGATCGGGGCCGATGGGGTGCCGGTCTGCGGGCTTGAACCGACGGTACCGTCGCCGGCAGAGGCGGTCGCGGAGGCGCCTGTGGCGGCGGCAGAACCGGCGGGCAAGGCAGCGGCGCGGACGACCGGGCGCGCCCAAGAGGCTGCGGTTCTGACCGGCCGCTGGATTCAGGTCGGTGCCTTCGCCGATCCGGCCAATGCCGAACGGGCGCTGGCGCGGCTGGCGGAGCTTGATCTGCCGCGTGCGACGCTTTCGGTGAAGGGCGGGCGGCTGAAGGCAGTGCTGGCCGGTCCGTTTGAGGAGCCAGAGGCCTTTGCGCAGGCCGTGGCGTTGCTGCGGGAGGCGGGGTTCGGCGACTTGTTCGGCCGGCCCTGAAGGGCGGCTCGGGCCACCAGACCTGATCCCGCCCGGTCGCCCCAAGCGACCGGGCCGCGCCCGACCCGCCCCCAGGCGGGCGCGATGACGCGCCCCTCGGGTCAGGCGCGACCCACTGTTGCAGGCGTTATTAGATTTGATGCTCGGGCTTCAGCTCGCGCAGATGCCCTGAAGGGCTACCCAGTCCGTATCGGTCAGAAGTGGCTGGGGCGGGGGGGCGTCGCCGAACGGGTCGGCCTCGATCAGGGGGAGCGTGGTTTCGCCGCTGGGATCGAGCGTGTAGGCATAGGCGGAACTGCCGACGCCAGCGTCCGCGAACCGTTTCAGGAGGGCGCCGGGGTCGAGGGGCGTGGGATCGGCTTTCAGGAGCGTCTCGCCGTAGCCACGGAAGGCATCGGCGGGAACCTCGCCGGTGGTCAGGATGTGAAAGACCGCCCGGAAGCCCGCATAGCGGAGTGCGGGGGGCAGCGGGTCGGTGAGGGCCGCGCGTTGACGTTCGGCCAGCACGAAGCCTGCGCTGACCTCCGGCGTGTCGTGGTTTTCGATCAGCGCGCGACCGATGGCGATGGTGTTGCCCGGCACATGCAGCGCCCCCTTCAGCCCTTCGGGCAGGACGACAATGTGCCCGGTGCCGCCAATAAGCCGGTCGGAGAAGGTTTGCAGGACCGCCGCGCCGTCCGGCGCCGCGCAGGGGCTGCCGGTCAGCCGTTGCAGATCGCCAAGGATCGCCTGGCCGACTTCGGAACGTGTGGTGGCGGGCAGGACGCGGGCGGTGTGGGCGATGAGCGCGCCGGGCAGCCACAAAAGCGCGCCCGCGAGCATGACGCCCGCCGCAGTCAGAAGGAGCACGCCGCGCAGACGGCCCGGATGGGGGCGGCGGGCGGCGATGATCGCATGGACCTTGGTGATGGCCGCGATCATGGTTTCGTCGTCGATCTCCAGCTCTTCGCCCTCGCCGGAGCCGGGACCGAACAGCGCGGGCATCTTGCCGGGGTTGAGGCGGATCACTGCGGGCAGCGACCAATGGGTCAGCGCCCGTTCGCTGGGGCTTTCGCGCAAGATGATCGTGGCATCGCCGAATGTGACGATCACATCGCGCCGCTGCGCCTGAGGGCTTTCGCGCCAGAGGCCGGGGCATTCCAGACGCTGATATTCGCTGAGCGCCGTCATGGGGCTGGTACTGCTCGTTTCTTCTACAGGGCGGACCTTAGCGAAGCTTTCGGTGGCGAACAATCGAAGCCTTTGAATGCGGTGGCTTTGTCTGTTTCGCCCCCGAGGGGCGACCCGGCGGGAGGGCTCTGCCCTCCCGCACCCACCCGGGATATTTTGAGACAGAAAATGAGGGGCGAGGTGGGCAGTCGGTTGCGGCCTGTCAGGTCGTACGCGCCCGGTCGCGCAGGACGAATTTCTGAATCTTGCCGGTAGAGGTTTTGGGCAGGTCGCCGAAGATCACCGATTTTGGGGTCTTGAACCCGGCGAGGCGCGCGCGGGCGAAGGCGATCAGTTCGGCTTCCGTTGCCTGGGCGCCATCCTTCAATTCGACGAAGGCGCAGGGCACTTCGCCCCATTTGTCGTCCGGTTTGGCGACCACGGCGCACAGAAGCACCGCCGGATGATGCATCAGGGCGCCTTCGACCTCCACCGAGGAGACATTCTCGCCGCCCGAGATGATGATGTCCTTCGCCCGGTCGGTGATCTTGATATAGCCATCCTGATGCTGGAACGCGATGTCGCCGGAGCGGAACCAGCCCCCGGTGAAGGCCTCGCGCGTGGCCTCCGGGTTGCGGTAATAGCCTTTCATCACGCAGTTGCCGCGAATGGCAATCTCGCCGGTCGTGACCCCGTCGCGCGGGACGGGGCGCAGGTCGGGGCCGTGGACGGCAATATCTTCCATCATCGGCATCGCGACCCCGGTGCGCGCCTTGAGGGCGGCGCGGGCCTCCGCCCCCTCACTTTCCCATTCGCTGCGCCACAGGCATTCGGTGACATGACCGTAGGTTTCGGTCAGGCCATAGACTTGGGTCACGTTGAAGCCCAAAGGTTCGATCGCGGCGAGCGTTGCGGCGGCTGGCGGGGCGCCGGCGGTGAAGACTTCGACCACATGAGAGAAGGGGCGGCGGTCTTCGGCCTTGGCGTTGATCAGCATGTTCAGGACGATGGGCGCGCCGCCCATATGGGTGACGCCTTCATCGGCGATGGCGGCGTAGATGGCACGGGCGGTGATGTCGCGGCAGCAGATGATGGTGCCGCCGAGTGCAGGCATCAGCCAGGTGTGGCACCAGTTGTTGCAGTGAAAGAGCGGCACGATGGTGAGATAGACCGGGTGGCCGGCGAGCCGCCAACTGATCACCGTGCCCATCGCCATCAGATAGGCGCCCCGATGGTGATAGACGACGCCCTTGGGACGGCCGGTCGTGCCGGAGGTATAGTTGAGCGCGAGGCTTTCCCATTCGTCCTGCGGCAGGATCCAGGGCGCGGCGGGATCGCCGCTGGCGAGCAGATCATCATAGGAACGATGGCGGCCGCTGGCCGTCTGGCCTGCGGATCTGTCCGCGACCTCGATGATCAGCGGGGCGGGGCCGTCCATGCGGGCGATGGCCTCTTCGGCCAGGGGCAGCAGCGTGCTGTCAACGAGCAGGAGTTTGGCGCCGCCATGGCCGAGGATATAGGCGACCGTATCGCTGTCGAGCCGCGTATTGATCGCGTTCAGCACCGCGCCCGCGGCAGGCACGCCGAAATGCGCCTCCACATGTGCGGCGACATTGGGCAGAAGGGTGGCCACCACATCGCCGGGCCGGATGCCCGACTGAGCGAGGGCCGACGCAAGACGGCTGACCCGCGCGTGCAGTTCGCCGTAGCTGTAACGGGCCAGTCCGTCGACGAGCGCGGTCCGGTCGCGAAAGACATCGGCCGCCCGTGCCAAGAGCGAAAGCGGGGTCAGAGGCACATGGTTGGCGGCGCACCGATCGAGCCCCGTTTCATCCTGAAGCCAGCCCATCCGTCCCTCTCCCCTTCTGGAATGTCGCTGGCAGACATGATTAATCAGATGCTGGGGTTCTCATAGCCCCAATCCGACGCGGGAGCCTTCATGACCGTCACCCCTGTTGCCCGACCCTTGCCGGCCAACCGCACCTTGATCGCGGCGGGCTTCATTCTGGTCTATGCGTTCATCATCGCCTTTACCGACAATTTCGTGCGCCAGATCGCGGCGGATGGCGGGCTTTGGCAGTTTCATGCGACGCGCACCGCCTTTGCCGTGCTGATTCTGGCGGTTCTGGCTGTGCCTCTGGGGCTGCGTCTGCGGCCGCGCAACGGGCGTGCGGTTCTGGCGCGCAGCCTGATCCATGGCTGCACGATGGTGATCTATTTCGGCTGCCTGGCCTTTCTGTCGGTGGCGGAGGTGGCGGCGGGGCTGTTTACTGCGCCGATCTTCGTCTTGCTGATTTCGCGCTTCGTCTATGGCCACCGCATCGGCCCCTTCCGCATCCTTGCCGTGGCGGTGGGGTTCGTGGGTGCGATGCTGGTTCTGGGCATCGGGCCGGGAACGGCAGTGACGCCCGCGCTGGTCCTGCCGATTGTGGCGGGCGCGCTTTATGCTATGGGCAATATCGCCACCCAGGAATGGTGCGAGGGCGAAAGTGCGGAAACGCTGCTCTTGGGGTTTTTCCTGGCGCTTGGGGCTTTGGGCCTGATCGGCATGGCGTTGCTGGCGCTCTGGCAGCCCGCCGTGCCCGAGGGGGCGGACGGCTTTGTCCTGCGCGGCGCGGTCTGGCCGACGGGCAGCTTCCTTTTTTGGACCTTCGTGCAGGCGGCTGGGTCGCTTCTGGGCGTGGGGTTGATGGTGAAATCCTATCAGATTGCTGATGCAAGCCGGGTCGCGGTCTTCGAATATGTGATCTTGCCGATGAGCGCCTTCTGGACCTGGGCGCTGTGGGGCGAGGTGATCAGCATGCAGGCGGCCGTTGGCATCGTCTTGATCTTCGCGGCGGGGCTGATCATCGCCGCCCGGTCGCGGTAGGGCGATGATCCTGTCGCGCGGGCGGCGCTATCTGTTCGTGCATATCCCCAAGACCGGGGGCACGGCGCTGACGCTGGCGCTGGAGGCCCGGGCGATGAAGGACGATGTCATTTTGTCCGATACGCCCAAGGGCCGCGCCCGCGCCGGGCGGCAGCGGGATCTGAGCGGGGCGGGGCGGCTGTGGAAACATTCGACGCTGGCCGATCTGGGCGGGATCGTGAGCGCGGCGGAGCTGGAGGAGCTTTTTATCCTGACCCTGGTGCGCAACCCCTGGGACCAGCTGGTCAGCTATTATCACTGGCTGCGGGGGCAAAGTTTCGATCACCCGGCGGTTGGTTTGGCAAAATCGATTGATTTCAGTGGGTTCCTGAACAATCCTCTTACCAAAACTTCCTTTCGGGCGCATCCCGTCTCGGCCTATACGCGCGACGCATCTGGAAGGGACCGAGCGACCCTTTGCGCGCGGATCGAGGCGATCGAGGAAGATCTCGCGCCGTTCGAGGCGCATCTGGGCTTTCGCCTGACCCCTCTGCCGCGCGCCAATGAAAGCGAAAGGCCCCGCGACTGGCGGGGCCTTTATTCTGATCACGACGCGGCGCTCGTCGCCGAAATCTGCGCCGAGGATATCGCTCGGTTCGGCTATCGCTTCGATCGATGAGGGCGGTGCTGGTCGATCTGCCGGATCATGCCACAGTGTCGGACTGACCGATCTCGTCGAGGTGCTTTTTCAAGGTCAGACGGTCGAGAGCCCCGAAGGGAAGGCTTATGAAGATTGAGATGCGGTTGCGCAGCATTCGGTAGGTATCGAGGAATGCCACGCGCTTCTCTGCCTCGTTGCCGACAAAGGCCGCCGGATCGGGCAGGCCCCAGTGAGCCGTCATCGGCTGACCCGGCCAATAGGGGCATTCCTCCGCCGCTGCCTGATCGCAGACGGTGAACACGAAATCGAGCGTCGGCGCGCCGGGTAGGGCGAATTCGTCCCAGCTTTTCGAGCGCAGGTCGCTCGTGTCATGGCCCAGCTTCATCAGCAGATCGAGCGCATAGGGGTGAACTTCACCTTTTGGTTTCGATCCGGCCGAGAACCCTTTGAATTTCGCAAGACCTTCCCGTTCAAGAATGGCTTCGGCCAAGATCGAACGGGCCGAGTTTCCGGTGCATAGAAACAGCACATTATAGGTTTTGGACATGATGACCCCTCAGCAGGCGCAGGCGAGTTGACGAATGACAGGCTGGCATAGTTCGGGGCGCCCGCCGCAGCAATCTTCCATCAGATACCCAAGGCAGCGGCGCATTCCGTCCATGTCGGCCAGATATCGGATCGTGCGACCCTCGCGCCGGTTCGTCACCAGGCCGGCCCGGTGCAGGATGGCAAGGTGGGTCGACAAGGTGTTTTGCAGGACGCCCAGAGTCTGGCTGATTTCGCTTGGTAAAAGGCCATCCTGCCCGGCCTTGACCAGACAGCGGAAGACATCGAGGCGCGTTTCATGGGCAAGGGCGCCTAAGGCGGATATGCAGTCCATCTTTTCCATAAATCGAGTATTCTAGATGTATGGAATTATGTCAATACCGGACCTCAACCGACCCCACCTGTCAGGGACGGTGCCGGCTCCCGCCGCAAACGGGGGGCCGGTTTTCCCCTCAGGCCGCTTTTGCCGTGGCCTTTCCGTAGAAGCTCTCGCCTTTCTCTGCCATGTCGCGCAGAAGCTTCGGGGCCTTGAACCGCGCGCCGTGGCGGGCTTCCAGCCCGTCGCAGATTTCGACCGCGCGGGCGGCGCCGACGATGTCGAGCCAGCCGAAGGGGCCGCCTGACCAGGGGCAATAGCCCCAGCCGAGGATTGCGCCCACATCGCCTTCGCGGATGTCTTCCAGCACGCCTTCCTCATAGGCGCGGACGGCCTCCAGCGTCTGGACCATCAGCAGGCGGTGCTGCACTTCGGTCAGGCCGGGCTGGTCGTCGGACTGGGGCCAGGCTTTTTCCAGCCCATCCCACAGGCCAAGCCGGTCGCCCTTGTCGTCATAGGCATAAAAGCCGGCTTTGGCCTTGCGGCCGAGACGTCCCTGATCGGCCATGGCGAAAAGCACCGGGTCGACCGCGCCGTCGGGATAGGCATCGCCCATCGCCAAGCGCGTGGCCTTGGCGATCTTCACCCCAAGGTCGATCGAAGTTTCGTCCACGAGTTGCAGGGGGCCGAGCGGCAGACCGAGGAGTTTCGCGGCATTTTCGATCAGCGTGGGTTCCACCCCTTCGGCCACCATGCGGATGCCTTCGTTGATATAGGGAATGATGCAGCGGTTGGC
>DAORUY010000136.1:0-8048 GCA_035433445.1 Paracoccaceae bacterium
GCACTTCCAGCGGGAAGGACAGGTTTTCCCCCACCGTCATATGCGGGAACAGCGCGTAGTTCTGGAACACCATGCCGATCCCGCGCTTGTGTGGCGGCACCAGGTTGATATTGCGCCCGTTCAGCCGAATCTCGCCATTGGTGGCGGTTTCGAACCCGGCCAGCATCATCAGGCAGGTGGTCTTGCCGGATCCCGACGGCCCCAGCATCGTCAGGAATTCGCCTTTCGGCATCTTCAGATTCAGATCTTTTACGACAAGCGTGCTTCCGTCATAGCTTTTCTGAACCCGATCGAATTCAACAAAAGCAGCATCTGCTGCAACGGAAGATGCGGTCAAATCAGGCCCCCAGTTATTTTTCTTGTTGTCTGACACTTGTCGTAGTCGAAGTACGCGCGTGTCATCAACAGGTTATTTTGTTACTTAAGCGCTACTGATCTGTTTTTGGGGCGAATCCGGTACGCTTTACGACGCATTATCGAAAAAATGCGACATTTTCCGAACATTCCGCAATGGCAGAGCACCTGGATACCACTATAGTCGTAGGGGTCAGAAAACTGACCAAAAAAGACTGGCCCGCATCGGGGCGAACGCACAAAATTACCCGAGGAGCTATCCATGTCCGCGCAGGGAGAAGAGTGGTGCGGATGAAAGGACTCGAACCTTCACGGGGGTTAGCCCACAGCGACCTCAACGCTGCGCGTCTACCAATTCCGCCACATCCGCACTCTTTGCCGGGCAGGCCCAGCTGAGGTGGCGTGCTTCTAGCCGAGCGTTTGGGGAAAGGGAAGGGGGTTTTTGCACCCTCTCAGGCGTAGCTCACCACCTCCACTTCAACCCCGTTCGCCTCGCGGAAGTAGAAGCGGCGACCCGGCTCGTAGTCGGCATGGTTTTCCGGCACCAGACCCGCCGCCTTCACCCGCGCCTCGGTCGCATCTAGGTCATCGACCACGACCGCGATGTGATTGAGCGCACCCTTCGTGCGATAACTTTCCTCGCGGCTGTCCGCCACATCGCCATAACTGAACAGCGCCACGTAACTGTCCGTTTCGCCAACATGCACCGTACGGCCCGAGGTCATTCCCGGCCCCGCCCAGCGCACGTGCCATCCGAACAGGTCGCACAAAAGCTGCGCTGTCTGGTCGGGGTCCGCCACGGTAACATTCACATGTTCCAGTCTCGCCATCATCTTTCTCCTTTGAAGGTTGCTTCGAGGGGCGCTGCCCCCTCAGTCCAGTCCGATATCGCGCCGCAAATGACCCGTCAGGTTGCGTGCGTCTGCGATTGGGCGCGGATGGCGGACGACGCGCGTTTGCCACCGCAGACTGACCCACCGGACCAGCCCCGCCCAACGCCGGACCGGAACATCCGTCCGCCGTCCTGACGATGCGATTTCCATTCCCGGCCTCCTGCCCTTGATTCTCGCCCTCTCAGGTGTAATTTCTCAAGTTAACTTGAGATCAAGGGGGATTTTGATGCGGCAGGGCCTGACGATCGGCGATCTGGCGGCGCGGACTGGGCTGGCCGTCTCCGCCATCCGCTTTTACGAAACCCACGGCATTGTCCGCCCGCTTCGCAATCAGGGCGGCCATCGCCGCTACGGCGGGGCCGACATCCGGCGGCTTTCCTTTGCGCTGATTGCCCAAAAGCTTGGCTTTCCCCTGTCCGACATCGCCGGTCATCTGGCCGCGCTGCCTGACAACCGCGCCCCTGACCGGGCGGATTGGGAACGTATCGCTGTGGGGTTCCGCCACCATATCCGCGACCGGATCGATGCGCTTCAGGCCCTGTCAGACAAGCTTGACGGCTGTATCGGCTGCGGGTGTCTGTCCTTGGACAAATGCAGCCTCTATAACCGCGACGACCGCGCCGCGACCAAGGGCGCGGGTCCGCGTTATCTTTTGGGCGACCGGCCCGAGGACCACCCCGAGGACTGACATGCCAGACTGGATCACCGCCCCCGGCCTCACCCCCTATCCCGACGCACTCTCGTTCATGGAAGCGCGGGTTGAAGCGATCAGCCGGGGTGCCGCCGACGAATGTATCTGGCTCCTTGAACATCCGCCGCTCTACACCGCCGGCACCTCGGCCCGACCCCAGGATCTGACCGACCCCGACCGTTTCCCGGTCTATGAGGCGCGGCGCGGCGGGCAATATACCTATCACGGGCCGGGCCAGCGCGTCGCCTATGTGATGCTGGACCTCAACCGCCGGGAAAAGGACGTGCGCCTTTTCGTGCACAGGCTCGAAAGCTGGATCATCGCCACCCTCGCTGAATTCAACGTCCGGGGCGAGGTGCGCGAGGGCCGCGTCGGCGTCTGGGTCACGCGCCCCGATCTTCCCCCAAAACCCGACGGCGCGCAGCGCGAAGACAAGATCGCCGCCATCGGCGTACGTCTCAGGAAATGGGTCAGCTTCCACGGCATCTCGATCAATGTCGAACCCGACCTGTCACATTTTGGTGGAATCGTGCCCTGCGGCATCCGTGACCATGGCGTGACCAGTTTGGTCGATCTGGGCTTGCCGGTCACGATGGCGGACGTGGATGCCGCGCTGATGGCAACATTTGATGCCGCGATGTTGGGAAAAGGGGCCTCTCTCCAGATGCGGGCTTAGCCCAAGGGGGCCATCAGCAAGGTGCGGATGGCCTGTGGGGCTTCTTCAGGGGCGTAGAAGGCCGGTTCATGCGCAAGGCGGACAAGCCGGGCGCACTCCGAAGCCACCGGCAAGAAGACACAGCGCGAGAGGCGCGTGAAGCCCGGGGCCTCATCCCGCGAAAGCGTGGCGTAACCCATCCAGGCATCTTTCACATTGCCGGACAGTGCTCGATGGGCGATGAAACACGTCGAGACCACCAGCTCGGGCGCGGAGTGGAAGAACATAATGCTATAGCCGACATCGACCCGCACCGCGACGCCACGAAAGACACGGCTCGCGGCCGGCTGGCGATTTGGGTAGAGAGAGGGCGGGTCATAGCCGCGCAGGGTCTTCACCCCGTCGTGCTCTGATACCTGGACCAGCACGCGAAAAATGGTGTTGGGGCGCGAGAAAGACCAGCGCCACACGCTGTAAAGTCCGTCTTTGAGAGGGTGCGGACCGTCCAAATAGCTGGTGTCCGGTGCGGCATAGGCAAAAGCTGCCTGCCATCTTCTTGCGCCAGGCCAGTCGGCCTGCAAAGGCTGCGCCGCCCGCATTTGGGCCATCAGGTCTTCGCTCAGGGGTGTCAGCATGATCCGCGCGTCGACCCCGAAATAGGTACAGATACGGGCCAAAACGTTGGGTTTTGGAAAAGACTCGCCCTTCAGATAGCGCTGAAACTGCACCTTTCCGATACCAAGCTGCCGCGCCACATTGGACAGCGATGAATGGGACTGATAAAGAATGCGCAGGTTTTCCCCAAACACCGCCAGAACCGACACTCCACCCTCCAACAAAACGCGGGGCAAGCTGCTCAGATCACGGACAATTTCCCGTGCAGCCCGAAACAGCCTACACGAATACGGCGAAAGCTAAAAGCCGTATCGACCGGCGATTTCCAATATCGCCGATCCGTCGGACTTGGGGGGATGTCTTTCGGGAAGCACCCCGCCCGATTGGCCGGGGTCGGTGCTTCAAGGATCACTTCGGAAATGCCGCCCAAAGCAGGGCAGGCGGGCCTAGGTGCAATCGGCCCGGCCTGCCCCTGTTCCAGAATCCTACGTGAGTGATGGCAATCGGGATTCTGGAGCTTTAGATGTTCCGAAGTTGGGTTAGCTGTTTCGAAGTTACGGCACTGCTCATCTAGACGGCTGCGACGCATTTTAAGCCTTGCTACATGAGCAGTCGGACAGGTTTTGGCACTCCTTCCTCGATCACCAGATCGTTTGACGGGTTGTGCAGTGTTGCTCACGCTATCGCCAACCGCTCACGCTGACAAAGGTTCAAGGTTGTGTTCAAGACATCCTGCCGGAACGAAGTAGACGTTTGTCCGAACGCGGAAACCTGAACTTCCGCCTGATAGACCTTTTCAACGTAGGCTGCTGGAATAGCCCGTAAGACAACGATACCCGAGTCGGCCTTTGCAGGGATAGAATCAGACTTGTTCCCGGCGGCTACAAATTTGTTACCCTTGGCGCGACCAACCTGATTAATCTGGGTCTGCCGGTCGCGATGGATGACCTCGACGCAGCACTGCGCACGACCTTCGACGCGGCCTTCGGCCCTCAGGCGGCAGGCTGATGTTCGTGGCAAAGCTGGTCCGCTTCTTCCGCCGCCAGCGCAAGGTTCAGAAGCGCGCAACGAGGACCCGGCTGATGGTAGCGGCAGGTGGCGCACAGGCCAAAGGTCCGGCCTTCCGCCGCTAGCCCGCGCACCATCCGCTCCAGCACCCGGTCCAGTACCGCTTGCTCCGCCGCGTCGACCGCCCCCGGCAGCCCGCCCGCCTGATCCGCTGCCTTGCCCTTTTCCGTGATGCGGTAGCTGACCGACCGGCGATCCGCGAAGGCAGCATCCGCCTGCACCAACCCTTTACGCGCCAGTGCCTGCAAGGTCTGCGATGTCGTCCCGCGCGTGGTGCCCAGATAGTCCGCCACATGAGACGGCGCGCGCGAAAAGCGGTTGGCCCGCGCCAGATAATCCAGCGCGGCCGCTTGCGCCGGGTTCAGGCCACGCGCCCAGGCCCCGGCCTGCATCAGGCGCGACAGACGATCAAGCAGCAATCGGGTGTTGTTCATGGGAAACAAATAGCGACTCGATATTTCCCTTGCAAGCCCACCGGATCCAAGGCAGCAATATGGTATCGAGTCGCTATCATATGGAGAATCTCATGCGCCCGCATCTTCCCCTCGCCCTCCTCCTCATCACCAGCCCGGCCCTTGCCGCCATCACCGCGCCAGAAACCCCTGGCACCGCCCCGGCCTTTGACATCTTGTCCGCCGGGGTCAGCCGCGCGGGCGACAGCCTGACCTTCACCATGGAACTTGCCGGTCAGGCAGGCGCCGACCTGCCCGCCGCCACCGGTGCTCTCGCTGGCGCCCCGGTCTGGTCCTATGTCTGGCCCACGAGTCTTGATCCAGCGACCGTCGGCTTCGAAGGCGGTACCGGTATTCTGGCACTTGCCGCCACGGCACACCCGGATTTCGACGACACGCCGCTTTATGACGAAGACGGAGATGGCGATAAGGCCAATGACGGCGCGGGCTGGCACAGCCACTGGGTCGTGCTGACCCCGAACGAGGAATGCGGTCCGGGCGCGCTTTCGGTGCGCGACATTCCCGAAGGCACCACGCCGGACCTGCCCGAAACCTGGCCCGGCCTGCCCCTTTTCATCGACAGTCCCGATGTCCGGCCCGTCATCGAAGGCAAAACCATCGCCGTAACCCTCAGCCTGCCCCAAGGGACCGACAGCGCCGCACTCAAATTCGACGGCGTGACCTCCGCCCTACGTGTCAACCAGTCGGTCCATGCACCACTTCTCTGTGTCACGGATGTGTGGGATGTTGGTTCGGGCGACCTCTCGCTGCCGGGAACGGTTGAATGATCCTTGACGACATCGACGCGGCCGAATGGCTGAACGCCGACCCCGCCTTCAGCCTTGCCGCCCTTCGCGGCAAGGTCACGGTGGTGGAGGTCTTTCAGATGCTCTGCCCCGGCTGCGTCAGCCACGGGCTGCCGCAAGCCAAGGCCATCGCCCAGATTTTCCCGGCGGCGGAGGTCGCGGTGATCGGCCTTCATTCCGTGTTCGAACACCACGCCGCCATGACGCCGGTCTCGCTCGCGGCATTCTTGCACGAGTACCGCATCCCGTTTCCGGTTGCGGTCGATCATCCGGGCGACAGCGCCCTGCCCCGGACCATGCAGGCCTTCCGCCTTCAGGGCACACCGTCGCTTCTGATCTTCGACCGACAGGGAGAGTTGCGCGCCCATCACTTCGGCCAAGTCCATGATCTGATCATCGGTGCGGAAATCGCCACGCTTCTGGCTGGATAACATAAGTCAATTTGACCACTGGAACCTTCGCGCCCAAGCGCCGATAGTACTCACGGATTCGCGCGCAACCGAAAAATCGACGGCAATGAGGTTTCCCATGCAAAAGACCCTGACGACCCTTTTCGCGGCCATGCTTCTGTCCGGCCCAGCGCTGGCAGCGGGCGATGCGGCCAAGGGCGAGAACGAGTTCAAGAAATGCAAGGCCTGCCATTCGATCATCAAGGACGATGGCACCGAAATCGTGAAGGGCGGCAAGACCGGCCCGAACCTTTTCGGCGTAGTCGGCCGCGCCGCGGCATCAACCGATTTTGCCTATGGCGATTCTATCAAGGCCGCGGGCGCCGCAGGCCTGGTCTGGGACGAAGCCACGCTTGTCACCTATCTGGCCGATCCGACGGCCTTCCTGAAAGACAAGACCGGCGACGCCGCCGCCAAATCGAAGATGACCTTCAAGCTGGCCAAGGGCGGCGAGGATATCGCGGCCTATCTCACCTCGGCCGCGCAGTAAACTGCGCCTGACCGCTCCGGACAGCGCGGGTCGGGCATCGCACGGGTGCCCGATCTTTCTCTCGCTCCCCTCGATTGACGCAAGGCCCATCGCAATTGGGGGGCAAATTTTCCGGGCAAAGAACGCCATCGCGGATTGCCCAATCGCCTAACGCTTATTATTACGGGCCGGGAAGCCCGGCGCAGATGCAAATCTGGCCGGTCAATCGGAATGGGAGATCAGCATGGCCGACGCAGCCGTTCATGGCCACGACGCACATGGCCACCCCGGGTTCTTTACCCGGTGGTTCATGTCGACGAACCACAAGGATATCGGCATCCTTTACCTCTTCACCGCAGCCGTCGTCGGTCTGATTTTGGTGATCTTCACCGTCTACATGCGGCTGGAGCTGATGGAGCCCGGCGTCCAGTATATGTGTCTGGAAGGGATGCGCTTCATCGCCGATGCCTCGCAGGCCTGTACGCCCAACGGCCATGTCTGGAACGTGACCGTCACCGCGCACGGCATCTTGATGATGTTCTTCGTGGTGATCCCGGCGCTGTTCGGCGGCTTCGGCAACTATTTCATGCCGCTCCATATCGGCGCGCCCGACATGGCCTTCCCGCGGATGAACAACCTCTCGTTCTGGATGTATGTGGCGGGCACCTGCCTTGCCGTCGCCTCGGTTCTGGCGCCGGGCGGCAATGGCCAGTCGGGGTCGGGCGTGGGCTGGGTGCTTTATCCGCCGCTCTCGACGAACGAAGAAGGCTGGTCGATGGACCTTGCGATCTTCGCCGTCCACGTCTCGGGCGCCTCCTCGATCCTTGGTGCGATCAACATGATCACCACCTTCCTGAACATGCGCGCGCCCGGCATGACGCTGCACAAAGTGCCGCTCTTTGCCTGGTCGATCTTCGTCACCGCCTGGCTGATCCTTCTGTCGCTGCCGGTTCTGGCCGGTGCCATCACCATGCTGCTGACCGACCGCAACTTCGGCACCACCTTCTTCCAGCCGCAAGGCGGCGGTGACCCGATCCTGTACCAGCATATCTTGTGGTTCTTCGGCCACCCGGAAGTCTATATCATCATCGTTCCGGGCTTCGGCATCATCAGCCACGTCATTTCGACCTTCGCGAAAAAGCCGATCTTCGGTTATCTGCCGATGGTCTATGCGATGGTGGCGATCGGGGTGCTGGGCTTCGTCGTCTGGGCGCACCACATGTACACTGTTGGCATGTCGCTGACCCAGCAATCCTACTTCATGCTGGCCACGATGGTCATCGCGGTGCCGACCGGCATCAAGGTCTTTTCGTGGATCGCGACGATGTGGGGCGGCTCGGTCGAGTTCAAGACGCCGATGCTTTGGGCCTTCGGGTTCCTCTTCCTCTTCACCACTGGCGGCGTGACCGGTGTGGTGCTGAGCCAGGCCCCGGTGGACCGCGTCTATCACGACACCTACTATGTCGTGGCCCACTTCCACTATGTGATGTCCCTCGGCGCGGTCTTCGCGATCTTCGCGGGCATGTATTACTGGATGGGCAAGATGTCGGGCCGACAGTATCCGGAATGGGCGGGCAAGCTGCATTTCTGGATGAT
>DAORUY010000137.1:0-8027 GCA_035433445.1 Paracoccaceae bacterium
CTGCATCTAGTATGGGGACGCGCCAGAAGGCCGGTTTGACTGACATGATTTTGTGATTGGTGTCCGGCCCGAGGAGGAAGTGAAGATGAAGCCTGAGGTCTTTCTTCCAGACGATTATCGTCCGGCCGAAGACGAACCCTTCATGAACGAGCGGCAGCTTGAGTATTTCCGCCGCAAGCTGATTGCCTGGAAGGAAGAGTTGCTTGAACAGTCGGCGGAGACGCTGGAAGGCCTGCAAGACAGCGCCCGCGCCGTGCCCGACATCGCCGACCGCGCCAGCGAGGAAACTGATCGAGCGCTGGAGCTTCGCACCCGCGACCGTCAACGCAAGCTCGTGACCAAGATCGACGCGGCGCTGCGCCGGATCGAACATGGCGAGTATGGGTATTGTGAAATGACCGGCGAGCCGATTTCGCTCAAGCGGCTCGATGCGCGGCCCATCGCCACGATGACGCTGGAAGCGCAGGAAAAGCACGAACGCCGTGAACGGGTTCACCGCGACGATTGAGACAGTTCCCTATGTAGGCCTTCGGGCGTAGGACAGATGCCGGGGCCGTCATGCCCCGGCATTGTCGTTTCAGGCGGCGTTTTGGGGGCAGGCATGATTGAAGGCAGGGACGTCACGGTGCTGGGTGCGGGTATCGCGGGGCTGGCCGTGGCGACAGCATTGGGCGCGCGCGGCGCGCGGGTGCGGGTGCTGGAACAGGCGCCCGCGATCCGCGAAGTGGGGGCCGGGTTGCAGATCACCCCGAACGGCATGGCGGTTCTGAAGGCGCTGGGTCTGGGCGAGGCCGCGGCCGGGGCCGGGCAGGTGGCTGAGGCGGTAGAACTGTTTGACGGAGAAACCGGCCAGCTGGTGACGCGGATCGACCTTCTGAAAATCGCACCGCGCGGCGATTTCCGGTTCTTCCACCGGGCCGACCTGATCGGGCTTCTGGAACAGGCGGCCCGCGCGGCGGGTGCCGATATCCATCTTGACCGGCAGGTGACGGCGGTGGCCTTGGGCGATCATCCCCCGATCCTCGACACCGCGCACGGCAAGGAGGGCGCCGGTCTTCTGGTTGGAGCCGATGGCCTGCATTCACGGGTGCGCATCGCGCTTGGTGGTCAGGCCGCCCCGTTCTTCACCGGCCAGGTTGCCTGGCGTGCCACCTTGCCCGCCGAAGGACCGATCCCGCCGGTTGCGCGCATCTACATGGGGGCCGGGCGGCATGTGGTGACCTATCCGCTGCGGGGGGGCAGGCTGCGCAATATCGTGGCGATCGAGGAGCGCGCAAAATGGGCCGAGGAAAGTTGGTCACTGACCGATGATCCGCTGGCGCTGCGGATCGCGTTTGAAAGTTTCATCCCCGAGGTGCGTGGCTGGTTCGACCAGATCGAACGCCCGAACCTTTGGGGTCTGTTCCGCCATCCAGTCGCGCCCTGTTGGCAAGGGCAGGGGGCGGTCCTTCTGGGGGATGCGGCCCATCCGACGCTGCCCTTTCTGGCGCAGGGTGCGAACATGGCGCTGGAAGATGCCTGGGTGCTGGCCGCCGAACTTGCCGCCCGTCCGGGGGCCAGTGCGCTGGCGGCCTATGCGGCGGCGCGCGCGCCCCGCACCGCGCGCATCGTTGCGGCGGCAAATGCCAATGCGCGCAACTATCACCTGTCGGGCCTGCGCCGGGACATTGCACATACCGGATTGCGGCTATTGGGCAGGCTGGCCCCCAATGCGGCGGCAAACCGCTTCCGTTGGCTCTATGGCCATGACGTGACGGCGAACGGCTGAGCGGTCAGGCCGCGAGGTCGATCCAGACGGGCACATGGTCCGACGGTTTTTCGCCCGCCCGCACCGATTTGTCGATGCCCGCGCCCCGCATCAGGTCCGCCGCCTGCGGCGACAAGAGCAGATGGTCGATGCGGATGCCATTGTTGCGCTCCCACGCGCCCGCCTGATAGTCCCAGAAGGAATAATGGCCGGGCCGGGGTTCGGTGGCGCGGAACGCCTCGGTGAAACCCAGATGCAGGATCCGCCGGTAAGCCGCGCGGCTTTCGGGCAGGAAAAGCGCGTCTTCCGTCCAGACCTCGGGTCGCGCGGCATCTTCGGCCTGCGGGATGATGTTGTAATCCCCCGCCATCACCACCGGTATTTCAGTTGCCAGAAGTTCGGCCGCGCGCGCCTTCATCCGCGCCATCCAGGCGAGTTTGTAGTCATACTTCGGCCCCGGCACCGGATTGCCGTTCGGCAGGTAAAGCCCGCACAGACGAATGGCAGTCTGGCCGATCACCGTGGCCTCGATCCAGCGGGACTGTTCGTCGCTGTCGTCCCCCGGCAGGCCACGCTCGACGTCCTCCAAAGGCAGTTTCGACAAGATCGCGACGCCGTTGAAGCCCTTCTGGCCATGGGTTTCGACGAAATAGCCACGGTCCTCGAACAGGTCGCGGGGGAAACCTTCATCCACCGATTTGATCTCTTGCAGCAGCACCACATCGGGCTTTGCCTGATCGAGCCAGGCAGGCAGCGCCTCGGCCCGGGCCTTGATACCGTTGATGTTGAAGGTCGCGATCTTCATGGGTCTGTCCTGTTCCTGCCTGCCCATCATCGGCCGGATGATGCCAGCGCGCAAGCCGGGCTGGGGGATTTCCTTACTCGACAATGGTCAGACAATCGCGAAGCTGCCGCCCGTGGGGGCCAATGCGCCGATGGGAGTTCATGATGTTTCGAAGCCTTCTGCTTGTGCCGGTTCTGTCCGCCCTTGCCGCCGCCCCGGCGTTGGCCGGGCCCTGCGAGAAAAGCTACCGCGTGTCGGGGGTGCCCTTGGTGACGCCATTGGTTTTCACGGTGTCGCAGGTCTTTTCGAACACGTCTGCCGACAAGGCGCTGGCGCGCATGGCGAAGGCGGTGAAGGCCGAGGACTTTTCCGGCATCAAGGTCAGTGAAAAGCGCGGCACGATCAGCGCCTATCAGGAAACCTCGGGGTCGGGGCGGCCGCAGGGCCTGCTGGTGACGGTCAAGTCCGGCACCAAAGGGGTTCGCGCCACGGCGACCTTCAAGATTCAGGCCGGCCAAGTGGCGGAAGACAAATATGTCCGCCGCAGCCTGTGCAAGATCGTCGGTGCCGCCGACGGCTGATCAGACCGAAGTGACGAGAATCTTGTCGATGCGGAAACCGTCAAGGTCGATCACCTCGATCTTGAGGTTCTGCACACGCATCTTTTCGCCCAGCTTCGGAATATGGCCGAGCGTTTCCAGAACCAGACCGGCGACCGTTTCATAATCGCGGTCTTCGGGCAGGCGCAGGCCCATCCGGTCAGCGAATTCGTCAGCGGCCATCGAGCCGGACACGAGGAAAGAGCCATCGTCGCGGACCACCATGTCCGGCTCATCCTCGCCGGGGCTGTCGAAGGATCCGGTGATCCCCTCCAGCACGTCCATGGGGGTGATCACACCTTCGAAATGGCCGTATTCGTCAAAGACCAGCACCATATTGACCGGGCTTGCACGCAGCTTTTCAATCACTTGCGTGGCGTCGGCGATGTCGATCACGATTGGCACCTCGCGCACCAGCGACCTGAGCGCGACGCTTGCGGGTTTCCACACGAGAAGGTCGCGCACCGGGATCACGCCGATGATCGCGTCTGGCCCGCCTTCGGTGACGGGCAGAAGTGCTTTGCCGGTTTCGCGCGCCATCTTCTGCGCCGTCGCCGCGCTGGCGGTAATGTCGAGAAACTCGACATCCGTGCGCGGGGTCATCAGGGTTCGGGCCGTGCGATCCGCAAGCCGCATGACGCCCGCGATCATTTCACGCTCGTCCGAGGAGAGGACACCCGCCGTTTCGGCCTCGGCAATGGTCAGCTTGACCTCCTCATCCGTCATCTCTTCGGCCGAAACCCGCGATTGGCGCAGCAAGAACAGGACCGCACGCCCGGAAATATCCAAAAACCAGACCAGCGGCGTCGTGGCCGAAGCCAGAATGCGCATCGCGGGCGCCACGCGCACAGCGACCCCTTCGGGGTTCTTGAGCGCGATCTGCTTGGGCACCAGTTCGCCAATGATGAGCGACAGATAAGTGATGGCCGCCACAACGATCCCGACGCCCAGCGTGTGCGACAGCGAGGGCGAAAGGCCGGAGGCCAGCAGGCCCGCCGTCAGACGCGCACCCAGCGTCGCGCCGGAAATCGCGCCGGACAGGATGCCCACCAGCGTGATGCCGATCTGCACCGCCGACAGGAAGCGCCCCGGATGTTCTTGCAGCGACAGTGCCGTCGCTGCCCCGGACCGCCCCTGTTCGGCCATGACCTTCAGCCGGGTAGGCCGCGCGGAAACAATGGAAAGCTCTGACATGGCCAGTAGCCCGTTCAACACGGTGAGCAGGACGACAATCAATATTTCGGTGAACATGGGGCCTCGGCCAGGGAAATGTCTGGCGACTATAGGGGCAATGGATCAGATGGAAAAGCTTGTCCCGCAGCCGCAGGACGATGTTGCGTTCGGATTGTCCACGACGAACCGCGCGCCGATCAGCTCTTCGGAAAAATCGATGGTGGCATTTGCCAAAAAGGGCAGGGATACGGAATCGATCAGAACCTTCTGACCGTCGCCTTCCAGGATCAGGTCGTCCGGTGCCGGATCGTCCAGACGGATGTCATATTGAAAACCCGAACAACCTCCGCCTTCGACCGCAACCCGCAGGGCTTTGGCGGCGCTTGCGTCCGAATTGATCTCGGCAAGCCGCTGGAAGGCGCGAGGCGTGACTTTCGGAGGAAGGGTCAGGTTCATGGTATGGTCCCGTGTCAATTCTTGACCGTTTATATATATGATCGGGCAAAGCGATGGACAAGAATAGCGAAAAATGACTTTAGCGCCTTATGCCTGTCAGCCTGATCAAAGCCGCGGCAGACTGTTCCCCGAAAAGCTGTCGACCTTCCGCTCGCCCTTTCAGCGCGATCGTGACCGGATCATCCATTCTTCGGCCTTCCGGCGGCTGAAGCACAAGACGCAGGTGTTCGTCGAGCACGAGGGCGACTATTACCGCACCCGCCTGACCCATACGATCGAAGTGGCGCAGGTTGCCCGCACCATCGCGGGCACGCTTGGCCTGAATGTCGAACTGGCCGAGGCGGTGGCGTTGGCGCATGACCTTGGCCATCCGCCCTTTGGCCATACCGGCGAAGATGCGTTGGCCGAACTGATGAAACCCTATGGCGGGTTTGACCATAACGCCCAGGCCATCCGCATCGTGACCATGCTGGAACGGCATTATGCCGATTTCGACGGGCTGAACCTGACCTGGGAAACGCTTGAAGGGATTGCCAAGCACAATGGTCCGGTGATCGGGCCGAATGCGTCCGGCTCCCATTCGGTTGGCGATCCGTCGCTGATGCCTTATGCGCTGGCGGAGTTCAACACGCGCTACGATCTTGAACTGGACAGTTTCGCCAGTGCGGAAGCCCAGGTGGCGGCGGTGGCCGACGATGTGGCCTATAACCACCATGACCTGCATGACGGTCTGCGCGCGGGCCTGTTCACCGAAGCCGACCTGATGGAGCTACCTGTGACCGGCCCCGCCTTTGCCGAGGTCGACCGGCTTTATCCCGGCCTTGATCCGATGCGGCGGCGGCACGAGGCCCTGCGCAGGGTCTTTGGCGAGATGGTGGAAGATGTGATCGCCGTGGCGCGCACCCGCCTTCAGGCGAGCCAGCCCAAATCGGCACAGGCGATCCGTGAAATGGATGGCCCGATCATCCGGTTTTCCAAGCCGCTTTTCCAGAATCTGCGCGCGATCAAGAGTTTTCTGTTCACCCGCATGTATCGGGCGCCTAGCGTCATTGTGGAACGCAGGCGGGTCACCGCAATGATCGACGATCTGTTCCCGCTCTTTCTGGATGACCCGGCCCTTTTGCCGCAAGAATGGGCGCAGGACGTGGCGCGGGCCCGTGACCGGACCGAACTGGCGCGGGTCGTGCTGGATTATGTGGCGGGGATGACGGATCGATTTGCGATCCAGGAACATGCAAGACTTTTCCCGCAGGCCTAGCCCGATGCGCCGCCTTCAGCCCAGGAAGATCCCGATAACCACCATCATCAGGCCGATGACCGACAGGAAAAGCGCCCCCAAATTCAGGGCGATGACTTTCTGAAGCCGGGCTTTCAGCGCCTCTTCGCCCAAGCCCGCGCGCCGGGCACGGGCGACGCTGATCACGCAGGCCATCAAACCGCCGACGCCTGCCAGCGTGACTGCGGCCCCTGCCCAGATCAGAAATTCCATTGCCGGACCCCCGCCTTGTCTCTGCTCCTCGCTAGCGGTTTGATGCCGCCCCTTCAAGGGTCTCGCGCCCCAAGGCCCTTGAAGGGCGCGGGCCGGTTGGATAGCTAAGGGCCTGTCTTAACCGGAGCCTGAAATGAACGACGCAGCGTCAGATGCCGCCTACAATGTCACCGCAGCCGAGTTGCGCCAGTTTATCGAGCAATATGAACATCTGGAGTCCGAGAAGAAGGACATTGTCGAGCAGCAAAAAGAGGTCATGGCCGAAGCCAAGGGCCGCGGCTACGACACCAAGGTGATCCGCAAGCTGATCGCGCTGCGCAAACGCGACAAGGACGATATCGCCGAAGAAGAAGCGGTCCTGGAAATGTACAAGGCCGCGCTTGGGATGAGCTGAGGGGGTCTCACCCGTCAGGGCGAAATGAACCTCACCCCCGGCAGCCGGGCGATTTCCGCGCAATCAGCGATATAGCGTTCGGTGATCGCTTCGATGTCTTCGGTTGTCCAACCGGGCAGGGTGACATCCATCTCCAGCGATCCGGGGCGGGCATGTGCCTCAAGCGCGGTGCTGATCCGGTTGCGCCGGTCCGCCGCGCTGACGGGCGGGCGGGCGATCAGCGAACGAGCAAGGCTGGTGTACCCCGTGTCGGTCAGCAGCGCCGACAGAAGATCATTGTCGCCATCGAGCAGCGCCGGCCCACGATAGGCGCTGATCGCGCGCAGCACATCCGGCCAGATCAGCGGCGTATCTTCATTGCACCAAAGCGTCATGTGGATACCGGGGTTGGTGCGGATGATCTCGGTCACGGTCGATAGCCAGCTGAGCGCGCGCGCCTCCTGTCCGGTCATCGAGGTGCCGCTTGCGTCAGACTGCGCGGCAAGGGCCGGTACCAGTATCGCCGGACTGCAGAGTGCCATCTGAAATTCGATGGTCCGCCCCGGCACCAGCGCGCGGAAGGCCGCCAGCCGTAAAGGCGCCAGCGGGTAAAGCAGCTGCCCGTCAATGGCCTGGCCCGGTTCACAGATCAGCCTGTCGGCAAAAAGCACCAGCCGTTCTGCCGTCTGGCTGGTGACAAGCTCATCTAGGACACGGTCGACGCGGTCCGCACCCGAAGTGTCGCCGTTCAGAACCGCAAGCGCGGCGCGGATGAGCGTGCGGTAGTGCCGAGGCGGGGGCACGACGATGGACTGATCCGCCAGAACCGACCGGCTGCGCAGCATCGAACGGATGAGCACGCCGCCATCGGTGCATTCCGATCCAAGATGCAAAGCAATCGTTGTTCCCACTCTTCACACACTCCAGTTTCGGCGGCCGGCTTGGTAGAGGCCGTGTCTCGCAGGCACTTTAGCTGCGGTTTTGATCCTCGCAACCTGCAGTTTGCGATGTACCGCGATGGTATTCGCGGCACCTGTCCGACGGATGGCTTGTTCCGGAAATCGGGACGGGACCAAGCCTGCCATAACCCCGGCGCCCGAGGGTCAAGATACCGCGCATGATGATCATGATGTCTGGAGCGGGCGATGAGATTCGAACTCACGACCCTAACCTTGGCAAGGTTATGCTCTACCCCTGAGCTACGCCCGCGCTCCTTGGTCGGTCTGCTAGCCCAACTCATCCGGCTTGGCAAGGCTGAATTCGTAGGTTGGTTCTGCTCGGTCGGAAGGACTGGCGGCAAAAAGAGGGGCTGCAGAAACACAAAAGGGCACCGGTTCCGGTGCCCTTTTGAATGGAGCGGGCGATGAGATTCGAACTCACGACCCTAACCTTGGCAAGGTTATGCT
>DAORUY010000138.1:0-7871 GCA_035433445.1 Paracoccaceae bacterium
GCGGCGGGTTGGCGGAGAGGTTACGCAGCGGATTGCAAATCCGTGAAGATCGGTTCGATTCCGATACCCGCCTCCATATTTCCCCTGCAGCACAAGCTGTTTGGTCCGTACACGCGGGTCAAATGGCGCCTGCATACTTGGCACACACTTTGCGTCGCTTTTTTCCGGCGCTGCCCTCTGGTCAGCGCATCACGAACGGATCTGGTATCGCGTCGTCCGAAGTGCGCAGCCAAACGGTTTTCACCTTCGTATAATCCAGCGCCGCCGCCATGCCGCCTTCGCGACCATGGCCGGAAAGGCCGTGACCGCCGAACGGCGCGATCGGCGACACGGCGCGATAGGTGTTCACCCAAACGACCCCTGCATGGATGCCGCGCACCATCCGGTGCGCCCGTGTGAGGTTGCTTGAGAATATCCCCGAGGCGAGGCCGTAGGACGTGTCGTTGGCGAGCATCAGTGCCTCTTCTTCGGTGTCGAAGGCGACGACCGACAGGACCGGGCCGAACAGTTCCTGTGTGACGCAGGGCGCCTGCAAAGCATTTGAACAGTCAAGGATCGTTGGTGGAAAATAGAATCCTTCGCCTTCGGGCGTTTGCCCGCCAGCAACGATCCGCGCCCCGGCAGCGACCGATTCTGTGATGATCCGCGCGATGCGGTCACGCTGACGAAGCGTGCAGAGGGGGCCGACCTCGGTACTCATGTCGGAGGGGCGGCCGATCTTCACCGCCGCGGCCTTCGCACTGAGACGCGACAACATGGCGTCCTTCACACCGCGTTGCACCAGAAGGCGTGAGGCCGCGACGCAGCTTTGCCCCGTCGCGGCAAAGATTCCCGCCACCTGCGCGTTGGCGGCGCTGTCGAGATCCGCATCGTCAAAGACGATGAGGGGCGACTTGCCGCCGAGCTCGAGCGAGGTCTTCGCCAGATTCCCTGCCGAAGCGCGCACGATGTGGCGCGCGGTTTCGGGTCCGCCGGTGAAGGCGATATGCGCGACCAGAGGATGGGCGGTCAGCGCCTGTCCGGCCTCGGGCCCGCCAGTCAGAACGTTGACGACGCCGGGGGGGAAACCCGCCTCATGCACAAGTCGTGCAAATTCGAGAAGCGGCGCGGGACCGTCCTCGCTGGCTTTGACCACGACGGTGCAACCGGCCGCCAGGGCGGGGCCTAGCTTCACCGCCGACAAGAACAACTGGCTGTTCCAAGGCACGATGGCGGCAACGACGCCCACCGGTTCACGCCGGAGCCAGACCTCCATGTCCGGCTTGTCGATCGGCAGGTGCGCACCTTCGATCTTGTCGGCAAGTCCCGCGTAATAGCGGTAGTAGTCTGCAACGTAGGCGATCTGCGCGCGCGTCTCGCGAATGATCTTGCCGGTGTCGCGGGTTTCCAGTTCCGCAAGGCGCGGCGCAGCGGCCTGCACCAGATCGGCCAGCTTCATAAGCAATTTGCCGCGCGCCGATGCCGTCAGCTCCGCCCAGGCGCGCGCGTGGAAAGCACGGTGGGCCGCTTCCACGGCCCGATTGACGTCGGCTGCGCGGGCTTCTGGCATCAACGCCCAAGGCCGACCGGACGCGGGGTCCAGGCTTTCGAAACTGCCCGCGCCCTCTTCGAAAACGCCGTCGATATAGTGCTGGAAGCGGTCCATTGGAAAATCCTCAGGCGAAGGCAGGCATTACGTCCTCGATCAGCCTTCTGAGCGAATCGCGCTTGCGCTCGAAGCTCATACCGCTGTCGATCCAGAGAGAGAATTCATCATAGCCCAGCGCCTCGACCAACTTGAGGCGGTCAATGACCTCGCCCTTTTCCCCGATGAGAAGGTTCTTGCGCATTGCTTCGGGGGAGTAGGTCGGATTGGCCGCAATTTCTTCCGGCGTAATCGGCTGGATCATCCCCATGTGGATGGGGCGCTTGTTCTGGAACCAGGCGCCGAAATAATTGTAGAAGGCATTGAGTTCCCGCGCGGCCAGGTCGGCATCGGCAGCGTCCTTGGCGACATAACCGTGCTGAAGGATCATGATCTTCGGGCGCGGCATCTCTGGGTGTGCGGCACATGCCGCGTTGAAGCGGTCCATGAGACTGACCGTTTCCTCGTGCGGCAGGTACATGGGCGTAACCTGGACGTTACAGCCCTGCGATACCGCAAACTCGTGGCTGTTCGGATCGCGCGCGGCGACCCAGATCGGGGGGTGCGGTTGCTGAAGCGGCAAGGGCGCCGAGGTCGTGGACGGAAACTGCCAGTACTGGCCTTCGTGAGCATAGTCGCCCTTCCACAACCCCTTGATCGCGGGGATCAGCTCGCGCATCCGCCCGCCTGCGTTCCAGGCGTCGAGGCCCGGCATCACACGTTCGTACTCGAAGTTGTAGGCACCCCGGGCGATGCCAAGGTCCAGGCGGCCGTCCATGATGATGTCGGCCATTGCCGCCTCGCCCGCCAGCTTGATCGGATGCCAGAAGGGCGCGATGACGGTTCCGGTCCCCAGGCGCACGTTCTTCGTCCGCCGGGCAAGGTCGACGAGGTTCAGAAGCGGGTTTGGGGCGATGGTGAAACTCATCCCGTGGTGTTCGCCGGTCCAGATGGCGGACATGCCCCCTTCGTCGGCCATGCGGCACAGTTCCAGCATCTCACGGTAAAGACGCGGCTCGGGGTCAGTGGGATTCACCCGCTCCATATGGATGAACAGGGAAAACTTCATAGTTTGGTCCTTTCCCGGATGGTTTCTACGCGTCCCCGATCCTGATTTCCGAAGTAGACGCCGTAGTTGCCCATGCGACTTTCCTCGGCGAGCCGTTCGAGCATGACCCGCATCGCCGGATCGGTCACGTCGGACAGTCCGCTCGGGTCCAATTCGACAAAGGCACCATGTGTTGGCTTGCCTGGCCCGGCGGGGCACAGAAACGCAATGTGCTGATGAGCACGGACAACGTCCTCATAGACCGCATAGATGAAGCCCGGCGCGGCGTCAGCGCCCGTTCCTGCGATCAGGGAGGCAAGGGCCGCCTGGACCCCCTCGCGGCCGACGCGCACCGCAGGAAGTGTGAGTCCGCCGTGCCCGTCGTCAACCAGCAACACCTCGCCCGCACGTTCCAGCACGGCAGAGATCACCACGTCCGGACCTGCCGACACTTGCACGGCAGTTTCGGCAGGGGTGAAGTAGCTGCCTCGGTAGTAACCCAAGCCTGCCGTCTGCGTTGCCTCGAAGGCTGTAATGCGCCCGATGAGGATGATGTGGTCACCCGCCTCCACGACCTGATGGTGAACGCAATCGAACCAGGCCGCCACCCCGGCGATGAGTGGCGACCCTTCGGGCCCCCGCCGCCAGTAGATATTCGAGAAGCGGTCATCAACCGGTCGGGCGAAGGTCGACGAGATGTCCTTCTGCCCTTCCGACAGGATGTTGACCGCAAACCCGCGCGCCGAGACGAAGGCATCACGGTTGATCGACCGGCGCGCCATCGACACAAGCAGGAGCGGTGGGTCGAGCGAGACAGATGAGAAGGAATTGGCGGTGAACCCAAGCGGATTACCCTCCGCATCCACGGTGGTCACCACCGTCACCCCGGTCATGAAAGTGCCAAAAGCGTCGCGCAACAGCCGCGGGTTCAAGATGGCCATGCCAGGTTCATCGGCGCGCCGCTGCAACCAGTGCCGCATTGCATCCGACACGGCTTCAGGCGCGGTCAGATTGACCATGTGGCGATGTCCCTCGATCACCACTGCCTCACCGAACGGCGCCGCTTCGGCCATCGCGCGAGTCATTGCGGGGGTTGAGTTCGCATCGTCGCCGCCGGTCAGCACCAGCACCGGGCAGCGAAACCCGCCCCAGCAGTCGGCATAGTGACTGTCGCCCTCGGCAAAGGCCCGGTAGGCCGCTGCATATCCACGGCTATCCACTTCGCGCAGCCATTCTGCCACCCGCGGGCGCACAGACCGGTCGGCCGGACCGTCTCCGAACCAGCGCGACAGCGGAGCATCGAAGTCTCCCTCGCCGCGCGCAATCTCCTCCGCCCGCGCCAGGACCGAGGCCCGCGCCTCGGGGCTGCGGCAGTGCACCGCGTTCAGCACGGCAAGCCGGCGCACCAGCGCCGGATGTTCGGCCGCGAGCCCGGCGGCAATCAGTGCGCCCATCGAATGGCCAGCCACATTGACCGATCCGAGCTCCAGCGCGCGCACCACGCTTTCGGCCCAGGCGACATAGTCCGGCAGGCGTGCCCCGTCAGCCAAAGGATCGCTGCCGCCGTGACCTGGCATGTTCACCGCGATCACGCAATAGTCGGCTGCCAAAGCCTCGATCTGCGGGGCCCAGGCTTCGGCCCGCATGCCAACCCCATGGATGAGCAGCAAGGGCTCCCCCGAACCCGCCTCCAGCGCCGTAACGCTTGTGCCGTCAGACAGCAGCAGGGTTCGCAGCGTCATGACCAAGCTCCTTAAGATCCTGATAACGGTCGCCGATGCGATGATGCGGCCGCCCGCCGATGGAAGCGCCCAGCGCGACCACGATTTCGTCCGCTGCCGGCGCATCCGGGATGGCGAACTGGATCGTCAGATAATGCGAGCGCCGTCCTTCATCGTTCTTGTCCATGAGCGGGATCATGATCGGGCAGTTTGCCGGGCCGCGCGTATTGGTGAAGGCAAGATAGCTTTTGGCGCCCACCGCCGTTCGGTAGTGATTGCCGAAACGCAGCGTGTGAATCAGCGCCGAGGCATGCTCGACCTCGCCATCCAATCCTACGACAGCCGCCTTGCCATAGGCCTCTACCCGGTCTCCGCCGCCGGCTGCATCAAGGACCATTTGCGTCAGCAGCGCACCCAGTTGCGGCGCAACCTCATGGATTGCAGGTCGCAAATCTTCGACAAAGCCCATTCCGGCCCAGGGGTTCTTTACCACCGCCGCCGCGGCAATCAGCTTCAGCGGGGCGGCTGCGGCGCGACCACCTTCGATCAGCGTGGTTTCGATGTTGATGAGTGTCTTTCGGATGAGCGCGGGCATTCGGCAGTCCTTCGGCTTGAGTCTCATGGTATTTTGGTATACCATCCTATCATATGTCAATAGACACTTGCTTCGCGTCGGTCTGACCGGTAGAGTTTGGCCATGAACAGCGCCCCCGACAGCCTGAAGATCGAACAGCCGCCGCAGACGCTGCGCGAAATGGCGATCGATCGCTTGCGAACCGCGATCATCGTCGGACGGTTCAAATCCGGAGACCGACTTGTCGAACGCACGCTTTGCGATCGGATGGGGGTTTCGCGATCCGTCGTGCGCGAAGCGATCCGCTATCTCGAGGCCGAGGGACTTGTGGAGATCGCACCCCGGAGCGGGCCAATGGTTGCCACGCTCGACTGGAACCAGGCCAGGCAGATCTACGATATCCGCCTGCTTCTGGAAGCCAAAGCGGCTGCGGATTGCGCCGTCCTGGCCGACGCCAGAGTCAAGCATGACCTCGCCGAAGCCCACAAGGCGCTTGACGCGGCCTTCTCTGGCGCATGGCCGCAAGTGCTTTATGATGCAACGACGCGGTTTTACGAGGTGATTTTCCTTGCCGCCGGGCACGAAATCGCCTGGGAAATCGTGCAGCGCCTGAACGGCCGTATCTCGCGCCTGCGGGCGCTGACACTCGCGACTACTGACCGGCACGTCTCGGGGCCGACGCGGATGGGGCGCATTTTCGATGCGATTTGCGCGAACGACGCCGAGGCGGCGGCGCGGGCGGTGCGGGAACACCTGACAGAAGCCGCCGAAATTGCGCGGCGCCTGCTCGAGTCCGGCCAGACATCCGCGAAGGCAGGCACGTGAAGGGCTACTGGATCGCGCACGTCACGGTAACCGATCCCGCGGCTTACGCTGGCTATCAAGCGCTGGCTCCCGCCGCCTTTGCCCTCCACGGCGCCCGGTTACTTGCGCGTGGCGGGCCGTCCGAAGTTCTGGAGGGCCCCGAACTTGCCCGCCATGTGCTGATCGAATTCCCCAGCCTGCAAGCGGCGCGCGACTGTTACGCCTCGCCCGAATATCAGGCCGCCCGCGCCCGGCGGGCTGGCGCCTGCATCGCCCATGTCGTCATCGTTGAGGGCTTGCCCGAAGAGTGATGCCGCCAGAAACTCCAAGCGGCGGGGAAGCCCCTTTTCCCTGCAAAAGGCACCTCACATCCGCAGAGGCGGCAGCGGGTAGACCGAAACGCCCGATGCCCGTCTGCGGTGGATGTCGAAGCCCCTCTTCCAGCCGTTTTGTACATCAGGGCAAAGTCACGCCCAGAGGGTGATGTCTAACCCGGCAAAACGTTCGGGCATCCTATAGGCCTCCGACAGGTTCAGGCCGGGCAAGGCATAGGAAAACCCGGCCCGTTGCGCGCGATTCTCGCCCACATTGGCGGCAAGTTCCGCCCGGATCAGATCAAGCTGATCGTCCAGATCGACCAGCGGACGGCTTGAAGCCGCCTTCGACATCCAGCGGCACATCCGGTCGCCCTTGGTCCACCAGCGCTGGCGGGCCTCATTGCCGATCCCGTCGAACCCTTCGACCAATTCCGCCCGCGCCTCTGCCACTTGGCGTGCATTCGCGGACGAGGCGCATTTCAGATGTGCCATGAACAGCCCCTCACCCAGATGCAGGGGGTGGCGGCTGGCATGCCCCCCCCGGCTCCACCCCGGGCTGTCAAAGGCGATCCGCGGTTTGCAGCAATCGGCATCGACGAAGGCAATCGGACGGGCCGCAAACAGCCGCGCGCCCTGCGGCGAAATCTCTGGGTCATCGCGGCGCTCGACCACCTGCAAGCCGATGACGTTGACAACCGGATGGCCGCGCGCCGCCTCGATCAGGCTGCGCAAATCACCCTTGGCGGGATCGGCAAAGATGATCTCATCCACGTCCGACATGATCACGCAATCGTAATTGTCGAACAGAAGGTTCGCATAGGCGTTGATCATCGCGGTGCGCGTGCGTTCGAACTTCCAGTTGATGCGGCGCCGCGGCAGAGGAATGCGGTTCACGCCCGCAAGCTGTGCCTCGATCGCCGGCTCCGGCGCCATGGATCATCACATAGACATTCTAGCCCCCGATCAGGGGAACATATTGGCCAAGCCAGGTGCGCAAAAGCGCGGCCTCATTATGCACCAGCATCAGAACGGCAAGATCCATGCCCCGCCTCCCTTGCACCTGCATGCCACGCACTGACCAAGCCGCTGGCGGATCGTCAAGCCCCCGGACCGCCCGCCAACGCCATTTCCGCCCCTTCGGTTTCGCGCAACAGATCGGCCCTGCACCGGGCGATGATGAAATCGGTAAAGGTGCGGATCTTGGGGTCGCGCAGGCGGCGGTGCTGGGTCAGGCAGGACAGCTGCACCGCCAGGGGCGGCGTGGCCCGCGCCACCGGCACCAGCGCGCCGGATTTCAGATGGCTGGCAACCTCGAAGATCGGCTTGAGGATGATGCCCCGCCCGTCCAGTGCCCAGGTCGTCAGCACATCACCATCGTCGGTCTCGAAAGGCCCCGACACCTCGAACTTGCGCGGACCTTCGGGGGTGGCCAACGTCCATTGAAATTCGCGCGCGCCGGGGAACCGCAGGTTCAGGCAGTCATGCCGGTCCCTGACCAGCGCATCACCATCCACAGGGTCGCCCCGCCGCGTCACATAGGCGGGGGCCGCACACAGGATGCGCGGGCAATCGGCCACCACCCGCAACTTCAGCGTGCTGTCCTCCAGCGCCCCCATGTGAAAGGCCATGTCGAGCCCTTCGCCCACCACGTCAATCTTGCGGTCCGACAGGCGGAGCCGCACGTCGATCTGCGGATAATCATCCTTGAAGGCGGGCACATGGGGCGCGATAAACCGCCGCCCCACCCCCAAAGGCGCCCCCACGAAGATCGAGCCGCGCAGGT